>JBBRFK010000361.1:0-3524 GCA_038224435.1 Cytophagales bacterium | reverse complement strand
CGACTGTTCCTTTTATTTCCAGGTACCGAAAGGAAGTTACCGGAAGTCTCGATGAGGTACAGGTAGCTGCTGTCCGGGACAGGATACAGCAGCTCAGGGATTTGGATAAAAGGAAAGAGGCTGTTCTCAAATCCATTCAAGAGCAGGGAAAGCTTACTCCTGAACTAGAAAAGAAAATATATGGCGCAGAGACAATGTCTCTTTTGGAGGATTTGTATTTGCCCTTCAAACCAAAAAGACGTACCAAAGCGACGATTGCGAGGGAAAAAGGGTTGGAACCTTTGGCATCCAAAATTTTTGAGCAAGTTTCTTGTGACTTAGAGGCAGAAGCTTCTAAATACATTGACAGCGAAAAGGAAGTGAATTCCACAGATGAAGCACTCCAAGGTGCTAGAGACATCATCGCTGAGTGGATAAATGAAAATGTGGAGTTGCGAAAAAGGATGAGGGACTTATTTATCAAAGATGGGCAATTTGTCTCCAAGGTGATTCCCGGAAAAGAAGAAGAAGCCATCAAATACAAAGATTATTTTGACTGGACCGAGCCCGTCAAAACCGCACCCTCCCACAGGGTATTGGCGATGAGAAGGGGAGAAAAGGAACTGTTTCTGATGTTGGATTCCCTGCCTGAGGAGATTTCGGCGGTAGCCTTAATGGAAAAAGAAATCCTTCAAAATGCAGCCAACACTGCAACCGAGCAAGTGAGGATGGCTATCAGGGACTGCTACAAACGATTGCTGAAACCTTCCATGGAAACAGAAGTGAGGCTTTATACCAAAAAGAAAGCAGATGAAGAAGCTATCAAAGTTTTTGCGGACAACCTGAGGCAGTTGCTTTTGGCAGCACCTTTGGGTGAGAAATCTGTTTTGGCATTGGATCCGGGATTTAGGACTGGATGTAAAACCGTATGCTTGGGACCACAGGGACAGTTGCTGAGTTATGATGCCATATATCCGAATGAACCCCAAAAGAGGACTGCGGAGGCGGGAGCAACGATCCGGCACTTAGTGGAAAAGCATCACGTGGAAGCCATTGCCATCGGAAATGGTACGGCTAGCCGGGAGACGGAAGCTTTTGTGAAATCCTTGGGTTTGCCAAAAAACATCATCGTCACCATGGTCAATGAAAGCGGAGCGTCTATCTATTCTGCCTCCGAAGTGGCAAGAGATGAGTTTCCGGACCATGACCTGACTGTAAGAGGTGCGGTTTCCATTGGCAGAAGGCTCATGGATCCTTTAGCCGAACTGGTGAAAATCGACGCAAAGTCTATCGGTGTTGGCCAATACCAACATGACGTGGACCAAGGAGCATTGAAAAAATCTTTGGATGATACCGTGATGAGCTGTGTGAATGGCGTAGGCGTGGAAGTCAATACTGCTTCAAAACAATTGCTGACTTATGTATCAGGACTTGGGCCTGTATTGGCACAGAATATTGTAACCTTCAGGGAAGAAAACGGACCGTTCAAAAACAGGAGCGAAATCAAGAAAGTACCGAGATTGGGGGACAAGGCTTTTGAGCAGGCAGCAGGATTTTTGAGAATCAGAAATGCCAAAAATCCATTGGATGCCTCAGCCGTCCATCCGGAGCGCTATGAGTTGTTGGAGAAAATGGCAAAAGATATCGGCGCCAAAGTCGCCGACCTGATGACTTCTGCAGATTTGCGGTCAAAAATTATATTGAAAAACTATGTTTCCGAAACCGTCGGGCTACCTACTTTGAAGGATATCTTGGAGGAAATTTCCAAACCAGGCCGAGATCCAAGGGAAAGTTTTGAGGTATTCAGTTTTCAGGAAGGGGTCAATGAAATGAGAGACCTCAAAATCGGGATGAAACTTCCGGGCATCATCACCAATATTACCAAATTCGGTGCTTTTGTGGATATCGGTGTCCATCAGGATGGATTGGTACATTTGAGCCATTTGGCAGACAGATATGTTTCGGACCCTGCTGCCTTCGTTTCGGTCAACCAAAAAGTACAGGTAACTGTCATGGAGGTGGATATTCCCAGAAAGCGTATTGCTTTGAGTATGAAGTCAGATCCATTTGCAGCAAAGGGAACATTCACTCCAAAAGAAAAACCGGTGGAAAAGAAAAAGAAAGAAGAAGCGGTTGTGGAAGGAGACTTGGCGGAGAAATTGGCGCTGTTGAAGGGGAGGTTTAGATAAGGAGTGTTGAAAGGTTAAATGGTTTTAAAGTTTTAAAGTTGAGTTACAATCGGTTTAAGTTGTTTTGGTGGTTCCGCCACGGTGGACAGGTGTAATTGTTATGGGGCCTGCCTGCTGTAGGTTTCCAGCTTCTCACCTTTAAAATTTTTGCCCAATTTTGGTGGTGATTAAAAAAAAATTGAAAAATCAGCTTCCGATACAGGAGGCTTTTTTTGCTTTCTGTTCCTCAAATCCATGATAGTAGCTACTTTTGTGGATCGTAATCCATAAAAGTAGCTACTTTTGTGGAATTGGGAGTTTAGGTGTTTTTTAAATCTATTTAATTTACCAACAAGAAGTAGATTTTGTGGAGGTACTTGATGGAAAAGTTTTAGGTTTTGAGTTCAAGTGGAATCCTAAGAAAAAAGTCAAATTTCCCGCTTCATTTGAAGAAACTTATCGAGCTGAAACCAAAGTCATTCACAAAGGTAATTTCAGGGAATTTGTGAAGGATAAATAAGTCAAGAAGAAAGTCTTTGCAATAGCTGAAAAATCTGAGCGCCAGATGAGTACAACTCCGGATCCAGTGTTTATAGAACGCTGTTTTCGCAAATCCCTATTGGGTCAGTTTGCAGGATGTCTAGGGCGATATTTTATCTTGCCTTTTTGACAGGAATCGGTATTGTAGCCTGCTTATTTTTTTTTCTTATAAAATCTTCAAATAAATCATTAGTGGTAATGATCTCCTGGAAGTTTTTTTTCTTTAGTCCATTTATAAGTTTTTTATCTCCTGTCCAAATCTTGCAATTTAAGAATAGAGAAAACGCTACAAAAGGAGTGTCTGCAGGATCAATATCCTCGCAGAGTTCAAAAGATTGTTGATATTTTTCTTTGGGAACAATAGAGTGATCTAGAATAATAATATTTTTAAGAACCATTTCATAAACTTCCAAAAATTCATCACTACTCAACTTCCCGATTTTTTGAATTTTCTCCTTATGTTCCCAAATTTCATTTCTTGAATATTTTGGGGAATAAAACTCATAAAACTCATTTCCTGTCAAAAAAATTGTGCGATTCGACTATTTATGTTAAGAATAGTACTAAAAATAATATTTGAATCAACAATTAGTTTAATCATCAAAACCAATTTCTTTTTTGATCTTTTCCCAACGGTCAGTTTTCGATTCTTTTGTAAGGTTTTCCTTATCTTTTTCGGTTGCTTCGGATTTTGAGGTAAGTTCCTCATACCTTAAATAATCGAGGATTGACTGAATTTTGGAAGCATTTGTGCCTGCCGAAATCCGCACAAGTATTTCATTGTTTTTTCGTTCAACTCTCATTTTTCTCTTTTTCTCAAATTTACTTATAAATTTT
>JBBRFK010000360.1:0-3527 GCA_038224435.1 Cytophagales bacterium | reverse complement strand
CCTGCTGAAATCCTCAGGATTGAGCATGACTTTGGGAAGACTTTCTTCCAACTGGACTTTGATGTCCACATTGATAGGGTTTTTGTTTGCCCGCATGCCATGGAATGCAAGGTTGACATATTCTTTGATCAATTCATTCAGCTCTGTCAGTTCTTTTATACCTTTCCCTCCCCTGGAATGCATTAGCATCGACCGCACAATTCCATCAGCCCTAGAACCATGCTGGAGGATTTTGGTCAGATTGCCTTTGACATCTCCCAATAGGGCCTTGATGTCCTCAGTGGTTTCATTTTGTCCCAATTTCCCCACTGATTCGCTGATCTCATCAACATATTCAAGGCTGAGTTCGGAAAAATTATTCACAAAATTAAGTGGATTCTTGATCTCATGAGCAATACCGGCAGTCAACTGACCCAAACTTGCAAGCTTTTCTTGTTGGATCAATTGCTCTTGGGTGGCTTTTAAGTTTTCATATGCTTTTTCAATCTCCTTGGCCTGTGCCAGTTCACGTTCCCTGGATTTTTCCCGCTCGTTTGCGATCAACCTTTTCTTTTGGGACAAATAAATCAAATACCCAATTCCTGCCACACCTACTGAATAAAGTAAGAATGCCCACCATGTCGCGTACCAAGGCGGAAGTATTGTAAAGGTAAAGGTTGCTTCCTCACTGATCACATTGTAAAGGTTTTTTGCTCTTACCCTGAAAGAGTAGGTTCCTGTGGCCAGATTTGTGTATTCCTTATAGGAATTGGTACCCCAATCCGTCCAGTCAGGATCAAATCCCTCTAGGTAAGTCTGGTAAACAGTTCTATCTTCCTGCTCAAAAAACGGGGCAGCATACATAAACCTTAAGGAATTGTTGGATTGTTTCAAAGAAATTCCTTCACCTGAATCCAAACTTAGGGTGTCAGTTTTAGTGATGGCTTGCCGCAAAAGAATAGAAAAAGTCCTTTGTACTGGTTTTTCGTTTTGAATCTCCATCCTTACCAAACCATCGCCACTTCCGATCCAAACGATTCCATTTTTTTCTGGAAAAATTGTTGTTATGTCTTCCCAGGGATAACCATTAAAAAGATCATCTTCCAATCTATATCCCCCATTAAGTATTGGCGTTGCCAAACGGATTTTATTTTTGATAGTGACCCAAACACGCCCTAAATCATCTTCCTCTAAGTTAAAATTATCTGTAGAAGAATAGTCTATCTCAATTTTTCCAAAAGTATCATCCAATTCAAATTTTTCAGACTTAGGGTTGTAAGAAAAAAATCCTTGCTCAGATAGTGAGAAAATTTTGCCGGCAACTCCATAAATCACCCCATCTCCTGCCTTTTCTTGATTTCCCCCACCATATGTCACAATTTTAGATTTTTCAAAATCAAGGTTCCCATCTTCATCCAACACAGGTGTAATTTTATAAGCAAAACCAGATTGCGTCCCTGCCCAAATATCCCCTTCTTTGGTCTCAGCCAAAGTCCATACTCCGTGAAAGTTTCCTGGAAAATGACCTTCTTTTTCCCAATTCCCGCTTCCTGCTTTTTTCCTGATAACTGCAACACCAAGTCCGCTCCCAACAATGACCCTTTGATTTAAATGTTTTGAGTTCAAAAACACTGAACCGCTGAGCCAGTTGTCTGCTAACTCGTATCCTGATTGCAAATCTCCTTTAAGTACCCCAATCCCATTAATTGTTCGAAAAATCAGATCCTCGCCCAATGGTAACATGTCAAAAACTTGTGTGCCTCCACCAAAATCTATCTGTTCGAATTTACCGGAATCCAAAGACGAAATTCCAATTGGAGTACCTATCACCAAATTTCCTTGAACTCTTTCTATGGATAAAATTCCTGTCTTTAGCCCTGATTGTTTGGAAAAAGTCGTAATTGAAGGACTTAACTCAACTTTGGAAATACCATTGTCCAATCCCAACCATAGCATGCCGGAAGAATCTAAGTAAGACCAATAAACTGATTCATCCTGGAGTCCTGCTTCATAATTAATATTCCTAAGCACCTTTCCCTCAGTATCCATTATGAAAATACCCTCTCCAATTAAGGAAACGACAAAATTTCCATTAGGAAGGGTTATACTTCTGTATAAAAATTGGTCCTTTAGTAATGGGTCTAATTCTGTTTTGAATGGAACAAATGAATTACCGGTAAACCCAAAGAAACCTTCGCTGGCGGTCCCTACCAAATATTTGAAATTTCCCTTTTCTTGGTCAGGAAAAGGAAGCATAATATAAACACGGGTATTTTTAAATATTTCTGATCCGGGTACGATCTCTAAATTTTCTCCCTTGAGCTGATAAAGTCCTTTCTCTAATTGGAAGATGTATAATTCATTTTCAAAAACCATACTATAAACAAAAAAAGAATCAGCCTTCCAAGCCTTAAAATCTCCACCTTCCCGAAGCTTTGTCACATTGATCCTAAACAAGTATTCCTTTGACTGCACAAAAAGGAAATCGCCTTGAAGATTAATGGAACGTATATCAGAGAAATTCCTAAATTCTGTTTTTACTAATTCGAGTAGTGAAAATGCCTTGACGTTTCCATAATTATCGAATTCAAAATATCCAAAATTCTGCCCTCCGCCAAAAAATATCATACCGTCTTTACCTTTTTCAAAGCCTCTGACTGTTTGGAAAACCACTGAATCTGAAATACTGATCTGCCTCCAATTCACGCCATCATATTCTGTAATCCCTGCAGATGTACCGAAATACATCACCCCGTTTTCACCTTGAATTACACCCCATACTTGCCCATTTCCTTTATAGTCTTTGGGAGAATAATTGGTAATCAATGGAAATCCCAATTCAGGATTAGTTTGGCCTATTCCTTCCGTCTGCAGAAAAATAAAAAAAAACAGGGTAATTATTGTAAAGCATTTGCCTTTGGTAAAATATCGGGTTGGGCTAATGGTTATTTCCATATTTGATGCGCTTTCATTCCAGAAAGGAAAATACATAATCTAATTGACAAATTGAATTTCTTTAGGCAATTACATTTTTTGAAGCAAAATTGTAAACCATTTGCATTTTGAAATTGCTTATTATGATTATCCGCAATGATGCCACAAGGTTTATTTCGAATCACTTTTTGTGCGGATAATCGTCGATAGTCCATAGACGACAGTCCACAGCAGATCTAATTGAACTTTACGCCTTGTTTTATTTGGTTGGTGGCAAGAAAGCGTACAATCATATTGCTTATTATGATTATCCGCAATGATGCAACTAAGTTTATTTCGAATCACTTTTTGTGCGGATAATCGTCCATGATTGTCCGCCTTGGCAGAGTTACCTGTCCATTGGACTTCAAACCTATTTTATTAGGCTTTTGGCAAGAAAGTATATATTCACATAAACCAATTTGAATATCCGCTTCTTTGCAAGTAAACCGTAAATTCAATTGAAATCCTGTCTAAATATTAAAATCCATAATATTTATCGGGGTGAGGACTTCGTTGAGATAATTACCGAGGATTCCGATCATTTATTACCTAATTGAAGAATAGTTCTTGAT
>JBBRFK010000359.1:0-3543 GCA_038224435.1 Cytophagales bacterium | reverse complement strand
TTTCACTAAATATCAATTTAATATGGCAGTAAAAATCAGATTATCGCGTAGAGGCAGAAAAAAAATGGCCATCTATGACGTTGTAGTAGCTGATGCTAGAGCTCCACGTGATGGACGCTTTATCGAGAAAATCGGGACTTATAACCCCAACACTGACCCTGCATCCATCAACATCAACAATGAGCGAGCTCTCAAATGGTTGTTGAACGGTGCGCAGCCGACTGATACAGTAAAGGCTATGCTTTCTTACAGAGGTATATTGTTGCAAAAACACCTTCAAATCGGTGTATTGAAAGGCGCTATCACACAAGATCAGGCAGACGCAAAATTCGATACTTGGAAAGCTTCCAAAGAAACTGCCATCGGCGGTAAAGTGGACAGATTGACCAAAGAAAAAGATGATGCAAAAACCAAGGCATTTGAGGCTGAAACAGCTAAAAACCAAGCCCGTCTTGACGCCATCAAGAAAAGAGAAGATGACGCTATCGCTGCTGCTACTCCAAAGGTAGAAGAAGCTCCTGCGGCTGAGATTGAAGCTCCTGCGGCTGAGATTGAAGCTCCTGCGGCTGAGATTGAAGCTCCTCAGGCTGAGGTTGAAGCACCTGCGGCTGAGATTGAAGCTCCTGCGGCTGAGGTTGAAGCTCCTCAGGCTGAGATTGAAGCACCTGCGGCTGAGGTTGAAGCACCTGAAGCATCCGCTGAAGGAGAAGAAACCAAAGCCTAATACCCCTTTACACCATGAACAAAGACAATTGTTTCCAATTGGGCTACGTGTCCAAAGTTCATGGGCTTCATGGTGAAGTTTTGGTAGTCTTGGATGTTGATTATCCGGAAGACTACGAAGAACTGAAGCATGTCTTCATCGAGCAAAAAACCAGGTTGGTTCCGTTCTTTATTGAGCACTTTGTTTCTCAACCGAACAACAAAATGCTGGCTAAGTTTGAGGATTTCGACACGGTAGATGAAGCAACTAAACTTGTAGGATCTGCTTTGTTCCTTCCGATGAGTGAATTGCAAGAACTCGGAGAAGACCAGTATTATTACCATGAATTGGTAGGATTTGAGGTGATCGATGATTCCCTCGGACTTATCGGAGAGGTTAAGGTCATCTATGACATGGAAACCCAGGATTTATTGGGCGTCGAACATAAAGGAAAAGAAGTTCTGATCCCTATTCAGGATCAGATCATCCAGAAAGTCGACAAAGCAGCTAAAAAAGTTTACTGCTCTCTGCCCACAGGATTGATTGACATATATTTGGAAGACTGATGCGCATAGACATCATCACAGTCGTACCCGGGTTGTTGGAAGGCCCTTTTTCACATTCTATTCTCAAGAGAGCGGAAGAAAAAGGATTGGCAACAGTTCGGATCCACAACTTGAGAGATTATGCCGGCGGCAAACAAAAGCAAGTTGATGACTATGCATTTGGAGGTGGTGCCGGGATGGTTATGATGATAGAACCCATCGCAAAGTGCATCGAAGCACTCAAAAGCGAAAGGAAGTATGATGAAGTCATTTACATGACACCCGATGGAGAAAAATTTGACCAGAATATGGCCAATGGACTTTCCCTCAAGGAAAACTTCATCATCCTGTGCGGACACTATAAAGGTGTCGACGAAAGAGTCAGACTGAAATGGATTACCAAAGAAATCAGCATCGGCGATTATGTGCTCTCAGGAGGCGAATTGGCGGCAGCGGTTGTTGCAGATGCCATTATCAGGTTGATTCCGGGAGTTCTCAATGACGAAAGTTCGGCATTGACAGATTCCTTCCAAGACGGGCTTTTGGCCCCTCCGGTATTTACCAGACCCGCAGAGTACGAGGGAATGAAAGTGCCGGAAATATTAATGTCAGGACATCAGGCGAAAATTGATACCTGGAGATTTGAAGCATCGGTTCGCCGTACCAAAGAAAGAAGACCGGACCTTCTTGAAGGAAAAGAAATCTGAGGCGATTTGTAAGAAAAAATTATCATTGAGTCTAACAAAAGATTGCGCCGAGGCGCAGTCGCTATAAGCACATAAAATATATAGCTATGAGCGAACTACTAAAAATTGTAGAAGCGGAATACAGCGAGGCGAGAGCCAAATTCCCTTCTTTCAAAGCTGGAGATACGATCAACGTACACGTAAAAATCACCGAAGGTACTAAAGAACGTATCCAGCAATTCCAAGGCACCGTCATCCAGAGAAAAAACCCTAACACAAATGGTGAAACTTTCACTGTAAGGAAAGTATCAAACGGTATTGGTGTGGAAAGAATTTTCCCTATCATTTCACCAGCAATCGACAAAATCGAATTGATGAGAGAGGGTAAAGTGAGAAGAGCAAGATTGTACTACCTGAGAGGCCGTCAAGGAAAAGCTGCCAAAATCAAGGAAAAAATCAGACACAGAAAAGACGCTTAAATGTCTCTTTCACAAAAAGGGAATCCTGACGGATTCCCTTTTTTGTTTGTATCAAATGAAAAAAAACTTGTTTTTAGGATTACAGCAATCCCTCCTAGGATAAGGTTTTGCAATTGGTTAATGGAAGATTTTATTAATAATTATCCGCAATGATGCCACTGTTATTTTGAATCTCTTTTGATGCGGATAATCGTCGATACTTGTCCGCCGTGGCGGAGTCAATAGACGACAGTCCACAGTAGATCTAATTGAACTTTTAGCCTTGTTTTATTTGGTTGGTGGCAAGAAAGCGTACAATCATAATTTTATTTTATCAAAAATTTTCCGAATGCTTGGGACAGGCATTAAACGAAAAATGCGTTATCACTATAACAGGTATCCCCCGGTTTTCATAAACTTCAAGACAGTTAGGATCACCACTCCTAATACCCGCAATCTCTGCTTCAGATGCAAACCTATAATTAAAAAAAATGGGGGAATATTCTAAGCTTTCCAACATTGTTTCATCTATGGGATAATCCTGTATTATAGCTTCTACCACATTTTTGTATTCAACATCAGGCCGGGGGGAAAGAGCTGTATTATTATGAATAGAAATTTTAACATTCTTTCCGATTTTATAAGACTCTGAAACTTCAATCCAAATCGATTTTTGAAAACAGTCTGGAAACCTTAATCTATAAAATCTAAATGGTATCTTTCCTTCAATACATTGATCAGAATTATCGATTTCAGGATTTAGGCAGCCAAAAGTCAATATTATCAGTGCCAATGGAACAAATCCTTTCAATAGTTTTTTCATGGCCGTTAGTTAAAAGTTTTCATTTTGATAATTAGACGTAATGCTGAATGCAAATGCGACAAAATGGTTTAATTGTTTTAAAATTAATTTCTCCAAAGGATATTTTATAAAGCTTTCATAAATTCAACTATTCTTATGTTTTCTTTATTTTATTCTTTATTTAAAGTGAGTTCGTCTAAACCTTACTTAAGTTTTAAATGTGCCTTCTTTATAATAAGGAAACATTAAATAACTTCCTTTCTTAAAAAGACATACATTATCTTTATTCAATTACAATTTGTTCTCGTATTAATTCTCCATCCACTGTAACATGGATAAAATATACACC
>JBBRFK010000358.1:0-3581 GCA_038224435.1 Cytophagales bacterium | reverse complement strand
CCATCTCATGAGCCATCCCGCCAAAGCATCGGAATTTTTGCAAGATCCAGCCAAGTCCAAATGGCATGACGAAACCTTGTGGTTTGTCAGAGACAAGCGGGACAAAAGCACCAAATCCGTCCCCGAATGGGAAAAATTACGCGATCTCGCCTCCCAGATCAAAGACAATGTATTGGCAAACCTCGGCTCCTACCTGGAGGAATTTGAGAGAAATGCCAAAGCCAACAATATCCATGTGCATTGGGCAAAAGATGCAGCCGGGCACAATGAGATTGTTCTTGGAATTTTACGGAAAAAGCAGTGCAAGGCCATCGTCAAAAGCAAATCCATCCTGACCGAAGAATGTCACCTGAATCCCTATCTGGAAAAAAACGGCGTTGAAGTCGTGGATACGGACCTTGGCGAGCGGATCGTACAGTTCCTCAATCAAGCCCCAAGCCATATTGTACTTCCGGCGATTCACCTGAAGAAAAGGGATATCTCGGAGATTTTTCACGAAAAACTCCACACCGAAAAAGGAAACGAAGATCCGGATTACCTCACCCAAGCAGCTAGAATCCATTTGAGGGAAAAATTCCTCAACGCCAAAGTCGCCATTACCGGAGTAAATTTCGGAGTTGCCGAGACAGGTGAATTTGTCGTCTGCACCAACGAAGGCAATGCCGACATGGGAGTGCATCTCGCCGATGTGCACATTGCCTCTATGGGAATCGAAAAAATCATTCCCAAACGGGAACATTTGGGGGTTTTCCTCCGATTACTCGCAAGGTCAGCCACAGGACAATCAGTTACCAATTACACTTCCCATTTCAGAAGTCCGTCTCCGGGAAAAGAAATCCATATCATTTTGGTGGACAATGGCCGAACCGAACAATTGGGCAGACCAAAGTTTAAGGATTCGCTGAAATGTATCCGTTGTGGGGCATGCATGAATACCTGTCCCATCTACAGAAGAAGTGGCGGATTCAGCTATGAAAGCACTGTTCCCGGACCGATTGGATCGATACTGTCTCCAGGCATAGATTTACAGAAGCACAGTTCTTTACCCTTTGCATCGACACTCTGCGGCAGCTGCACGGATGTCTGCCCGGTGAAGATCAACATCCACGAGCAACTCTATGAATGGCGTCAGGAAATCACCAAGGCACAGCCTGACAAAGCCAAAAGTTTTGCGATGAAATTCGCCAATGGAATTTTTGCAGTTCCTTTTGCTTACAACATCAGCGGAAGTATGATGCGGGGAGCTTTGAAAATTTTGCCAGACAGCATCACCTATTCAGGTTTGAATACTTGGGGAAAGCAAAGGGATCTGCCGGAAATACCGAATGAATCCTTCAAAGATTGGTATAAAAAAAACCGTAAATGAGCAGCAGGGATTTGATATTGTCCAAAATTAAGGCTGTTCCTCTGGAACCGAAGGACATTCCAATTATCCCGGATTTTGAAACAGACGGGGATTTGACAGCAAATTTTACTGCTTCTATCCAAGCCAATAAAGGGGAAGTCATTTCAAAAGACGCTTTGAAAAGTTTGTTGGATTCAGGTGTTTTTGAAAAAGTATATTCCCGTGTGGCTGAATATTCCTCTTTTTCCAATACCGAATTTCCTGAAGATGCCCATCAGCTCAATGACTTGAATCTCGCCATTCTCCGGGGACAATTTGGCGTTGCAGAAAATGGCGCAATCTGGCTGGAAGATCCGGATATGGGTTTGAGGGCTTTGCCATTTATCACCGAGCACCTCGTGATTGTGCTGGACTCAGACCAACTGGTAGGCAATATGCATCAGGCTTATCAAAGAATCGGAAAGAAAACTTCAGGCTTTGGCTTATTCCTCGCAGGACCTTCCAAAACTGCCGACATTGAGCAATCCTTGGTCATCGGGGCCCACGGTGCGAAGAGTCTGCGGGTGGTGTTGCTATAACCTTTGAGGTCTTCGAGACCTCGAAGGTTTAAAAATGAATATTATCAAGAAAAATTATCTAACATTCTCAATTTTAAAAAATTCCAAGATTACTTTAACCTAACACCTTGCACTTCACAGTATCAAAATTAGATAGAACTTTGCATCAGGTTATCCAAGTGCAGCGTTTTTTCTTAAATATTCCAAATGGAAATTATGTTTCGTACTTACAGCTTTGTATTGTTTTTCCTGATTTTATTTTCCTGTTCCACGAAAGAAGAAAAAACTCCGGAAATTGAATTGACAGGAAAAAAGAAAGTTTATCCTGAAATAATCAACCCTGATAAAATCAGATTAAGATTAAATCATTTGATAGTATTAGAGAGTCCCTCTATGGACAGCTCAACTCCGCCGATACATTTCATTGACCTCCCCACGCAGAGGTTTTTATATTCTGTAGGAACTATCGGTTTTGGTCCGGGAGAAATTTCAGATGCTACCTCAATAGAATTTGATGAATCGGACTCTATTTTTTTTATTTATAGTTCTATTGATAAGAAAATCAGCAAGTTTTCTACCAACAAATTGGAATTGGCTTTAAACCAAGTGAAACAAAAAAATGATTTTTTTAAGGCTTATTCTGTATTGAGGTTTACAGATTCCACTTTCATAGGTCTTACAGTAGATTCGCCAGCAAGATTAGTCGAATTTAACAAAAACGGTGATTCTCTAAACTCTTTTGGTTCATTGGAGAATTTTTCTGAACGGAAGGATTTAAATAATTTTAATTTATCTCAGATTAACATGGGATGGTTCAGCTCTAATAGTTCCAAATCGCATTTTGCGATTGCAAGTATATTTACAAATAGAATTGAAATTTTTTCTCGGCAAAATGGCAAAGTTGAATCTATTTATCTAAATCCGAAAGAACATACTAAATTTGATCTTATAGCTGAATCCAATGGTCAATCTGTGTACTGGGATCTTTCAAGTCCATATTTTTTTAGAGATATTGTATTGACAGAAAACGCAATAATTGCCCTTTTTGGAGGATTAAGCGAAAACCAAATTCAATCCAATTCTGATATTGCTAAATCAGTATATATTTTTTCACTAACAGGAAAATTAATAGCAAAACTTAACCTGAATACTTCTATTAGAAGTCTGGCAGTGAATGAAGATTTGACGAAACTTTATGGAATCTCTACTGATTCAGAACCAGGAATTGTTGAATTTGAAATTCCTAAATTTGGAAAGAAGATTCAATAGTCAGGCTTTGGCTTATTCCTCGCAGGACCTTCCAAGACTGCCGATATCGAGCAATCCTTGGTCATCGGGGCCCACGGTGCGAAGAGTCTGCGGGTGGTACTAAGGTAGAAGTCAGAGTTTAGAAGCAAGAAATAAGACTTGGCGGCATCAATGTGCAGTTTTTAAAACCTGACCACAGAATTAACGTAAAGGAAAAAGTAGTGGTATATTTATTTTATGCCTTTATTTTATATTTCAACCCAGCCATAAATTAAAGAAAAGATGAAGAAGCTTTCCTATCTCATTATGTTGGTTTTCTTTGTAGGATTTTCCTGTCAACAAGAAGCCGAGGAACCTACGTTTGAAGCCTGCGGTGTACAAAATCCCGTAAAAGAATTGGCATGGTTGGCCGAAAGAATAGCGTCTATTGA
>JBBRFK010000357.1:0-3591 GCA_038224435.1 Cytophagales bacterium | reverse complement strand
GATTGTCCCGGTTACAAATTTGGAGGCATCCGAACAAAGCCATTGTAGTGTACCCAAAAGGTCATCGGGTTTTCCGAATCGTCCCATCGGTGTGTGGCTGATTATTTGGTCACCCCTTTGGGTCAGACTTCCGTCTGTTTCTGTGAGAAGGGTTCTGTTTTGCTCCGTCAAGAAGAATCCCGGGGCAATGGCGTTGACCTGGAAGTCAGGGCCATATTTGGAATTGAGCTCTACCGCCATCCATTTGGTCAGGTTATCAATGGCTGCTTTGGCCGAGGCATAACCCATCACCCGCGTCATTGGTCTGCTGGCAGCCATAGAGGAAATGTTGATGATGTTTCCTTTTTTGTTGGGGAGCATCAAGGGTATGAAATGCTTGATGGGAATGAAAGTTCCTTGATAGTTGAGGTCCATGACTTTTTTAACAGCCTCCACAGACAGGTCATCGACAGTCTGATCAGGCCTGACGACAGCACCGGGCATATTACCTCCGGCAAGGTTGATGAGAATATCTATGGTACCATATCGGGATTTTATCTGACGGGCCGCGGCTTCGACCTGTTCCTCTTTGGTCACATCTGCCAAAAAACCATCTGCCTTACCGTTTAGAGATCTTATTTCGCTGACGAGTTTTTCTACTTTCGATGCTGTCCTACCTATAATCAGGACGTTGGCTCCTTCTTTTGCAAGGTGAAAAGCCATTGTTTTGCCCAAGACTCCGGTGGCGCCTGTAATGATTATTTTCTTATCTGTGATTTCAAACATGTTTTTTTTAGTTATTTCCCGAAATCAAAGAATTCATTGGCATTGTGGTAACAGATGTCATTGATAATCTTTCCAATCCACTGTTCATCGTTTGGCAATTCCCCGTTTGCAATATCCTTCCCGAACAGATTGCATAAAATCCTCCTGAAATACTCGTGTCGTGGAAATGAAAGGAAACTTCTGGAATCAGTCAGCATGCCCACAAAACAGGATATCAGACCGATGTTCGACAAGGCATTGATCTGCTTCTCCATGCCGTCTTTTTGATCCAAAAACCACCAAGCAGATCCAAACTGGATTTTTCCCTTGATGCTTCCATCATTGAAATTGCCCGCCATCGTCGCAATTACTTCATTGTCTGAGGGATTGAGGTTGTAGATGACAGTCTTGGCCAACTGATCGGTTTTATCAAGTTCATTGAGGAAGCCTGATAGGGCAGAAGCCTGTCTGAAATCCCCTATGGAATCAAAACCGGTATCCGGTCCCAGTTTGGTAAGACTTCTGGTGTTACTATTTCTCAACGCTCCCAAATGAAATTGTTGCACCCAACCTTTGGCATGGTACATCTTTCCCAATTCTATCAATGTCCTGTATTTGAAAAAAGAAATTTCTTCTTTGGTCAAGACCTGAGCTGAAACGGCTTTCTTGAAAATTGTTTCCAAATCCAATTTTGAATTAGGTTCAAAATATAAACTTTCCAAACCATGGTCAGATAGGCGTCCGCCAACCTGATGAAAGAATTCCACTCTATTCTGGAGTGCAGCCAAAAGATCCGCATATGATTTTATAGAAATGGAAGTGGCTTCAGATAACTTGTCGATGTAGCTGTGATAGGTTATTGGGTTTTCTACTGTGAAGGCTATATCTGGCCGGAAAGCCGGTTTCATTTGTATTGCATTTCCTTGTTTGGCAAAATTTTGGTGGTGGATCAAGTTGTCGGTAGGATCGTCTGTAGTACAGACTACTTTCACATTCATCTTGGACAACAAACCTTGGGTACTGAATCCGGGAGATTGAAGTTGACTGTTGGTCAGGTCATATATTTCCCTTGCATTGTCTTTATTTAGGGAATCATGGATTCCAAAATACCGCATCAGTTCCAAATGAGTCCAATGGTAGAGCGGATTTCGCATGGTATAAGGAACGGTATAGGCCCATTTCTCAAACTTTTCCCAATCATCAGCCTTTCCGGTAATGTAATCCTCTGAAATCCCCAAAGTCCTCATTGCCCGCCATTTATAGTGGTCACCGGCTAACCATATAGAGGAGATGTTTTCGAAAATTTTATTATCTGAAATCTGGTCAGGAGCTAGGTGGTTGTGGTAATCGATAATGGGTTGCTTGGCAGCGTATTCATGGTAAAGAATTTTGGCATATTTATTTTCCAACAAAAAATCATCATTTATAAATGACTGATTTACTTTTTGGACGGGTATAGACATAGGTTTTGGGTTTTTAAGATTTTATTCAAGTTAATTTATTATCCAATAAGGCAAATAAGGATTTCACGAATTTTGATGCAAACGATTTCGTATGAAAGGCTAATTTTTGTAGTAATGGATCTTTTATAAAAATTAATTTGGTGACTTAACAAATCGGTTTTACCCTGAATTTTGTGAAAGGAGTAATTTTAACATAATTAAACAATTGCTAAAATACCCTGATTCCAAATATGGAAGCAATTATAAAATGGTGTAGTAAATCCGTATTTATTTACCACAGAGTAACAAAGAAAACAAAAGCCCGCTTTTTGTTTTCTTTTGATTCTTTGTGGTTTATTCTTTTTAAAGGCTGCTTTATTTCTGATTTTGACTCTTCAATTGCCAGTTTTTGGAAATCTTAGAATTTTGATTCTCTTAGGCTACAAAGTTTTCACAACATTCGTGGTAGAACCAACAAATCTATGCCTAAATTAAAAATTAAATGAGGAGGTCAATTAAAAATAATGGCTGAAGTTAACATTAAATACTTGGCTGAAAAGCTTAAACTATCGCCCTCTACTGTTTCCAGGGCGCTCAATGACAGCTATGAGATCAGTCAGCCTACCAAAGAGAGGGTAATTGCTATGGCCCAAGAGCTAAATTACCAACCTAATCCATTTGCAAGGAGCCTTCGGGAGCAAAAAAGCAAAACCATTGCGGTCATTATTCCTGAAAGGATCAATAATTTTTTTAGCCAAGTGATCGACGGCATTGAAGAAATCACCCAAGAATATGGCTATCACCTTTTAGTATATAGTACCCATGAAAATGTGGATACAGAAAGAAAAATAGTGTCATATTTATTGAATGGCAGGGTAGATGCTATCGTAATGTCGGTTTCAAGCCAAACAAAAAAAATAGATCATTTGGAGACCATCTATTCCAAAGGGGTTCCGCTTATTTTTTTTGACCGAATCTGCCAAGAGATTCCCACTACCAAATTCATCAGCAATGATTATGAAAACGGATTCAAGGCTACAGCCCACCTCATAGAAAAGGGGTGCAAAAAGATTTACTTTTTAATGCTGTCAAAAGAAATTTCCATCGGAAGGGAGAGGCTGCGCGGTTATCAAGATGCGATTTTAAATCATGGACTTCCTTATAATGAAAACTGGATCATTCAATGCAGCCAATCTGAAGAGGAAAATATAAAGTTGATTGCCGGTTTTCTATATGGAATGGACAGGCCTGACGGCATTTTGGCTTCGGTAGAAAAATTGGCAATCGCCACCTACTATGCGGCAAGAGAGACCAAATTGGAAATGCCGAAGGACTTTAAAATGGTGAGCTTTTCCAACATGAAAATTGCCGGATTGTTGAAGCCTTCCCTGACTACCATATCTCA
>JBBRFK010000356.1:0-3592 GCA_038224435.1 Cytophagales bacterium | reverse complement strand
CCTATTTTTACAAGAAGCGAATGAAGCTCTTTTTTGGCTTTATGCCCAAGGGTGATGACACTCCAAAAGATTTTTAAAAAAGAACTTAGAGTCCAGTATTTATGGACTCTATACAAGTAACTTAGTCGGATTAAGCCATACCGATAAAACTGGTCAAGAAACGGTATGCTGTTTAATTTAAAATCTAAAGAGAAACATGCCATGATTTATTATTGATTGAATTCAATTTCATAGCTGTCAAAGATATTCTATCGCGATGAATGGTCAGATTCTCTAGCTGACCTTAATGTCAGGAGAATCAAATAACTTATAAACTTTTAAAAACATGAAAAAATTAAGTTTAGAAATGCTGAGGCTTACTTCGGATGAAGTGCTTCAAAGATTCAGATGAAGAAGATTACGGGAGGGTATGGAGGTGGTGTTTAGAATTGTCAATGTCTTAGTACTGATAGGACTACCTGTAGCCCAAGCGCAGATTATTTTTGGAGCATGGAATATGGAATGAATTATACTTTAAGTAGATGTAGAGGAGCTAGTGGTTGTGCTAGACAATAAAACCTAAGTTGAGATTCTAGGCCATACTTTTTTGAAGGTATGGCCAATTAAAGCTTACTAAGACAAGAGGATTAAAATATAATCCATATTCCCTGTGACTCTACCACTTTTCGAAAAATTGTAATCAACCTTTTTTCCTCCACAATAACACCGGCAATCCCACAAAAACCCCGATGATGCTGAATACCAATCCGCCGATCGTACCGATGGCGAGGGAGAACCAAAAAACCTCATTTTGTCCTTCCATGATAAAAGGGATCAGGCCAAAGCAGGTGGACAGGATGGTCAACATGATCGGAACCGCTTTTCCTGCTACGGCTTTCAGAATATTCCTGTTGTATTGGCCGAGCGTACGGTTGTTGAGGTCGTTGACGATAAAGATGGCGGCATTGACCGCCAGTCCGCCCAGCATCACAAATGCCGCATAACCACCCTGATCGAAGTAAAAATCAAAGAGCGAAAAAATCAAAAACAATCCGATAAAGGAAAATGGGATGATGAAAATGATATAAAATGGCTGCTTGAGGTTCTCAAAAAGAACGGAACAGATAAAGAAAATCCCTACCACCAACACCAAAATCAGACTATACTGCCGCTTGGCTTTGTTCCAATCCCAGCTCCAGGTTTCTTTCTTAGCAGTGTAGCCGATCGGCATGTTGGCTTTCATTTCAGTCAGTACTTCGTCTAGGTATTCATTCCCAAACTTAGACGATCCCATATACTCAAAAGCCACCAATCGGATATATTGCCGGTCCTCTTTGTGAAGGGCATTGGTGGTGGTCTCCTTGGTCAGTGAACCGAAATTACTCACCTTAAAAACCTGGTCTTCACCTCCGATGAGGCTGTTTTCCTCCAAGTCAAATTTCGAATAGCTCCCAGATTCCTTTTCACGGACCACTACGCCATAGTTTTTGTCATCCAAAGCAAGGTATGCGGATGGCCCTGACGGTCGGGACACATTGTTGAGTGCATTGATGACCTGGTATTGGTTTGCATTGCCCAAAGCCATTTTACTCTGATCCAGCCGCAACACATACTCTTCGGTTTTTTGCTCGTCCCAACCCAAGCGCTCATTGGTGTTGACGGTCTGAATCCGTTTGTGTCGAAGCAGTTTCCCGGCCAAGAGTTCTGATTGTCTCTCGAGCTCATCGTAATTGTATCCTTTCAAAGTCACCCTGAATGAAGGTATCCCCTCACCTCCCGATCCAGTATAGAATCCCTGTCCTACCCCGTGGATTTGCCAGCTTGCCCCCGACCAATCTGTGGATTTGACTGAAAGCCTGCCTTTGAGCTGATAAGGCAAAGCAGATTTTTCGTAAGCTTCCTTGAAAGTAATCTCAATCTGAGCGTTTTGGCCTGATTGGATGAAAGTGACAAACTGATCAATTCCCTCTACCCCTTTCAGAAAACCTTCAAATTCCCGCATGATGAAATCCATCTGTTCCAAAGTATTGCCAAAAGGAAGGCGGGCAGAGACATATAACCTTGTCTTTTCGGCCTCACGGTAGGAGGATTTTTCAAAAACCCCACGGACAAACATACGCAAAGAACCACCCAGTGCCTTGTCCACATAAGGTCGGAGCTCTTCCTGATACAGTGTCGACCCGACAGTTTTATTGTACCATTCCTGACCTTCCCATTTGGCAGGAAGAAAGAAAACGGGCAAGCCAAAAAGCAGTAATAGCAAGACAATGAAGGTCTTTCGGTAATGGGCTATAAATCCGATGCTTTTGCTGAAAACCCCAAATGCCCTGACCCTTTTTCTAAGTTGTCTTATTGTCAAAATCCTTCCCTTTTGTGCCTCCTCTCCAAACAAAACCGAATACATGGCCGGAGTGAAAAGCAAAGCTACCAAAAGTGACACGGCCAACATCACCGTCACCACCACCGAAAATTCAGTCAGGTTTTTGCGGTCATCTTCCGGAAGGAGAAACACAATCAGCAAGGCGATGATCGTCGTCAGTGAAGCTCCGAGCAGGGCGACAAAAACTTTCCTGTTTTTGTGCTTGTGCAGGTGGTCGATCATGATGATGGCATTGTCCACGATCAGACCAAAGGAAATCGTGAGCCCCGCAAGGGAATACATGTGGATGTCCACTTTCAACAGGTAAAGGATAATTCCCGTAATGCTCAGGTTGACGATGATACCCAAAAAGAGGATGCTGAGGTATTTGAAGTTTCTGTTGATCAGAAAAATAAATACCACCAAAATCAAAATCGAAAGTCCGGAACGCTTGTAAATTTTGTTCAGTTCCTTTTCGAGAAACTCCGTATCATCATTTTCCAACCTGACTTCAAATCCGGCAGGCAAAAGAGATTTGGTGTTTTCTATCGCCTCTTTGATATTTCTTGCCAGGAGGACTTTGTTGACGCCGTCCCGGTTAATAATAGATAGGGTGACAGAATTGTTGCCGTTGATGCGGTAAAAGGAATTGGGTTCGGCCTCTTCCAAAGTCAAAGTGGCCAAATCCCTGAGGTAGATTTCTTTTCCTTCCTTCGTAGTCACAAGGAGATTTTCAAGTTGGCTGATGTCTTGAAGCGAGCGGTCTACCTGTATGAAAAGTGTTTCTGACCTGTTGTTGACAAGCGAACCTGGAAAAGACCTTCCAAAGGAACTTGCGATCACGGATTCGATGTCAGACTTTGAGAGTTTGAAGGCCTGGAGTTTTTTGATGTCGTAGGTGACGTACAATTGCAGGTCATTGGCACCTCTGATGGTGATTTCTTCGATTTCCGCAAATTTGTTTAGGGAAGATTTGATGACATCCTCGGCGATTTTTTTGATCTCAAAAGAAGCAAAAGGGCCATTGACAGAATAGGTCAAAATGGGAGTTTTGAGGTCACTCCTCCGCTCTTCGGATTGGGTGACCAAAGGGTAGGAAACCTTCTGATCCAATTCAGGGTAAACCTGACGGATGATGGAAGAAACTTCAAATTTTTTGAATTCCATATCGGTCTCCTTGTCAAACCGAAGTGTAATCGAACCCCTGTCATAGTTGGAAACCGAGTTGATTTTCTTCAGTTCAGCCAATTGGGA
>JBBRFK010000355.1:0-3594 GCA_038224435.1 Cytophagales bacterium | reverse complement strand
ATAAAATAAATAGCCTTCTAGGCAGTAGCAAAGGTTTTCGGGTCTGGTTTGGAATGCTCCTGCATTATTCTTTGGTGGACAACAGCACAAATAATTACCACAACTTTACCGACCTTGCAGATGCAACTTTGGAGATGGCGGCCAAAGCGCTCAAGGCAGATGTCCCTCCTTCAGATAGAAAAGAAGCATTGAAAATAATCAAAGAATTACCTGCTCAGGATGATGTGCCAAAAGGATTGCAGCTATTAAAAGAGAATGGATTTCGGCTCGCAACGCTGACCAATTCACCTGCCACCACCCTTTCCGCACAGCTACAGCATGCAAATCTCACAGAATATTTTGAAGCTACACTTAGCATTGATACCATTAAAAAGTATAAACCTGCATTAGAGACCTATCTATGGGCAGCAGAAAAGTTGTCGGTAAATGTTTCTGATGCCATATTGGTGGCCGCACACGGTTGGGATATAACCGGTGCATTACAGGCGGGCATGCAGGCCGCTTTTGTCGAACGTGAAGGTCAATCACTTTATCCACTTGCCCCCAAGCCACAGTTTATAGGTAAGAATCTGATTGAAGTTTCCAACAGCATCATTGCCCATTATAAATAAAAAAGCCACAGGCCAATAGATCATTCTGCAAGAGTCCTCATAGAAATTGCCCTTTTAGAATGCTTGCTCTGATAGCTGACTATCATAAACATAAAAAAGATAAATAGATGAATACGTTATCACCAGCTTTTCTTTTTGATAAAATAGAGGCAGACATGGCCTTTTTGACTTCCTGTTTCAAAAATGTGTTAACCGATTTAGGCGAAGTCCAACTTGCTCAGATTCTTGACCAAAATCTTGACACCGTAAAAATAACTGATCTGGGATCTGATTTGGAAGAAAAGCAGATTCAGGTGCTCAGTATTTATTTACAACTGATGAATCTCGTCGAAGAGAATGCAGCTGTCCAGTTCAGACGCAAAAAAGTGGATGGGGAAGGTATGGCAGGCATCAGAGGTTCTTGGGCTGAGACTTTCGAAAGATGGAGAAAGCAGGGCCTCCTAGAATCGCAGATGTTGACTATCATCAAAATGGTAAATGTTACCCCAGTGCTTACCGCACATCCCACCGAGGCCAAAAGAATCTCCATCTTAGAACTTCATAGGGAATTGTACCTCACCTTGATAAAGCTAGACAACTCCAATTACTCCAATGTAGAAAGGAAAACGATAAAGGGCGAGATCACAACACTATTGGAACGGTGGTGGAGGACAGGAGAAGTCTATCTGGAGAAGCCGACCGTAAAAGCTGAGCGAAACAATGTCATCCATTACTTTACCAAGGTATTTCCGAAGATCCTTGAAACATCCGATCAAAAATTGAGGATGAGTTGGATGGAGGCAGGATTTGATTCCCAATCCCTACGGCTGGCGGAAGAATTTCCAAAAATAACATTTGGAAGCTGGGTAGGCGGAGACCGTGATGGACATCCGTATGTGACTGCCGCACTCACGGAAGAAACTTTGATAGCCCACCGGCATGCAGCACTTTCTCTCCTTAAAGACCAATTGGTTGCGCTTACTGCAAAAATGAGTTTTTCTGAGATCAGAAATCCAGTTCCGTCCACTCTTGAGGAAGCCATCAAAGGACTGACTTCTGTTTTTGGTGAACGGGGTAAAGAGGCTTTGGAAAGAAATAGGTATGAACCCTGGAGGCAGTTTATCAACCTGATGCTGTTCAAACTGGAAAACACAATTGCTGATAATTTTGAAGAAAATAAGTACTACCCCTCTCATGCAGAATTGGCAAATGACCTTGAAATAATCAGGAAAAGCCTTGAAGAAATCAAGGCTTTCAGAATTGCGGATAAGTTGATTTTTCCCTTGCAGCGGTTTGTTCAATGCTTTGGTTTCCACCTTGCCAAATTGGATATCAGGCAAAACAGCGAATTTCATGACCGGGCGCTGCAACAGATCTTGGAGAAAACCGGATTGAAAAATCCTAACTACAGTAAATGGACAGAAGATGAAAAAATCTCCTTTCTGAGCCAAGAACTGAAAAGTGAAAGACCTTTTTCTGCCCATGGCAAATCATTTGGCGAGGAAGCGGACAAGGTCTTGGACTGCTTCAGGGTGATTAAAAAGCATTCTGACAAGTATGGCATTGAGGGCGTAGGTTCATTTATTGTAAGCATGACCAGGGGAGTGGCTGATTTACTGCTCGTCTATGTATTTATGAGGGAAGTCGGTCTGGACAAAGACCAATTCCATGTAGTGCCACTTTTTGAAACCATCGAAGATCTCAACCACTCGGACCAAATCATGAATGCCTACCTTTCTCATCCATTCATTTCAAAAATGGAAGTACAGGAAATCATGTTGGGCTACAGCGACAGCAACAAAGACGGCGGGATACTTTCCAGCCGATGGAATATCTACCAAACTGAACTCAAACTGACCAAAATAGCCAAAGACCATAATATGCGTTTCAAGTACTTTCATGGAATAGGCGGCACCATCAGCAGAGGTGGCGGCAAATACCATAGATTTTTGGAAAGTATGCCGGCAGGAAGTCTAGGTGGGGAAATCAAACTTACTGTCCAGGGCGAAACCATAGCGCAGCAATTTGCCAATCTATTGAATGGCACCTATAATATGGAAGTACTGCTATCGGGAGTGGCCTTGCAAACAGGTTATTTCAAAAATCCAAACGGACGCCAGACATACCCCAATGATACGATGAAATTGTTGTCTGACTATTCCTTTGACTTCTATAAGCAACTGATCGGGCACAAGTCCTTTTTGCAATTTTACAGTGAAGCTACACCCATCGATGTCCTGGAATTAAGCAAAATCGGATCCAGACCCGCCCGGAGAACCGGAACCAGAACACTCGCTGACCTGAGGGCAATCCCATGGGTATTCAGTTGGAGTCAATCCAGGTTCAACATCACCGGCTGGTACGGCATAGGCCAAGCACTTGCCAAACTTAAAAAGGAAAACCCGGAAGCCTACCAAGAATTACGGCAAAATACCGCCCAATGGCCCTTACTCAGGTATGTCCTCATCCAGCTTGAGACCAATCTCATGAATGCCGACACACGATTGATGAAGCTGTATTCAGCATTGGTCGGTCAGGAAGATGTGAAAAATGATATCCTCGAAATGATTTTGGAAGAGCATCAAAGAAGCATCAAGGAGATTGGGGACATGTTTGATACAGATCGGGAAATAAGAAGGACCAGCCAAATCAACAACTTGAACAGAAGGGAATCTGCCCTCAACACACTGCATGATTTTCAGATCCAAAAGCTTGGGGAATGGAGAAAACTCAAGGCCAACAATCCTGAAACTGCAGAACCCTTGATAAAAAAATTACTTGAAATCACCACTGCTTTGGCCAGTGGATTGAAAAATACCGGATGACCGATAAAAATCGATCTGTTGCAAAAAATCCAATTACCTGATTCCAATATGCCGGAAATTTGGTCATTGGGTTTTTTTATAAATGAGGGCAGTAGCTGAGATTATATTTACCTAGTATTTTTATTCAAAGCAGTTCATGAATGCAACCCATTTCACCCATTGGAACGGTCAATCTTTTG
>JBBRFK010000354.1:0-3620 GCA_038224435.1 Cytophagales bacterium | reverse complement strand
GGGGCTTAGACCATTGTCTGTAAAAAAGGAAGGAAACTGCAAACAGGAGCGTCAATCCTGCGGCTATTCTCCAGCTAGGCAGCAGAAACCTTGATTGACCTTTTTTCTTGCCAATCTGGCTTTTGACTCTGATCCAAGCTGATTCGATGTCAAAATCAGGACTTTCCGGGAGTTGGGATTTTTCATAAATATACAAAGCATCATCCAGGTACTTTTGGTTTTCGGATGAAAGGGCGCACCATTCCCTCAGGTCGCGGGTTTCGGAGTCCGAAGCTTCGCCGACTATTAATTTGCCAATCAGGTCTTCGATATGTTCGGTATTGTCTTTCATAATTCCAACAACCGGCCGATCAAAACCGCTATCAAGGGTAAGTATTCCTTCAATTGTGCCCGCATGATTTTTAGGGCTTTTCCCATCTGGTTTTCTACAGTTTTGATTGACAAGTTGAGTTGATCCGCTATTTCCTGGTATTTGAGATCTTCAAACCGGCTCATTTTGAATATCAGCCTGCATTGTTCGGGGAGTGCCTGCAAGGCTTCCTGTATTTTGATTTCCAATTCCTCTTTGATGGCATAATGGTCAGGGGCATGACTCAAAGGTTCACCCTCCGCAAGGATGGCATTGGCGTGAAGCTGCCTTACTTTTAGCCGTTTTATTTCGTTCAAGGCGCCATTTCTTACACTTCTATAGAGGTAGGCTTTCAAAGAAGTATCCACCTGAATGTTTTCTCTTTTTTCCCAAAACCCGATAAAAACAGTCTGCACCGTTTCTTCAGCAGCATCCGGATCAGATAGAAAGGAAAGTGCAAATCGGCAAAGTGGGTTATAATGGGTTTTGAACAGCATCTCAAAAGAGGCAGTATCTCCGGATTTAATGTTAGAAAAAACCTCTTGGTCTGTCGCCTGCATGAAAAATCAAATGCTTTCACGCAAGATAAGATTTTGGTTCTTTTATTAAAAAGAAAACTGAAAGGCTGTTTACCCCTATGTGATAGATAAAAATTAATATGAGTATACGGATAAGTGCACGTACCAAAATATAATCCTAAAGTGGTCCTTAGAGTTATGATTTAATCAAAAGTCCTTTATACAGCTACTTTTTTTCTTGACAAAAAAAGTAGCCAAAAAAGTCAAGACGGCGGAATCCTATCCACGCGCAAGGCCCGAGCCGGCCTCCGCCGCGGCGGACCGTCGACCTGCCCGCATCGAACAATTGAAATTCAGTTTAAGCAATTACGTTTTGGGATTCAAAGAATACGTGCAACAAAGCGGATACACATAAAAATTAATTTTTATTTCCTCCGAAATCCAAAAATCCCAACCACCGCAAAACAAACCAATGGCAGGATAAAGGAGAATTTGACTTCCGAAACGCCCATGATCAGAATGTCATCATATGCCGGACCGCCAAAATCAAGGATGACTCCCTGCAAGGTCGGCATGATGGCGCCGCCGACAATCGCCATCACCAAGAACGCCGCCCCATATTTCCCGTCTTCCCCCAATCCTTCCAAAGCGATTCCATATATCGTAGGAAACATCAGCGACATGGCAAAAGATATCCCTACCAAGGAATATAGCCCATAAATACCTTGGATAAATATTGCTCCTAAGGTGAAAATTCCCGCTAATACCGAAAAATACAGCAGCAATCTGGCAGGGGAGAAATACCTGAACAAAAAGGTGCAAATCCACCTTCCCGCCAGGAATAAGATCAGAGCTGTATATGCGTAATCGACAGCGCTGGCATTGTCAATACCAATGGATTCGGCGTATTGGTAGATGTAAGTCCAAACCATGATCTGTGCCCCGACATAAAACATCTGTGCAATAACTCCTTCCACAAATTTGGCCTGTTGCGACAGTCTTTTCATCGAAGGCCAAAAATCGAGTTTGCTATTGTTGGATTTGTTTTCGGGCATTTTGGCAAATACAATGACCAAACCCAAAATGATAACCACCAAACCCAGCATCACATATGGATCCCGGATTACCAACAGGTCATTGGTGCGGACAATGGCTTTGGCAGATTCATCTAAACTATCATAGATAATATTTCCGGAAGCATCGGCATTGTTTGACTGAAGTGCATTGAGGATAAATTCTTTTGCCACAAAAAGTCCTGCCAATGCTCCCATTGGGTTAAATGCCTGTGCCAAATTCAACCGCTGTGTGGCTGTTTCCTCCGAACCCATAGAAAGAATGTAAGGGTTTGCAGTGGTTTCTAAAAATGCCAATCCAAATGTCAGGATATACAATGCCATGAGGAAAAAGAAATAGCTTTCCCAGGCAGCTGCCGGAAAAAATAGTAATGCCCCAAAAGCATACAATCCCATACCGATCAAAACACCGGTTTTGTAGCTGTATTTCTTGATAAAAACCGCCGCAGGCAAAGCCATGGTGAAGTATCCTCCATAAAATGCCATTTGCACCAATGATGCTTGAACGTTATTCAATTCCAGTACCCGCTTGAATGCCGCCACCATGGGATTGGTGATGTCATTGGCAAAACCCCAAAGCGCAAATAGGGAAGTGATGAGGATAAAAGGTAGGAGGAGGGTTTTTGGGAGAAGGGTGGATTTGGGCATGGAAGGTTTGTTGGGTTGGGCTATCGGTTGTAGTTATTCCGCCACGGCGGACAGGTGTAATGATTGTCGGGCCTGCCTGCCGTAGGTAGGTTATCAAGTTATCATTGTTGTCAAGTTGCGGAATCCGTCATTCTGAACCGAGGTACGAAGGGGAAGAATCTATAAACAGATCCGAGAGGCAAGAAACGAGAATGTTCAGAATGACGTGGAAGAGATTCTTCACTCCGTTACCGAAAACATGCTTGTAAGCGTCACTCTGAGGAACGAAGAGTCTCATTCAAAAGGGAGATTCTTCACTTCGTTACCGATAGCATGCTTGCAAGCGTCACTCCGAGGAACGAAGAGTCTCATTCAAAAGAGAGATTCTTCACTTTGTTCAGAATGACGCCCCACCTTCCAAACGACTTTCCACTGTTTACTGCCCACTGAAAACTACCCACTGAAAACTGCCCACTGAAAACTCAAATCGCTCTGTCCAAATGCGTATAACCGCCATCTACATAGATTAGCTGTCCGGTGGTATGCGAAGAGCGGTCTGACAAGAGAAAAACTACCATATCCGCAATTTCTCTTGGGGTAGTCATCCGCTTTTCAAATGGAATTCTATTTTGGATCTCATTCAGTTTTTCTTTGGGATTGTCAAAATTCTTCAACCAATTTTCATAAAGCGGCGTCATGACTTCAGCAGGAATCACGGCATTGACCCGGATTCCGTATTTCAACAATTCCACGGCCCATTCTCTTGTAAGAGACAATTGGCCGCCTTTGGCAGCGGTATACCCACTTGTACTTCCCTGACCTGTGACCGCGGTTTTACTGCTGATATTGACGATACTTCCCTTAGAATCTTTGAGATAGGGAAGGGCATAATGGACCAAGTCATAATAATGTCCGAGGTTTTTTTCAACTGAGGTCCTGAAAGCTTCCGGGGAGCCATTTTCCAACCCGATTCCATCATTGACCCCAGCATTATTGACAATGCCATCGATTCGGCCAAACTTCTGAAAAGCCATTTCAACAGCTTCCTTTGCC
>JBBRFK010000353.1:0-3622 GCA_038224435.1 Cytophagales bacterium | reverse complement strand
AACCAAAGAAGAAGATCCTGACTGGAGTCCTGAAGATGCACGCTATTCTGTGATCAGGTATTTTGCCTCAGACATTCAGAATGCCTACGGACCTCACGTATCAGATCCAAGATCCGGCGAGATCATTGAATCCGATATCGGTTGGTACCACAACGTGATGAACCTTCTGAGAAACTGGTTCTTCATTCAAACCGCAGCTGTCAACCCAGAAGCCCGAAGTGTCAATTTCCGTGAGGAAACCATGGGCAGATTAATCCGTTTCGTGTCTTCTCATGAAGTGGGACATACCCTGGGTCTTCCGCACAACTTTGCTTCTTCGCAAGCTTACCCGGTAGATTCCTTGCGTTCAGCGACATTTACCCACAAATACGGCACTGCGCCTTCCATCATGGATTATGCGCGATTCAACTATATCGCACAACCTGGAGACGCCAATGTCAGTCTGATGCCAGATGTGGGGCCTTATGACAAGTATTCCATTGCTTGGGGATATAGACCGATATTGGATGCAAAAACCCCCGAAGCAGAACAGCCTACTTTAGACAAATGGATCATGGCAAAACAAGGTGATCCTGTGTACCGATTTGGCAGACAGGGAAACAATTATGACCCAAGTACGCAGAGTGAAGACTTGGGAGATGACGCCATGAAAGCCTCTGACTATGGCATCAAAAACCTGAAAGTCATCCTTCCAAACCTGATGAAATGGACAGCGGAAAATGACAAGCCGTACAAAGATTACAGTGACCTCAATGAAATGTATGGTCAGGTCATCGGTCAGTACAACAGGTACATGGGACACATCAGAACCAATGTGGGTGGTGTCTATGAATTCTATAAGTCATCGGGTCAGGATGAAGCGGTCTATGCCCACACCGACAAGACCAAGCAAAAGCGTGCAGTCCAGTTTATCAACAAGGAGCTTTTTGCCACTCCAACTTGGCTGATGGACGAAAAGATCATTGAAAGAACTGGGGATTTTGGCGCTTTGGAAAGAATCCGTGGCGTGCAGGTAACGACGCTGAACGGCATCTTGGAATGGGGCAGACTTGGCAGAATGATCGAAAACGAAGCCCTCAACGGAAAAGATGCTTATAGCATGGTGGAGCTTTTCGATGATTTGCGGGATGGGATCTGGGCTGAATTGGCCTTAGGTAAAAAAATCGATGTCCACAGGAGAAGTCTACAACGGGCACATATAGAGCGGTTGGAATTGTTGCTTACCGGAAACGAACCCACAATTCCTGCGCAGTTCAGGGCTTTTGTAGGCCCTCAGATCAATGCTTCCCAATCGGACATCCGACCGATGGCTAGGGGCGAACTGAAAACTTTGCAAAGACGAATATCTGCAGCCATACCAAGGACTTCAGACAAAGTCTCCAACCTTCACCTTGAAGATGCTTTGGAGCGGATCAATAAAATCCTGGATCCAAAATAACAGGCAAATGAAGGGTCAAAATTAGATTTACCTTAGTCTCAAAAAGATTAAATATTGATATTCACCAAATGTTGGAAATAAAGAAATCTACATATAGAAGAAATTCTAAAAAAATGGTTGAACCCAGTTTTATAAGTTACCTGCAAAAAATCCGGTGATTAAACTCAAGTAAAAAGGCCAAGCTGAACAAGTTTGGCCTTTTTTTGTGTTGTAACCTTAACTCCCTATTTTTACCCTTTCAACATTTTCCCCTATGTCCAATAGCCCTCTTCAAATCCTTCAAGAACACAGCCTCAGAATCACCAATTGCAGACAAGAAGTTTTGAAAACATTTTTGGAAAGACAGGTGGCGCTTTCGCATTCAGATTTGGAAGAGGTATTGAAAAAAGATTTTGACAGGGTGACGATTTACAGGACTTTAAAAACCTTCTTGGACAATGACCTAGTCCACAAAGTCCTTGATGACAGCGGTGGTACGAAATACGCGCTTTGTTCTCATTCCCATACCGGAGAACATCTTCATGACCATGAACACGTGCATTTTAAATGCGAAAAGTGCGGGAAAACAATTTGTATTGAAGAAGTAAGCTTGCCAAAAATTACCCTTCCGAAGGGCTATATCAACAAAGAAATCAGTCTGCTGATTCAGGGAGTCTGCGACAAATGCAATTGAGTCAAACCTCTAGGGGATCTTTTGGGGTTTTTTTTGTGGGAGAATCCGAAGGCCAGATCACCCCGGGCGGAAGGTCGATTTTAGGCGGTGTAAAGTCCTCTACACCTCCATCACCGTCATCGCTACTGTCTGTATTTCTACCCATATTGGACTTGGTCATGGTAGCCACAAAGTAAATCAGCACCACATAGGCGACTCCACACAGAACCAAATCCACAATCAAGCTACTCATAATCAAAGAAATTTGAATCAATTTACTACAAAACCTTGTAGAAGTCAATCAATTAACTCATATAAGGCAATATTGATTTAAGAATTTTTAAAAAAATCAATTGCTTTGTTGTTTGGCTTGGGAAATAAGGGATATCATTAGATATTTGCGCACGAAAAAAATCAAGTAATGATAGTCAAAACAAAAAAATATAAATTAGAAACGGGTACCTATATCAAACTTGGGCTGACCAATATCCTGAAAGAACAATGGTGGGTCGTATTGATCGCCATCGCCATAGGATGTGGTTATTTTTGGATTGCTTCTTGGTGGTGGATCAGCATGGCCATTTTGGCTTATGCTTTATACTGGCTTTTTTGGGTAATCCAATTTGCAGGCGTCACTCAAATGGAACAGAATAAAGTCATTTTCGAAAAAATGTCCTATGAGATAGACAGCAGACAGATTTTGATGAAACTCAATGTCCAACAAGGGATGCCCATCAAATGGGACATGATCAAAAAAGTGGACCTGACCAAAGAGGCATATATCCTGACAATGTCCAAAGCACAATTCATTTACCTCCCTTTCAAAATCTTTAACACTGAAAATGAAAGAAAATTTTTGGAGGCAATCCTACGGAGGAAAGGATATCTTCCGGAGCAAGCTGATAAAAAGGTATTGACTAAATAATAAAAAAAAGGCCTGATTCGATTTGAATCAGGCCTTTTTCATTAGAATTCAAATTACATTTTTGGGAGAATCACCGTATCGATCACGTGTACCACACCATTGGAAGCCTCGATGTCAGCCACTGTTACGGTAGCATCGTTCACCATGGCTTTACCATCTTTCAAAGTGATGGTTACTTCAGAACCTTGCGCGGTTTTGGCTTTCATGCCGTTTTTCAGGTCTTTGGAGTAAACTTTTCCCGGAACAACATGGTAAGTCAACACAGCCACTAATTGGGCTTTGTTTTCAGGCTTCAATAGGTTTTCGACCGTTCCTGCAGGAAGTTTTGCGAAGGCATCGTTTGTGGGAGCGAAAACAGTAAATGGCCCTTCGCCTTTCAAAACACCTACCAAGTCACCGGCTTTCACAGCGGCTACCAAGGTGGAAAGGAATTCAGTCTGAGCCGCAAGATCAACGATGTCAGCCTCTGGGTTCAAAGTGGCATTTTTGTTCAATGTGAATGATGAAGTCAAAAAGAAACTGAACAACATTACGATTACAAGTAATTTTTTCATGATAAAATGGTTTTGGTTAGAAAATATAAAGACCAAAACATATCTTATTGTTT
>JBBRFK010000352.1:0-3626 GCA_038224435.1 Cytophagales bacterium | reverse complement strand
TCCCAGGTTTTCCTGATAGAATTTCCTTCTTTTCTTTTCGGAAAGAATCCTGAGCATTTTGGATCGTTCATTCCTTTTTTTAATGGGAACTACACCGTCCAACTCCACAGCCCGTGTGTTTGCCCTTTCTGAATAAGTGAATACATGGAGGTAAGAGATATCGAGTTCGTTCAGGAAATTGTAGGTTTCCAAAAATAATTCGTCTGTTTCTCCAGGAAATCCGACTATCACATCCACACCGATACAGCAGTGCGGCATTAGGTATTTGATTTTGGAGACGCGGTCTTCATACAATTCCCTGAGATATCTTCTTCCCATGCTTCTCAAAATGGTATTGCTGCCGGATTGCAATGGAATATGAAAATGGGGAACAAATCTTTTGGAGGTGGACACAAATTCAATGACCTCATTGGTAAGCAGATTGGGCTCGATGGAAGAAATCCGGAATCTTTCGATGCCTTCAATTTCATCAATTGCCATCACCAAGTCAGCAAATCTTTCTTTTCTTTTCCCCTCCTGTATGCCGAAGTCTCCGATATTTACGCCGGTCAAAACGACTTCTTTTACTGCTGTTGCAGCGATTTCCTTTAGGGAGGCCAAGATATTGTCAATGGTATCGCTTCGGCTTTTTCCTCTTGCCAAAGGGATGGTACAAAAAGCACATCCATAATTGCAGCCATCCTGCACTTTCAAAAATGTCCTTGTCCGATCATGCATCGAGTAGGCATTATTGAAAATATTGGCTTCCTGGATTTCAGAAGTCAATACTTTGGTCTCCTGTTCTTTTGCAAATCCATCCAACAATTCTATCAGCCTGAATTTTTCGGCGGCACCCAATACTGCATCAACACCTTCTATTTCTGAGATTTCCTGTGGCTTCAACTGCGCATAGCAGCCAATGATGGTCACGTAGGAGTTGGGAGAAATCTTTTTCGCCTCTTTGACGATTTTTTTACACTTTTTATCAGCGTTTTCGGTCACCGAACAGGTGTTGATGATAAAAATATCAGGTGTGTTGTCGAAATCTACTTTTTCGTAGCCTTTCGCCTCAAACATCCTGCTGATGGTGGAAGTTTCCGAATAATTCAACTTACAACCCAGAGTATAAAATGCAACTTTTTTCACGACAACCTTTCTTTTTACCGGCTGCAAATTTAAATATTATCATTCAGTTTTCAATTTTCTATTTTTTGAGATCAAAACACATTTTTTTTGGCCACTTTAATGATATTTTTAGCCAAATAATTAAAATAAATGTAAATTTTTTAAAAAATGAGCCTAATTGAAAGCCATTCGCTTTGAAATTCATATAATTTCATATTTTTGTGGGTATATAATCAAACCACTTATTGTAGAAAATGGCAACTTTAAGACACAAAGCGCTACTATTGGCCCAAAGCAGGTCAAAAGTTATTGTAACTCCCCCCTCCACCAAGATTTCTGACTATTATGGAAGTCATGTTTTTGGCACAAAACAAATGAAAGAATCTTTGGCACCTTCTGTTTTCAAGAAGGTAATGGAAGCCATTGACAAAGGATCTAAGATTGATTCTACCACTGCGGAAGAAATTGCCTCTGCCGTAAAAGTTTGGGCCCTCTCTAAAGGTGTGACTCATTATACACATTGGTTCCAGCCACTTACAGGTTCTACAGCAGAAAAGCATGATTCATTTTATGATGCCCATGCCGGTTTGGAAAAATTCAAAGGATCTGCATTGGTACAACAGGAACCTGATGCCTCTTCATTCCCGAATGGAGGAATCCGCTCTACTTTTGAAGCAAGAGGGTACACCGCATGGGATCCTTCTTCTCCGATCTTCATTTTCGACAAGACCCTTTGTATTCCAACCATATTTGTTTCATTTACAGGAGAGGCTTTGGATTACAAGACTCCTTTGTTGAAATCAATGGAAGCAATCAACTCTGCCGCAGTCGAGGTATGCCAATTATTTGACAGAAATGTTAGAAAAGTAAGTCCATCTTTGGGAGTTGAGCAAGAGTATTTTGTTATTGACAAAGCACTGTTTGCTACGAGGCCGGATTTGGTCATGTCAGGTAGGACTGTTTTCGGCCATAGTCCTGCAAGAGGGCAACAGTTGGAAGACCATTATTTTGGATCAATTCCTACGAGGGTAAAAGATTTTATGATGGATTTTGAGATTGAAGCACACAAATTGGGTATTCCAGTCTCGACCCGTCACAATGAAGTGGCTCCTGGTCAATTTGAAGTTGCACCATTGTTTGAAGAAATCAACAAAGCCGTTGACCATAACCAATTGTTGATGGACTTGATGGATAAAGTTGCCGAAAAGCATAGCCTCAAAGTTTTGTTCCATGAAAAACCTTTCGCAGGTGTAAACGGAAGCGGGAAACACAACAACTGGTCATTGATTACCGATACAGGAATCAATCTTTTCCAACCTAGCAGTTCCGCAAGGGAGAATCTTCAATTCTTAACTTTTGTGATTGCAACAGTAAAAGCAGTTTATGACCATGCGGATTTGTTGAGATCAAGCATCGCTTCTGCCAGCAATGATTTCAGACTTGGTGCCAATGAAGCTCCCCCGGCAATCATGTCAGTTTTCCTCGGATCGACCTTGTCTTCAGTTTTGGATGAATTGGAGAAGAATGGTAATGTCAAAATTGAAAAAGGAGATAATATGTATATGAAGTTGGGTATTTCTAAAATTCCTGAAATCATATTGGACAATACAGACCGGAACAGAACTTCACCATTTGCCTTTACTGGAAACAAATTCGAGTTTAGAGCAGTGGGTTCGGGAGCAAATTCAGCAGAACCAATGACAGTATTGAATGTTATAGTAGCTGAAACCCTGAGAAGTTTGTTGAAGGACATTGACAAAGAGGTCAATGCAGGCAAAGAAAAGAAAATTGCTATTGTCAATGTACTGAGAAAATACATCAAAGACAGTAAGAAAATCAGATTTGAAGGTGACGGCTATTCTGAAGAGTGGGCCAAAGAAGCTGAGAAACGTGGTTTATCAAATTTGAAGAGTACACCATTTGCACTTGATATCTACCATGACAAAAAGGTCGCGGAATTGTTCTCAAGACATAATGTGTTGAATCCAAAAGAACTTCATGCAAGGCATGAAATCATGTTGGAAAACTACATTAAAAAAGTGCAGATTGAATCTAGGGTAATGGGAGACCTGGCACTGAACCATGTGATCCCCACATCTATCATTTACCAGAATAAACTGATAGAAAATGCTAACGGATTAGCTGGTCTCGGACTTGACAATAAAGCTGCCATCGAGACAATCAAAGAGATCAGTAAACATCTTGAATCTCTCAATCGGAATGTCCATGCGATGACCGAAGCGAGAAAGCAACTCAACAAAGAGGATGATATAGTCAAAAGAGCGAAAGGATATTGCAATGATGTCAAGGAAGCTTATTTTGATACAATCAGGTATGCCGTCGATAAGCTGGAACTTGTGGTCGACGATGAGATGTGGCCCTTGGTCAAGTACAGGGAAATGTTATTTATCAAATAATCAAAAAGCCGCCTCCGGGCGGTTTTTTTTATCTATTAACCAAAAAACAGAGAATCGATAAAGTTCAACTCCTTTTTCAAAATTTTTAAATAAGTACGTTAAAAC
>JBBRFK010000351.1:0-3634 GCA_038224435.1 Cytophagales bacterium | reverse complement strand
AGCCATTGGACATGGAAGAATTTTTGGAGGCTATCCAAAAAATAGAGGAGTTTTGGCTGGACTTGGTCAAGCTATCAAAATAAATAAGCTAGCCGCCGCCCCAGACGTATTTACATTACATTCTCTCATTTGCCTGTATTTCTGAACTTGGTTAATTTCTGAATTGGTTAATCCCAAAAGGCCATTGAAATCTTATAGGCTCATATTCCTTCTTCTCACTGCGGGATAATTTTTTGAGATTTCAAGAAATCACCCCCTTTAAAAAGATATGAATTACAGATTTTTCCAAATCACGATAGTCATAATATAAAGGCCAAAATATCTGGCGTGGTCACCGAAATCCAGATTTTCAATACCATCCTTCTGACTCCAGGAAACAAAACGGTGATCCCTGCCAACGGCACGATTGTAAATTATTCCCGTCCTGGCAACCTTCGTGTGGATATCACCACCCCCGCAGCGCCGGACAGCGATGTCGTCAAAGCAAAAAATGTGGTCTTGGAAACACTCAAAGCCAATCAGTTTGAGTTAGAAAATCCCTCACCTTCAGTCCAAAGTAGGAGACAGAATGGTCACTTTGGCCATCAGGCCTTTTGCCACACCTAGACATTATTGGGATGCATTCTTCTCGGTTCAGGAGGAAATCCAGGCAGAATTTGACAAAAACAGCATATCCGGACCGACGCCAACAAGGGTCGTCAACAACAAGTAGATTGATGGGAAAGTCATACATGACTTCAGATTTATCGAATTTTCTCTTAGATAGCCAAAAGTTCAAATTCAATCCAATGATTTCCAAAACTTTAACAAAAAGGATCTTAAGCGTTTTTTTTGGAATAAAATTGTAAATTTGATTTGGCTACTATTCCAAAAGCCAAAATAAATCACCAATAACAATTAAAAAGAAAAACTATGACCTTGTTAAAAAAATTGAAATCAAGTACACTTTTGGCTTTAGCCCTTGGATTCCTGTTCGTGGCTTCCTTTAGTTCTTGCGGAGGCAAAAAAGAAGGTGAAGAATCAACCGATACTATGGAAAATGCCGAGCAACATGAAGGAGATTCGGAACATCCCACAGAAGGCGCTGAGCATCCGACAGACTCTACATCTGAGCATCCTGCGGATACCACTGCAACGAATTAATTTGATTCAAGTATCATTTTTGAAAGAAATGAGTGCCTGAAAACCGGATCTGAGTGTCCGGTTTTTCAGGCACTTCTGTTTTCAGTCTACTCAGATTTTCTGTTAAACGAAAAAACCGTTTCAGGAAAGGCCGGCGCACCATCAATCTCCATGATGGGATAGGCCATAAAATTGATGGGACCACCCGAGGGTCCTGGGCTTACTTTCAAATCACGGCCCTGACTGAATTCAATTCTATTGGCAGGATGTCTTCCAAAATAATAGGTAGCAAGGGCTGTGTACTTGTTTCCCTCGCTGATATCGACAGGCCACCACTTTCCTTCAGCATAGAATTCTGCCCAACAATGATAGCCGTCTATCCCCCCTTCATCCCTGTCAGACGGTATTGAGGCGCCGATTGAAAACCTCGCCGGTATATCGATAGACCTTGCCAGAGAGATAAAAAATGAATGGAACTCTGTACAGTTTCCGGTCTTGGAATCACAGGCATAATTAGAATCTCCCCGGCCATATTTCCCAAATTTCATGTAGCGCATATTGTCTATGATGTAATCATAAAGCGCCCTTGCCTGTACCAATTTATTGTCATTTTCCTTCCCTTTGATGGCTTCTTTCGCGATTTCTTCAAATCTTCCTCCTATCGGCATCAATAGATTTGGTTGAAGGTATTTCTCATCTATCGGCCCCGGTGCATCATAAGGTCCTTTTTCCTTTCGAGCTACTTGGTAGGTAATATCTATTTCCTTGCCGCTGTCTTCGGGGCCAAGCTCTAGATAGAGGATAGTATTGTCAAATCCCTTTTCTGTCAACATCCGGTGTTTTCCCGGAAGGTCCATCCGCGACACTTTCACAGTCTGAAAACTGTCACTTTTGGCGATAGGAATCCACATCTTGGCAGATCCGGTGATTTTGGGAATCTTAGCATAATAATGAAAATCAAATTCATCCTGCCCCTCCACTACCCCAAGCAAATCTGTCGAGGCGGTTTCGACCGGAACCCTACGCCAGGTTTTATCCACTACCTGCTTCCAGGTGTAAAAAGGTTTTCCGTTCAATTTGTGCAGTGAAGTCTCGGTTACCTTCATATTTCCGGGTTCCCCTTCCATAAAAAAATCCACATCATAGACATCTCCTTTTTCATCTGCCAGATCCACACAGGCAAAATGCTTCTTTGGACCAAGGTTGGAGAGGTATTCTGTATGCACACGTACCAGCTTCAACCGGAAATTTCCCCGCTCGTCATTGACATGAAAATAACCGTCACTTGTCGCTGTCTCTGCCTCAATATAGGCTTTGATGCCGTCCTCTATTTCGGCGATCGAGACTTTTTTAGGCTTTGGCTGTTCTACATTTTCCTCTTTTATCTCCTTATCGCCGGATTGGCAGGAGGTGGCAAAAAGCAACAATCCAAATAATATTATGAATAAGTTTCTCATCTATTGGGTCGAAAAGAGATTGATTTGTTGGTTGAGTAAGGAACTTTGGGGAATTGGTGGTTCTCCTTTTTTTCAAATATACAATTTATCTACAGAAGGGTATTTTCCAAGACCCTTTTTGAAGTCAACAAAATCATACCCTATAATTTAAACCTGTGATTTCTCCATTTGAATAATGGACAGTCAGATTCAATTGAATCTTTTTTAAATTGTAAGACTGTTTTTCTATAATTATTCTCGCATCACGACTTGTATGATTAATGAAGAATCAACTCCTACTTTATTCGAAAGCCCATATTCCTTATTTTGACCAAAATAATTTAATCCAATATGACCAAGACTATCCTCTTCCTATGTGTGATTATAGCCCTAAACTTAGGCGGAAATCCGAAAAAAAATTTGTCTGAAAGTGAAACTTCCTCTGCCAAACCCAAAGTCTCCTTCACTTTCGATGATGGCTCTACCCGTGATATGCCCAATCATACATTGGAAGAGTGGAATGAAATGATCCTCGCCGACCTCAGAAAGCATCATGCCAAAGCGGTTTTTTTTGCAAATGTCGGGCCTTTGAACAATGAAAAAGGAAGATATGTTCTTTCCTCTTGGGATAAAGCCGGCCACAAAATCGCCAACCATACTTTCACCCATCCGAGGTTTAGCGATCCAAAGACCACTTTAGAGATGTTTAAGATGGAGTTGCTTCGCAATGATTCTGTCATCCGTGCCTATCCTAATTTTTACCAATACTTCAGATTTCCTTATCTGAAAGAAGGGGAAACCAAGGAAAAAGTCGAAGGATTCCGGGCGTTTATAAAAGAAAAAGGCTACAAAAACGGCCATGTCACCATCGATGCGTCAGATTGGTATATTGCGAGCAGGCTTGTCGAAAGACTGAAAGAAAATCCAAATGCCGATATCAGCGGCTTCCGGGATTTTTACATCGAACACATGTACGACAGGGCGGTTTTTTATGATGGATTGGCCGATCAGCTGACTGGTAGAAAAATAAACCACACGATACTTTTGCACCACAACTTGGCTGCTGCCATGTTTTT
>JBBRFK010000350.1:0-3657 GCA_038224435.1 Cytophagales bacterium | reverse complement strand
GATTCCTATGGACGATTGGGTGATCAATTACAATACCTATGTCAACCAAGACCCTTGGATGATGCCATTTTGGTGGACAAGGTTGATGGAAGATCCTGTATTTCGCCAAGCAGTCAAAACCCGATGGATCGGTTTAAGAAGCAGCACCCTGAGCAATGGAAACCTCCAGAAACTGGTATCCGACACTTCCAAATACCTGCAGGACAACAAAGCTGTAACCCGCAACTATGACAAATGGGAAGTGAATGCCGACCGAACTTATGACCAAGCCATTTTAGATCTCCAAAATTTTCTCAGTCAGCGGGCCAGTTGGATGGATGGGAAGATTGGGACTTTCTAAGTTCAAAGTTTAAAGGAAGTTATCTTTTCAATCGATCTTAAAGTTTTTAGGATTATTAGCTCCCTATAACAGCTAAAAAGCCAGTTCCGGAGGACTGGGTTTTTAAATATTTTTGGTTAGAAAGACGATTCTACCCTGAATTTTATGAAAGGAATAATTTTAACATAAATAAATAATTGCTACAACATCCTGATTCCAAATATGGAAGCCATTAAAATAGGATTCAGTTTTGAAGAATTTCCTCTAAATGTAGGTTTCTACATTCCCAATATTTAATAGCCACTGTGGTTTATTCTTTTTTTAGGCTGCTTTATATCTGATTTTGATTCTTCAATTGACTGTTTTTGGAAATCTTAAAACTTTTATTCTCTTAGGCTACAAAGTTTTCACAACATTCGTGGTAGAACCGGAAAAATAAACAAATTGTATCATAGAAGTCAGATCTGAGAATATCTTCTCCCTAAACAAATGGACATTTCATCCATTTTCAACCATTCCCATAATCCTTTTTTCCAAAATCCTAATCCTTAGATTTAAAAGTTATAACCCCACCCAATGGCTTGGTGGCAAAATCCGATTTGGGACCAAAAGTCTTTTCAAAACCTTTGTCAGTATACAAATGAACTTGGTAAGGTTGTGGGAATTTTTCCGAACGGGCATTTTTGTGTACCAAACTTGAAAATGTATGTACAATTTGTGATGCATCCATTTCATCCAGTTTTTTATTTCGAATAACCAAATCATCCAGCCAAAGGGCAAATTTCTTGGGATCTTTCCAGCCTTCAAAAGTCTCGGAAGATGGGATTGCTTTAGCAGGTATCGTCGGTCGTTCACGTAATCCTGCTTTTTCAGATTCGGTAAGTTGAGAATAGCTTTTCTTGGTTTTGTTTCCGCTAATATCCACGACAATAAAAGTTGAATTACTATAGAAGAAATCTTTTTCCAAACCCTGAACTGGCTCTTTTTGAATTGCCTTTTGCTGTATTTCATTTAAATCTATGTGCTTAATTCCATTGTCATATAGTGCAATTTGCAGATCAGAAACATAACCCATTGGAGTGCTTGGCTTAACTGTTAATAGCGCTGTGGGCACTTTCTTTTGTTTGGGTATTTTATTAAGAATTTCTCCCACCTGGGATATAGAGTAGGTTTTGTTTTCAATTTGAACCTCCCCATTTGGCAAAAGTGTCAGAATTATATCAAAATCCTCTTTATTGCCCTCGGACTTGTAGTCATAATCCAGAGATCTCTTTGGCTCTCCATCGTTTTGAGCAGTGACCCTTTCGCTGAAGAAATAAACCATAGCCACAAGGATCGGCGTCAAAGCCAAAATCTTGATCCATTTCATTGTTTCATTCGATTTTTGTTTCATCATTTCAAATCTTTTTTTGGTGAGGGAAAAGTTTAAACTACTGGCCAGTTCAAAATTTTGCCCTGACAAAATCATCGAAAGAATCTCGACTTTATATTTTTCAATAGGTATGATCTTCAATGCTGCTTGGTCCGCAATAAATTCATGGTTCAATTTGATGGCTTCTTTGGCCCAGTATAAAGCCGGGTGAAACCAAAAGAAAACCACAAGAAATTCGATGAAAAGATTGTCCCAACTGTGCTTTCCCTGCACGTGGGTGGACTCATGGATCAAAATAGCATCAGTGATTTTTCCTCCTTCGAAATCTGACTCGGAAACAAAAATATATTTCAAAAAAGAAAAAGGAGGGCAATCCTCTTTATGCATTATCAGTTCTTCCCCTTTGTATCTTATTAAAATATTTCGATTCACTTTTTGTAGCAAAATCCTGATGTTCCTTACAAATCGGAACAAAAATGCAATGGCAATCAAAAAATAAAATAATGTAAGAACCAGCTTCCAATCAAGACTTTTTTCAGCAGTTACAATAACAGGTTCTACCCCAAAATTTTCTGCAGCAGCGGTATTTTCAGCTGTACCCTTTTGCCCAAAGGGTAATTGTACAGGAGAAATTTCAATGGTATTAAAAGGTATCAGGAAAGATGCCACCACTGAAAACAACAGGTAAAACCTGTTGAAATGATACATGGCCTCTCTTTGTAAAACCAAGCGATGGAATAAGAGAAGAATGAGAAGACAGGTTGCGGATTTGATGAGATAAAGTGCCATTACTTCTTATTTAACAGGTTGTCTATACTGGCTTTGATCTCTATTAATTCCTCATCACTGAGTTGGGTCTTTTTTGTAAAAAAAGAAGCGAATTGAGCCGGTGAATCATTGAAGAAGTTTTTTATCAAGCCATTGATATGCTTGGCAAAATAACTTTCCTTGGTCTCCAAAGGATAATATTCACGGGAATTTCCAAAGGTCTTGTAAGCAACAAATTCCTTTTCCTGCATCCGTTTTAATAGGGTAGAGATCGTGGTCGAGGCAGGCTTAGGCTCCGAATATGCCTCCAATAGGTCCTTCATAAAAGCACGTTTAAGCCTCCAGAGATGGTTCATCAGTTCTTCTTCGGTCGGAGAAAGTTTCATAGTCTGCATTTTTAGATTGACATCTACAAATGTAGATAATAATTTCAAATCTACAAGTGTAGATGTAAAATATTTAATTTATGTGATTGTGAAAAAATTATCAGCTCTTTTTGGAAGGCTTTGTTTTAAAAATGATCTTTATATTTAATACCGAATCCAAAAAAGCCAGAGTAAGCTTGAAAAATTCACTTTTCCCCTATTTGGATACCGTATCAACCACAACACAATCGAATTGGAAAAAACCATAAAAACCATGCATCCCAAGGAAGAAATATTTAAAGAAACCGAAGAGTATATCGAAAGCCTTGGCTTTGAAATTGTCAAAAAAGACGACCAAAGACCTTGGGGCGGATTCCTTGTGATCAATGAAGACCAAGCCCATAAATTTGCTTCCCGGTTTTTTCCGGAAGAGGATTTTGAATCTCTGAAAATATCAGAAATGCTAAGTCCAAAAATCCTTTTGGTAGCACCGCACAAAAGATTGAGTTGGCAATACCACTTCAGACGGGCAGAAATCTGGCGTTGTATTAAAGGAAAAGTTGCAGTGGGAACAAGTATGACCGATGAAGAAAATGAAGTGAAAACACTTTCTGAAGGAGACAAAATCAAGCTCCAACAAGGAGAAAGGCATCGATTGATCGGATTGGAAGACTGGGGAGTAGTGGCGGAAATCTGGCAACATACAGATGCCTCCCATCCATCCGATGAGGAAGATATTGTCAGACTTCAGGATGATTTTGGAAGGTAATCTTCTTGGATCCAAATTCTTTAATTCAGAATATAAGCAGGCTTGATTAAGATTTCAAAAAGTG
>JBBRFK010000349.1:0-3671 GCA_038224435.1 Cytophagales bacterium | reverse complement strand
GACGAAGTCCGCAGCTGCAAAAACATCATTCTTGAATTTGGGATCAGCGCTCACAGAGGGGATGCGCAAAAGGTCTAAAAGTTCGTTCAGGAACCTGTCCTGATGGTCATGGATATATTGTTTGACAGACATATTTGGGATTATTTAAATCCTGCAAAGACACAAAATCGCAAAGCAATTTTTATTTGAAAATCTACCCTATCCTTAGACAAACCAAGTCATGAAATAATATTTTCCAAAGTACAAGTCTCCACAGGATCCGGATTTTGAATGGCCCAAAATTACGTTTTAAATAAGGAATTGCCTATTTTACCAAAAACTTTTATCTATGAAAGCCATCCTTTGCACCTACCACGGACTTCCGGAAACTTTGACCTATTCAGAGGTAGAAGATCCCGTACCCGCAGAAAAAGAAGTACTCATCCAAGTCAAAGCCTGTGCAGTCAATTTTCCTGACGTCTTACTCATTCAGGATAAATACCAATTCAAACCCGAATTGCCATTTTCCCCAGGCGGAGAAGTATCCGGCATTATAGAAAAAACAGGCGAAGGAGTCAAGCACCTCAAAGGAGGGCAAAGGGTTTTGGCACTTTGCGGTTGGGGAGGGTTTGCAGAAAAAGTCAAAGTCGGCGCAGACCGTGTTTTTCCGATTCCTCCACAGATGGATTACATCACCGCAGCGTCTACACTCTATACTTTTGGGACGGCATACCATGCCCTCAAAGACCGCGCAAAAATCCAATCCGGAGAAACACTTTTGGTACTCGGCGCATCAGGTGGCGTCGGTTTGGCAGCTGTGGAACTCGGAAAAGTCATGGGTGCAACCGTAGTTGCAGCAGCCTCAACGGAGGAGAAATTAGGCATTTGCAGGGAAAAAGGAGCAGACTTTTTGATCAACTATGAATCAGAAGACTTAAAAGAAAAGATCAAAGGACTTACCGGAGGCAAAGGAGTGGATGTGGTCTTGGATGTGGTAGGTGGTAAATATGCCGAACCTGCCTTGCGCAGCATGGCCTGGAAAGGCCGCTATCTGGTGGTGGGTTTTGCTGCTGGAGACATTCCTAAGCTACCCTTCAACCTGGCTTTGCTCAAAGGCTGTGATGTCATGGGCGTATTTTGGGGAAGATTTTCTACCGAAGAACCCAAACAAAACCAACAAAATCTTATGGAATTGGTCGGCATGATCCAAACCGGAAAAATCAGCCAGCATATCCACAAAGTCTATTCTCTGGAAGAATCCCCACAGGCTTTGAGGGATATGATGGACAGGAAAGTGATGGGAAAAGCAATGGTGGTTGTGGAAGAACCGAGAAGCGAGAAACAAGAAGCAAGAAGCGAGAGCCGAGAGGCTGGAAGCGAGAAGCAAGAAGCGGGAGAGGATCTTATGGACGAGATGCAAGAGACAAGAAGCGAGAGGAAAGATTTAAGTATCAAGACTCACGATGAGGAACTTTTCGAAGGGAAGAAAGTGGTATTTGAAAGTGTAGAAGATTTGAAGAAGCAGGTGGGGAAATCCTTGGGAACAAGCAGCTGGACAACGGTTTCTCAGGATTTGATCCAAAATTTTGCTGAAGTCACCGGGGATTTGCAATGGGTTCATATAGATGTTGCAAAAGCCAAAGCATTGATTCCGGGCGGAAAAAACTTTGCACATGGGTATTTGACTTTATCACTTGTCCCAAAATTAATGTATGAAATATTACCACTTGAGGGAATCCAGATGGCGCTTAATTATGGGGCAAACAAAGTAAGGTTTCCCGCAGCTGTTTATTCTGGCGAAAAGATCCGCCTCAAGGCAACCCTTTCCAATGTGGAAGAAAGCCCTGACGGCAGTATCAAGCTATTTATTCATGCCGAAATGGAATCCAACAATGCCAACAAACCTGTCTGTGTGGCTGAATTGATTACCTTGGTGAGATTTTAATAAGGTCAAACGTTATTCTCAATCAGCGATTTTATCTTTGGCTGATGGTCGGACCTTCCTTCAGTAGGCAGGAGACCGATGTCGGATGACCGGTGTAAACATCTTTGTAGCTCATTCGCTTGATTCTTTTTGATTTTAACTATTTCATAGAGGGTTGAGGAAATAAAAAAAAGATTGCGGAAATAGAAAAAAGACCCTGTTTAAATTAAAAACCCAAAATGAAAAAGACCCGATTGCTGCTTATCCTCTTCTTGTCCACTTTGACTGTTTTTGCCCAGGAAAAGACATGGATGATGGGTCCATTTCTCAGACCTGAAAATGCCAAACCAATTATTTCTCCTACAGACAAGACTTCCTTTCAGGATCCCATGTCAGGCCGAAATGTAAAATGGGAATCCATGGCTACTTTCAATCCTGCCGCCATTGTCAAAGACGGCAAAATCCATATTCTTTACCGAGCTGAGGAAAAACTCGGCGAAAAAGAAATAGGCGGTCATACTTCTCGCTTGGGTTTGGCTGTGACCGAAGATGGAAAAACCTACTCACGCCTATCTGAACCCATTTTTTTCCCAACCAATGACAACCAAAAAGAATTTGAATGGACTGGGGGAACGGAAGATCCAAGAATCGTGCAGACTGAAGAGGGCACATTTGTCCTGACTTACACCCAATGGAACAGGGAATTTCCAAGGTTGGCAATCGCTACATCCAAGGACTTGAAAACATGGCAAAAACACGGTCCCATCTTCAAAGATTTTAAGGAAGGTAAATACCACAACCGTGAAACCAAATCCGGCGCCATAGTCACGGAACTGAAGGACGGTAAACTTGTAGCCGCCAAAATCAATGGGAAATATTGGATGTACTTCGGCGTACCTCATATTTGGTTGGCTTCTTCGGAAGACCTTATCCAATGGCAACCTTTGGAAACCATTGATGGCAATTTAGCTCCGGTGTTGAGCCCACGTCCAGGTTATTTCGATTCATGGCTGGTCGAAGCCGGACCTCCACCTGTATTGACCAAGGATGGCATCGTCGTCCTCTACAATGCCGGCAATCAAAAAGAAATAGGGGTAAAGGAACTTGCCAATAGAATTTATACAGCCGGTCAGGCATTGTTTGACATAAATGAACCATGGAAACTGCTCGACCGGACAAACCAACCTTTTCTCAAACCGGAACTTCCCTTCGAAAAATCCGGGCAGTATGTGGATGGGACGACATTCGTGGAAGGATTGGTCTTTTTCAGAAATCAATGGTACTTATACTATGGTACTGCCGACTCGATGGTTGGAGTAGTGGTTTCAAAAAACTGATATAGAGGACTTTTGAAATTTATTAGGATTTGGATTTAGCTCTTTTTCGTTTTTAATTTTATATGTGTCTCCGCTTTGTTGCACGTATTCTTTGAATCCCAAAACGTAATTGCTTAAACTGAATTTCAATTGTTCGATGCGGGCAGGTCGACGGTCCGCCGCGGAGGCCGGCTCCGGCCTTGCGCGTGGATAGGATTCCGCCGTCTTGACTTTTTTGGCTACTTTTTTTGTCAAGAAAAAAAGTAGCTGTAAAAAGGACGTTTGATTAAATCATAACTTTAAGAACCACTTTAGGATTATATTTTGGTACGTGCACTTATCCGTATACTCATATAATTGAATTTTTTTCGACACCCTAGTTGCTTTCCACAGACTTTTTGGTAACCCGAATAAGTGAAAGATGAAAACTCCTTCCAAACTTGTGTAACGTT
>JBBRFK010000348.1:0-3675 GCA_038224435.1 Cytophagales bacterium | reverse complement strand
AGGCAGAATCTTCAAGATGCTCCAAAATATACAGAGGGTCGGAAAACAATACCTTTCAGGAATGTTTCTTTTGATTTTAATTTTGGGTTTTGCAAATAGTATCGGACTGTTGCTGATAGGGATTGATAGCCCGTTTCTATTTGGTTTTTTAGCAGCTTTTTTATCCATTGTGCCTTTTGTCGGAACGGCGATAGGAGCAGTGATTCCTGTTTTGTATGCATTTATGTCCACCGATTCCATATGGACACCTTTGGCAGTATTAATTTGGTTTTGGGCAATTCAGGTGATAGAAAGTAACTTCTTAAATCCCATGGTTGTGGGAAGTAGTCTCAATGTCAATGCCTTGGTCGCCATATTGAGTTTGTTGGTAGGTGCGGCCGTGTGGGGAGTCGCCGGCATGATTTTATTTCTTCCATTTGCTGCCATCCTTAAAGTGATCTGCGAAGAGTTTGAAGAATTGAAGCCAATTGCCATGCTGATCAGCGACAATATATCCGGCGATGACAAAAAGGATTCAAAACCTTCCAAGTGGGTTGAAAAGGTAAAAGGGTGGTTTAAATGATCCTATAAATGCTTAATGTTAGAAGAAATCAAATCTCAGAAATATCCGAGACCCACGCTCAATAAATCGGAAAGTATGATCTACCCGACTTCGGTCTATATTCCAAAAAACACCGGAATTCCGTCCGAAATCAAATGAAAAATGCGTAATCACAAGATTGCTGATAACCATTCAGTCTTTCTCCCCTTCCACTTTACCTTTTTCAATCTTTTTTTCAACCTTCTCATTCTCTTTGTGATTGGTTTTTTCCAAGCCTTCCGTATTGTCCTCATCGGGTTCATAATTCAAACCAACCAAAATCGGGTAATGGTCCTATCCAATACTGCCCAGTTTCTCCAAATTTAATAACCCAAATTCCTTTGAGTAAAAAATATGGTCAAGCGGATACCGGAACAATGGCACAAATACGATGTAGGTATTGAATAAACCCCTGCCTTCACGCGGATCTACAAGTCCGCTATACTTTCTGAATAGCTTGGAAGTAGCCGACCAACCCACATCATTTAGATCACCGGCTACGACTGTTGGATTTTTGGATTCTTTGATTTCTTTGCCAATGAGGAGTAATTCTGTGTCTCTTTCATAAGTATCTGTGCCGGGTTTCGGAGGTTCGGGGTGAACACCATAAAAATCTATTTTGCTTCCGGATCGTAAAGTAATCTTTGTATAAATCGATGGAATACTATCCTTAACCAAAAAATTTACAGCACTTTCAGTCATCGGGAGTTTTGATAGCAAGATCATTCCGTAGGCATTGTCCAATCGATATTTTACAGAATAAGGGAAATCCACTTCAATCTTTGCAATAGATTCCGCCCAAATCCGCAACAGTTTAGGCAATCTTTAAGATGGAAAAACTATTTTATTTTACCATTTAATACTCAAATATACATGAACGCTTCTTTACCGATAACCAAGTAAAATAGCGATTGAAATCCAACTAAACCTACCGTGGTTCCTGCCTTCGGCAGGTAGGTATCGTCTACGGACTATGGACGGCCGTGTGCTCCGTGGTGCAGGGGCACTGTAGGTATATTGCCTATGGCCTTCATCCCGATAGGCAGTTCGTTGTTATTCTTCGGCGGGATTTGATGCAAAACATTCTAAAAAGTCTACGCTGTCCGCTTGTTCGCATTTAAAACCAAAACCTTTTCTAGAAAATTCATACTTGTGATGAAGCTACCGGAAGGTAAATGTTAAACGCTGCGCCTTTGTCTTCTTCTCCGTCAGCATCTATAAATCCACCATGCGCCTCAGCAATTTTCTGGCAGATGGAAAGGCCAATTCCGGATCCGATAAATTTCTGTCCATGAAAACGCTGAAACATCTTGAAAAGGTCTTTTTTGTAAGCTGGGTCGAAGCCAATTCCGTTATCGGCCACGGAAATTTTATAATAATCATGTTTACTATTGGGCCAGTTTTCCTTCATGGTTTTTTCATCAACTACCTGGCTGCTGATGATTATAACCGGAGGCCTTCCTTCTTTGGTAAATTTCAGCGAGTTGTTGATCAGGTTTTCAAATAACTGCTTTAGCAGAAACGTAGTGCCATGTATCACCGGCAGTTTTTCCCATCGCAGGCTTCCTGCTTTTTCTTCTATGGTTTCTTTGAAGTCGGCTAGTATTTCTTTAAGTATTAAGTTCAAATCACTATTCTCCAATTTTTTTTCTTCATTTATAAGTTTTGTATAGGAGAGTAGGGCATCAATCAGGTTTTGCATGCGGCCTGCCGAACTTTGCATGCGGGTGATGTTTGTAATTACCAATTGCGGTAAATCGGCCTGATGTTTTTCTAAAATAACTGAAGCATACATCTGAATTTTGCGAAGAGGCTCTTTTAAATCATGGGTGCTTATCCAATTCATATTGGCTAGTTCATCATTGGCTTTCTGAAGTTTTTCATTCAGGGTCAGATAGCGTAGCTCCTCTTCCTGCATTTCTGCCAAATGAAACTGGTGTTGAATATAAGAACAGATCACTGTAGCTGCTTTGATTTCAGGTTTTTGCCATGGTGCACTTTGACCTTTAACGTCTTCTTTCCACAAAGCAAAAGATTTGCGTGGGCTAAGAATCTGGTTTTCTGCATCTTTGTTCATTGATTTGGTTGGATCTCCACCCCAATTCACCGTTTTTTCCAGTTCCCGTCTTATCCAGGCGATACCGTTTTTTGTTTCCGTTCCTATCGGCAAGTAAACCACACCGGCGACTTCGCTACCTAAGTCTGAAGCCCGAGGATAACTGTCGGCAAGATTTGAGGTTTGAAAAATTGCTTGATCAACTGAAGTTTCGAGCCAGTTCATCAAGCTATTTAATTTTTTATCTTGAGGCAGTAAGCCATTTTTATAGAAAGATCCTTTGTAAGCAATAACTACCGCATCTGCATTCAGCAGATTTTTTAATTGAAGAAGGGTTTGTTCTTCTGCCAGGCTTTGCTCGCTGCCCGCCATTATTTTGTTCAGTTCATCCAGTTTTTTTTCTGTTTGTTTTACAAGCTCAAATTCATCGGCCACCTGACGCACATCGATTTGTGAAGAAAGAAAAATACCCTGTAAATGTGCAGCCAACCTAACGTGGTAAGGAATGTGTTTAGGCGCGTAATGATGGCAGGCAATCAGGCCCCAAAGCTTGCCATGATTGATAAGCGCAATGGTGAAAGTGGCCCCAACACCCATGTTAATTAAATATTGAATATGCATGGGTGAAGAGCTCCGCAGTGTGGAAAGCGTGAGGTCGATGCTTTTATTATCTGCATTTTCATCCAAAGCATAAAGTGGCACATTGGCTGCCTTCGCATTGGCAATCATGCGTATCCGATTCAGTAAAAAAAAATCCCTTGACTGCGCAGGAATATCAGTGGCCGGATAATTCAAACCAAAGTAAGGCTCAATGCTGTCTATCTTGCTTTCGGCAAATACCTGCCCGTTGTAATCCTTGTCAAAGCGATAAATCATAACCCTGTCGTAGCCGGTAATTTTTCTTGTTTCCTCTGCCACATCCTGGCAAAGCATTTGCAGATTGTCGGCCTTTTCTGTGGAGTAAGCAAAACGTTTTGTCTGAAAAAAAAGATCGGGCAGTTCAATCCCTTCTTGGCTGAATGGTTCGAACTCCATCATC
>JBBRFK010000347.1:0-3682 GCA_038224435.1 Cytophagales bacterium | reverse complement strand
AAATAACAAAAGATGGAATAAATTTTTCATAGGACTGAAATTTTATGCCAATATAGTCAAAAAGACGGCTTATTTAAAAAGCCGCCTCTATTGAATTTATCAATTTAACACCACAGGGAAGACAATGTCAAGGTCTGTTTCGCCTCCCGCCTGTACAAAATTCAACCAGTTGGGATTGTTTGCTCCATTGAAGTTTTTGTTGAGGTCATGTCTCAAAATCACTCTCATTTGGGCATTGTTGAATCCGACCGTGTTTACTATTCCCCTCAATCCCACAGGATTGCCGTCAATATCCTCATCATTATAGGTGTAAGTCAGAATAGCGGTCCCGGTAAATGCTGTACCAAGGAAAAAGAATTGGTGTTCTTCTTTTTCTTCCTCGATTTCTTCGGTGATATCCTCATTCTCAATGCTGTTGAATAGGGATATTTCCATCAGATAGGTTTTTCCTCTTCCAAGGGTGATGGTCTCTATGGTCGGACCTGTACCGATTTCCAGTCCGTCTGGATCAGTTGCGCTAAATTCAACAGAGGTACCAATCGGAGCTCCGGCAGAATTCAGTTCTGTAAATTTTAGGTTAACATCAGTGATTAATTCCTGTTCATTTTCAGGAACAGGGTCATCACTTTTGCAGGATGAAAATGAAATTGCAATGGCCAAAAAAGCGATGACCAGGTAATTGAATCTGTAATTTTTCATTGTGTAATTGGTTTATAGTATAATAGATTAAAATTCATAATTGAGTTTGGCCATGATATTTCTTCCCAATTCATGGGAAAAATACCTGAACCTGTTCATATAATCTTTGTAGGTTTCATCAAAGAGATTGGTGACCTGCAACCCAAAATTGAGTTTGTTATCCCCGACTTTAAAACCTGTCTGAAATCCGAGATTCCACAGCATATAAGCCGGTGGGGCAGGGGCAAGGTCAAAGTCCGGTTCCCGGTTTTGTTTGGCTACAGCGAGATTACTGAAGGAAATCTTCGATTTGTTTTTGGAAATACCTGTCTGGAATTGATAGCTCACTCCAGTTTCAAGCCTGTCTGCAGGGATAAAAGGAAGAAAGGAATTCTCTGCTGTATTTTTTGCCCTGACGATAGAACCTCTTGTAAACAATTCCCAATTGGAAGACATCGTCCAAATAGCGCTCAAGTCTGTACCCATAAAAAACGCATCGGTCTGAAGGTATTCAAAGACATTGAATGTTCCTCTCAATGATACGAATCGGTCTTCGGTGGGACTGAGGTAGATATAATTATTGATCCTGTTGGCATAGGCTGTAACTTCGAAATTGAACCTACTGTCCGAATAATTAAGGGTATTCATCCATTTGAAAGATTGCTCACTGACAAAATCAGGGTTTCCGATTTCGATAGCTGCCAAACCGTGGTGCAGACCCTGACTGAACTGCTCATTGATACTTGGAGGTCTCCAGGCTGTGCCAAGATTGGTGTTGAAAGTCAAATTGCGGGCGAGGGGATACATGGCTCCGAGAAATACCGAGAAGTTATTAAAGTCAAAAACATCCTCCTGAAGTACTCCGCCTCGGTTTACCCTTGCTGCCTCCACATGTCTAAAATCATACCTCAGGCCACCTTCGATTTCCAACGGACCGCTTGTGAATTTTTCAATGGCAAAAAAACCGATATTGAACATGTCATAATTTGGAATCAAAGGCACTACTCCCGTGCCCGGAATATTGGAATTTGCCTGCTGGATGAGTTGCATCCCGACTGACCCGTTCCATTTTTTTCTTGTTTGGTGGTTATAGCTGAGATCAAGCGTGTTGGTAAAAAGCTCCAGATCAAGGGAAGGCCTACTGTTCAGATCGCCACGTCTTCTGTCAAATTCCTTTCTGTGGTTTCTCTGAAAGGCATATTGGATATTTAGTTTTGCCCCATCTGCCAAGTGATAATGCCCTTTCAACTTCAACAGCTGATGATTCACATTTTGCTTTGGGTTTTGGATCTCGTAAGTGAAATCAGGGTTGCGGAAAGGCCTGCCGTTTTCAATGATACTTTCCAGATCTGACAAATTCCCGGTATGGGAATCGGTCAGAATCCCGATAGAAGTCTGAAAGTGGCTGAAATAGACTTCTGTGCTAAGCTTTGAATTGCTGTAGCCCAATGCTCCGGAGAAATTCAATTCCCTGACTCCTGTATTATCCAGCATGTAATCCGGGGTTTGGAGATTTCCTGCTATTTTGGAAGATGTCTGAACCCAATAGCCCAAGCCTTTGATTTTTTCAGAACCTCCAAGCAATCCAATGGATGCATTTATTCCCTTTCCATTGGAGAATCCGATCAGGTCAATTTCCCCGCTTTGTCCACCTTTGACAGGTAGCGGGGCAGGGTTGACCAAGATCACGCCTCCCATCGCATCGGGACCAAACCGGACTGTCTCCGCTCCTTTGACTACAGATATTTCTCTTGCAATAAATGGGTCTATCTCAGGGGCATGATCCGCTCCCCACTGTTGACCTTCCAGCCTGACTCCGTTATTGAGGATCAAAATCCTATTGCTGTGAAGTCCATGAATCACCGGTTTTTGGATGCTGGAACCTGAGGAAAAGGAGGTAACCCCTGGAATTCTTCTCAAGGTTTCACCCAGATTTTGACCGCGGGAAATTCTCAAATCTTCTCCATAAATACCCGAAACAGTATTTGTCGTCAGCAAAGCATCCTCATGTCCATGGATCTCCACACCTTCCAACTCCATGTCTTCCGCAACCAATCTGATGGTAAGGTTTAAATTTGACTGGATGCTGATTTTTTCAAGATACTCTCTGTGCCCAAGATATTGGACTCGGATGTTTTGTTCGCCTTGACAAATTTTTTGGATCCTGAAATTCCCTTGCGTATCCGTAACTGCGCCGGTTTCAGATTCAATGAGCCATACAAATGCGCCAACTATAGGCTCATTGTTCTCTTCATGAACCACCTTTCCCCTAAGGATCAGCATACATGCTTGTTGGCTATTAGCATTGGTGGCCAAAAATATGATAGAAAGGAAAAGGGTAATAGCCTTTGACATAAATGTAACTATGTTGCAAAAATAAGTAAGATCATGCTTTAGACCTAGTGTTAATGCAACTTTGTTTCAATTTTCAAAATAAAAAAACAAAATACTTTATCTCTAAAAATTAACGAATCCAACTTTTGCTTTTTAGATTTTGATAAGATTAACTGAACATATTTTTTTAGAAACAAATTGACTTTGCTTATATATTTTGAATTCTTATCAAATTTATATTTTATTTTGACTTAATTTAACCATACCAAATTCTATTTGGTTAATTAATCCACCCTAAAATTATTTTATTATGATCAAAAAATTCTACCGATTTATGGGAAAGCCTGCAGGAATCGCAGCCTTAGCCCTTGCCTTGGTGACATTCTCCTGTCAGGAAAATGCCGAATCCCCAATCTTGGATTCCGAATACCAGATTATGGGATATCCAAATGGTAATATTATCCCCGGCAGTTATATCGTAGTTCTTAAGCCCCAATCTTTAGGTTTCAGAAAAGATGGACCCTACGAAGACATGCAAGCTTCAATGAGAAAAAGTGTATCCAGCATTTTGGCAAAATACAGGATTGCGGACGAAAATATCGGGGCAGTCTATGTGTCGGCATTGGATGGTTTTGGGGTAAAGTTGGATGCAAGCCAACTTGAATTATTG
>JBBRFK010000346.1:0-3685 GCA_038224435.1 Cytophagales bacterium | reverse complement strand
AGTTCATTATTCAGAATATAAAAATTAATTTTCCCTACTTCATGCAATAAGTATGGAGGAATCCTTGAGTTTGTCCCCAAAGTCATTCAAAGCCTTTGAAATTATCTTGAGCTCGAGATCAGAAAATCTAGCCTCTTTTCTGTAAATAATATTCACATTAAGCCTTAGGTAAAACCACTGTTCTGTTTTACCGAATTAGATTTTTGCCAATAGTTTGATTTAATCAAAGTTTTGCTCCCAATTTTTATTTGCTTCGGAATCCTTCTGCTTCAATAAATGTGGCCTTTGCTGCTTCCAACAATGCCTTAGAAAATTCCTCAGGATTTTCTGAAGCCAAATTTTCCATTTCCTGATTAATTGCAGTTAGCTCGCCTTTAGAAGCAGTTCGAAACATCATTTTGAGCTCCATAATTTTTTCTTCCATGGATTTTTCTTGATTGGAATCTACTTGAAGTTCTCTTTGGAATTTATCACTTCATCCCATTAATCCAATCCCTAATCAAATCCAGTCCTTCCTGATGGACAGCGACCCTGCCGATTTCGGGCATGGCAGCACCGACTTGATTGGTGGACATGCGGTAGGTCATGATGGATTGGTCAGCCTGTCCGGGTACGATATCATATTTGAAAGTGCCTGCACCGAAACCCGCTGCCACGGGGGTTTTGTTGATTCCCAATTTCAAAGGGTCCGTTTCCTCGTAAGTCAAAAACAAGCCTGAAGTGCTTGCCGGACCATCTGCACGGTGGCAATGTCCGCAGTTGATATCAAGATAGGCTTTTGCGCGGAGTTCGAGCGAGTGGGAAGTTTGGTTATAATCAACCATCGAAGGATAGGCATTCAAATCACCCAATTCGGACAGGTAGCCGGATTCCTGCCATTTTACCAATTGGTTCTTGTCTTCGTTGCCAAACTGGATATTGTGGTTGAGGTGTTTGGCTTTGACACCTATCGGTACCAATTGCTCTTTTTCATTGTGACAGCTTTTGCATTGGTTTTTGTTGGGAACGATGTAATTGACCACCTGTTCTTTGCCTTGAAGGTCAATCCACCTGACTTCTTTTTCTGCACCGACGACTTTGTATTCGGCGTCGCTTTGGTCATCTTTCCAAATGTAGGGGAAGGCTTCCCAGACGCCGTTTTTCTTCACCATCAGCCTTGTTTCCACCACCCTGTGGCCATCCTTGGGATTTCGGAAATCAGCAGGATAATAGAAGTTTTTGATAATGACAGTATGGTCAGGAAAATCCATGCTTCCTTCAATATCTGCTTTGATGTTTGCTGATTTGCCTTCCGGCATCCATATATACCGGGATTTGTGGGCAAAGTCAGTGAAAAGGGAAGAGGCGGGTTCATACAAAAGCACACCTTTATCAGGGTCAAGTGACCTCAGTTTTCCTTTGAAAAACCCGTAATCTGAAAGATTTTTGAAAGGTATCTGATTGAAATCAATCTCTGAAGTTTCGATCTCAGGGGCTTCGGCTTCAGAGTAGATGGTTCCGGTTTGGGTGGTACCCGCTTGCTTTTTTTCACAGGAAGAAAAAAGCACCGAAATCATGAGGAATGAGAACAACTGCCTACCCACATACATTTTCATAGGCTTATAATTTAGCAATGGCGCTGACGTCGGTTTTGATTTCTGATGTACAATTGAATGGCGCATAATCCTTGGAGGATTTGATGTTTTCTTCCCCTTCCCAAAGATCAAATAGCGTGAAATGCAACTTGTCCATTTCCTTTTCCTGAATGCAGATTTTCATCGGATTTGAGCTGATATTGTCCGAAATGCTTTTATCCCAAAATCCGTCATAGATGATATCTTGTGTTCTTGCGAAGCCAGTCGCATTGTACACAGAAATCAATTTGCCAAGATCTTTGGAGAAATCCGGCAAAGCCCAGGTACGTTTATAATCATTGTCATGAACAAAAACATTGGATGTAAAGGGAGACCAATTGGGTGCATCCATTGGGAATCCGGTAATGTGATAATTTGCAATGGCGACTCCGACGGTCTTGTTCTCGTGGATTTTGTTATTGAAAATCTCCACATCTTTGGCCGCTAATATCACTATTCCTGAACCGGGAGGAATCATTGTCACCGTATTTCCATTCGGATCCTCCCTCAGCGCAGTCGCAAAATTTTCGTGGTTGTTGTGGATGACCTCATTGTTGTAAATTTTTGTTTCCCGCCCGTCTGATTTTGGAAGACCGGGTAAGTTGAATACCAAAATCCCGCCTGAATTGTCCCTGACCACATTTCCGAATACTTCCGCATTGTCAGAGTTTTCGATTTCTATCCCTGCCACATTGCCAAAAGCAAGGGAATTTCTGACAATGATATTTTCTGACTGGCCCACGTAGATACCTGCGTCTTTGGAATGGGAAGCGATACACTCATCGATCAGGACGTTTTTGCATTGGACAGGATAGATGGCATAGGTGCCGTTTTTGGATTTGTCCCCATTGGTCCAGGTGACATTGACTTTTCGGAATGTAATCCCGTCGCAATGTTGGGATTTGATGCCGTCGCCAGGCGCATCCTCCACGCTGAGGTCTTGGATGAGAATATTGTTGCCCACCAATTTGACACCTTCCCCGCCGGCTTTGAGGTCGCGGAAAGAGAGTACCGTCTCGGTAAGTCCGGCACCTTTGATGGTGATGTAGTTTTTGTTGTCCAGGATCAGTTGGGTTTTCAAAGCATAGAACCCTGCCGGAATTTGAATCACCGAACTGTCTTCCGCGAGCACAAACTGCTCGATGACTTTTTCTATTTCTTCTTGTGTTGCTTTCCGTAATTTGGAAGAATCAAAAGTGCTTTCCGTTGTGCTGCTGCTGCAGGAGTAAAATATGGAGAGTGAAAATACCAAACCCAAATAGGGATTGAATAGACAATGTTTTTTCATATCGATTTCTGGGGTTTATTGAATTGGTTTACCAACAAGTGATAAAAATCTCCGATAATCATTAATTGTCCTAAAATAGGAAAAATTACCGCTATCTAAAACCCGAAATACCGGAAAATCATTTTGGGCTTTTAAGGCGATTTGGGTTGTCTTCCAGGAATGATTTCCAGCCGGCTGTCCGGCCTCTAGTCTGTAGCCTTCCATCATGAAAATGGTGGCAAAGGGCAACAGCCAAGGCATCAGTCGCATCCAAAAGCTTCGGGATTTCTTCGATTTTGAGCAAGGTCTTGAGCATTTCGGCTACTTGGATTTTAGAAGCGTTTCCGTTTCCGGTGACAGATTGCTTGACTTTTTTTGGGGAATATTCCGTGATGGGAATGTCCCGTGCCAATGCCGCTGCCATCGCCACGCCCTGTGCGCGGCCTAGTTTGAGCATGGATTGGACGTTTTCGCCATAAAAAGGAGCTTCCAATGCCACCGTATCCGGATGAAATTCCTCAATGATGCCGGTAACCCTTTCAAATATCTTTTTCAGCTTTAGTTCGTGACCAACATATTTTTTGAGATGGATGACCCCAAATTGGAGCACACTGTATTTATTGCCCTCGACCAGCAACAAACCATAACCCATCACATTGGTGCCGGGATCAATCCCCAGAATAATTTTTTCCTTTGCTTCTTTTTTGTCTTCTTTACCCATTACCGCAAGTTAAAGCAATTCATGCTAACATTTTACCTTTTATTCGGGATAGTTTATGGGCTTCTATTGCTTTTACTGGGCAAA
>JBBRFK010000345.1:0-3712 GCA_038224435.1 Cytophagales bacterium | reverse complement strand
AAAAAGCTAAAGCAACCCAAATCGATATCTTCAAAGAAATCGAAAAAGTGGAAGTAAAATAATTGCAACGTTTCCCCAAAATCAAAACACCCGACCAAATGGCCGGGTGTTTTTCGTTTATATGCAATTGGGAAATCATTTCCCGTAGTGGTCCTGATAGTATTTTTGGTAATTCCCTGAAGTTACATTGCCAAGCCAAGATTCATTTTCCAAATACCAATCAATGGTTTTGCTGATTCCTTCTTCAAATTGCAGACTTGGTTCCCAACCCAATTCCCTTTGGATTTTGGAAGCATCTATGGCATACCTCAAGTCATGTCCTGCACGGTCCTTGACGTAGGTGATCAGTTTTTCGGAAGTTCCTTTCTCCCTTCCGAGTTTATCATCCATTTTTTTGCAAAGGAGCTTCACAATATCAATATTCATCCACTCATTGAAGCCTCCGATATTGTATGTTTCACTGGATTTTCCGTGATGAAAGACCATATCAATCGCCCTTGCATGGTCGACGACATACAACCAATCCCTGATATTTTCCCCTTTTCCATAGACTGGAAGTGGTCTGTTGTGCTTAATATTATTGATGCAAAGCGGGATCAGTTTTTCGGGAAACTGATTTGGACCGTAGTTATTGGAGCAATTAGAGATGACAGTTTTCAGTTTGTAAGTATTCGAATAAGCCCTTACAAAATGGTCAGAGGCCGCTTTGGAAGCGGAATAGGGAGACTGTGGATCGTAAGGTGTGGTTTCAGTGAAGAACCCACCGTGATCCAATGATCCATACACCTCATCTGTAGATACGTGGTAGAAGAGATGGTTTTGGTATTCCTTCCAATAGGTTTTTGCCACATTCAACAGGTTGACAGTACCGATGACATTGGTTTTGACAAAAGCCAAAGGATCGGTGATCGACCTGTCTACATGGGATTCAGCTGCCAAATGGATCACATCTGTAATCTGATGCTTTTCAAAAACGGCTGTCAAAGCCTCCACATCCAAAATATTCACTTTCTCAAAAGTGTAATTTTTGGCATTTTCAATCTCACTCAAGTTTTCGAGATTGCCTGCATAAGTCAGGCAATCTAGATTGATGATCTGGTAGTCAGGATATTTTTGGACAAAAAGCTGCACAACGTGGCAGCCTATAAAACCGGCGCCTCCTGTGATAAGGATCTTTTTTTTCATACTTGCGGATTAAATGGTTGGCTAATTGAATGACTCAACATTCAATTATTCTGATACTTTGGCTAACGATTGGAGTTTCGTCTTAGATTACTTTCCGTAGGATTCCTTATACCAAGCCACAAATTTGGCCACACCCTCTTCGACTGAAGTTTGGGGTTGGTAACCGGTATCTCTTTTAAGGTCTGTTACATCAGCATAAGTGGACGGTACATCTCCAGGCTGCAAAGGCAACATGTTTTTGATTGCTTCTTTCCCCATTGCTTTTTCCAAAGCTCCGATATAATCCATCAATTCTACAGGTTGGGAGTTGCCAATGTTATAGACTTTGAATGGGGCATAAGAAGATCCTGGATCCGGATCTTGGCCAGTCCAATCAGGATTTGGTTTTGCCGGCCGGTCAGCCACTCTGATGATTCCTTCTACAATATCATCTATATAGGTAAAATCCCTTTTCATTTTGCCATGGTTGAAAACCTGGATGGGTTCACCCTTTTCGATGGCTTGGATAAATAAAAACAATGCCATGTCCGGCCTTCCCCATGGTCCATACACTGTAAAGAACCGGAGACCGGTTGTTGGGATATTGAACAAGTGGCTGTAAGTATGCGCCATCAATTCATTTGATTTTTTGGTAGCAGCATAGAGACTCACAGGATGGTCAATGTTATCTGAAGTCGAAAAAGGCATTTTGGTATTGGCACCATAGACCGAACTGGAAGAGGCGTACACCAAATGCTTGACAGGATATGCCCTGCAGGCCTCCAGAATATTCAAAAATGACTGGATGTTTGCAGTGATGTAGGCATCAGGATTGGTCAGGGAATACCTCACTCCTGCTTGGGCAGCAAGGTTGATGACTACATCTATTTTTTCTTTCTCAAAAATATCCATCAAAACGGCCTTGTCTGAAAGGTCCATTTTGTAAAAAGAATACTCCGGGAATTTTGTAGAAATGGCTTTTTTGTTATCAGAAACACTTTCCCGGCTTATTCCGCAAGCAGCCAGCCTTTGGTACTTGAGATTGACATCATAATAATCATTGATATTATCTACTCCTACCACAGATTCTCCCCTATTTAGGAGGTACAATGCGACATGAAAGCCAATAAAACCTGCTGTACCAGTTACAAGATATTTCATTTTTCTTAGTTTAAAATATTTACTAAAAAACGAATAAAATTTAAATTAATTAACCTAAACCCTCCTTATTTCTAAGAATTTTTAATTTTAGAAAATTCAATTTCCTTCAATTAAGCGCAAAGAGTTTTTATACTCCTCCAAAATTAATTGATGAACTTTACTTCTCTGATATTTTCCTTCTACTTCCACGTACAGATTATCCGCCAACTCCTGCATAAAATCACGCTTGACATAAGCAAATTCCAAAGCATCTTTCAAAACTTCTTTGTTTTTCACAGGAAAAACCAATCCGGTTTTCTTATTGGTCACAATGTCGGTATTTCCGATAATATCAGAACAAATAATCGGAATCTGCATGGCACCTGCTTCCAAAAGCACATTGGGAAATCCTTCTCTGTGGGAAGGGTGTACCAAAACATCTGCTAAGGCTAAATAATGCGCTACATGATCTGTCCATTCTATCTGAACAATCCTTGGATGGTCTTGTATCTTCCGGACTATTTCGTCACCTATTGGATTGAGGTCCTGCTCAAAAGACCCCAACAAGACTAGTTTTGACCTGTCGGAGATTTTGGATTCCAAAAAAGCAGACACCAATTCCTCAATGCCTTTATCCTTCACCAACCTGCCTACTGCAAGGATAATGAAATCATTGTCTCCCGGCATGATTCTCATGGTGGCGGCCACAAGGTGGTTTTCCTTCAAAATCCCACGGTTAAATTTCTCCAAGTCAATGCCGTTGGAAGACCCAAAACCTATCACCTTTAATTTTTCCTGTCCAACCAATTCTTCATCGACAATAAATTTTTTGAGTGAAGGTGAATTGGGCCATACTTGCGTTGCCCATGAGTAGGTCATCTTTTCAATATTGACGAGCAGACGCTTTTTATGCTTTTCGGCCACCATATAAGGTAAGCCTGCTACGGTATGAATCCTGGTTTTAACCCCTGCGAGTTTGGCTGCCAACATTCCCAACAACCCGGCTTTTGGGGTATGGGTATGGACAATATCAGGTTTTTCTTTTTTGATCAAATTATAAAGTTGCCAAAGGCAGGCAAGGTCATGAAATGGTGTGATTTTTCGGGTAAAAGGAATTGCAATATGTGGACAACCTTCTTTTTTGACAATTTCATTGATTTCTTTGCCATCTGCACTTACCATAATTACCTCCCACCCGGCATCCTTCATAAACTTCATTTGGCCTGAAAGTAAAAGCTTTAAAGAAATAGGCACTGTGGTGATCCGGATAATTTTTGACATTCAGTTTTTTGTCTTTAAAATGCCAAATATAACTTTTTATTGTTTTTAGTTGGGTTTTAAATTTGAAAAAAAGTGAGTTATAAACTTTCTTTAAATGGATAAAAATCCAAAAAAAGCCTCAATCCCC
>JBBRFK010000344.1:0-3717 GCA_038224435.1 Cytophagales bacterium | reverse complement strand
ACGATACATTTTATTTACTTCCTCTTTGGAGCAAAATCCTTCGATGAGTACAAAGCCATCTCGGTTGAAATCAGCGATTTGTGCGGGAGTTAGTTTGGGAACAGTCATGGGTTATTAAATTTAATTGATAAAATTACCGATCAAAATTAGCGGTGACTACATTATTTTTGATTTATAATGGTACTATTTATTCAGCATATCTTTATTTTTGACAATACTATTATCCAAATAATAAGAAATTGAAAGCAATATTGGAGCATTTACCTCCCGAACCGGAGGAGTCATTTGTAGTAAAAAGCTTTGAATATCATTTTTTTCCAACTCCCTGGCATTTCCATCCGGAATATGAAATCGTGTTGGTATTGGAAAGTACGGGCAAGCGCTTCATTGGTGACGCTGTTTCAGATTTTGGTGAAGGTGATTTGACCTTCCTTGGTCCCAACCTTCCCCATTTGTATCGAAATGATCCTTCATATTACGAGGGTGAAAAATCCGATTCCAAAATGGCAAAATCAATCGTGGTGCATTTTCTTGAAAAATCATTGGGGGCCAATTTCGTTTCCCTTCCCGAGGCAAGAAAAATCAAGAACCTGTTTGCAAAGTCCCAACTTGGATTGGATATCTATGGCACCACCAAAATTGAATGCATTGAAATGCTTCAGAAAATGCTTCTGCTCAAAGGAATGCCAAGGTGGATGAAGTTGGTCGAAATCTTGCAGTTGCTTTCAGAGTCTGATGAACTTACTCCTATTTCCCAATCACATATGATAGGCAAAAATGAAATTGAGTCTGACCGCATGAATCAGGTTTTTGAATATGTCATGAAAAATTTCAAAAACGAAATCAACATCAGTGAGATCGCCGATTTAGTCAATCTGTCTACAAATTCATTTTCCAGATACTTCAGCCAAAGGACAAGAAAGTCATTTGTCTGTTTTGTAAATGAAGTCAGGCTGAATTATGCTACCAAATTGCTGCAGGAGAATACAAAAAGTGTCGCTGAAATCTGTTTTGAATGCGGATTCAACAACCTTTCCAATTTCAACCGCCAATTTAAAAACAAATACCAAATCAATCCTTTGGCATTTGCCAGGCAATTATATTAATGGGTCTAAAAACCGCTTTCACTATTATTCAGGATTGCCATTGGCTGAATCTTCGGTCTTATCCATTTTTTCAACAGATTCCAATATGCCTTTCATATAGCCTATCGCAAATATTTTCCCGGTGATTTCATAGCCGACAGTGGTACTTCCTCCGAAACTCCCCTGAGTTTCGCCATACATAGCGGGTGCATGATCTGGACGTATTGGACCGTCAAACCCATATTTCTTATAGGTTCTAAACATTTCCACCATGTCCGTGGGGCCATTGTCATGAAAGGTCTCACGGAAGTTGTACTTATCTCCTTCCACATCCCGAATGTGGAGAAAAGAAATTCGTTTTTGCTCAAGCCACAGCGCTGCAAGTTGCTGGATATTTTCCCCCATGGTCAGGAATGATGCCTGACAAAAAGTGATTGCATTGCTACCTGTAGGATTACGCTTCCAAACTTTCTCGAAAGCATCAGCATTAGTCAAGATTCTTCCCACTCCTTTCAAAGGACTGATTGGAGGATCATCAGGATGAAGTGCCATTTTTACCCCGGCTCTTTTTGCCTCGGGAAGTACGGCATCCTGAAAATAGAAAATATTTTCCCAAAGCTTTTCTTCCGAAATCCTTTGGTCTTCGGGAACCAATTGATCCTTGACATCATCAAAATAGAATCCACTGACTTGGGCACCTCCCCTTTCAGGTATATCTACTTTAGATCTAAACCAACCGATGCTTGCCATGAAATTATAGCACAACAAAGGAATTTCAAGTCGGCCCATATTATGTATCATTCGGATGTATTTTTCAATCAACTCATCCCGATTTGGCAATCCCAGCTTGATGGGAGACATATCAAATTGATCTCCTTCCAGTCCATAGAGTTTGAAACCCTTCTCCCGAAAGTTATCCGAGACTGCTTTTAGTACTTCAAAATTATATGGAGGCAGCTTACCTGTCAATTCAGGGGCTGCTTTGGTAATCGCATAATCCACCCCGATCTGCTTGGCGAGCGTCCACTTTCTTTCATCATATTTTGCCGGTAACAGCATTGAAAATTTCATAAACCCATCATTTTATCAAAAATACCACCCGACTACCATCAATCTCACTTTTCACATTAATCTTTGAACATTCATCATTCATCATTCAAAAATACCCTCCCTTGTCAGAAATATCCTTGGCGCTCTGTCCCTCCTTTACCCAACCAAAAATCTTCTTTTCATTTTCTTTGATCTCTTCCGCCCTTACCAAAACGTCATAGGCGATTTCCCTAGGCACTACCAAAACCCCATCCACATCACCCATGACCACATCACCAGGTCTAATAAAACATTTGTCTATCTGAATAGCAACCTGATAATCTGTTATCAAGCACCTTCCAAGGCTGCCATTGGAGGAACGGTATTTATAGAAAACCGGAAAATCAGCTTCCAATATCTGATGGGTGTCCCGAATTCCTCCATCGATGCATGCGGCCTTAACTCCTTTTCCTTTCGCAGTAGCTGTCATGACTCCACCCCAGGAAGTGGATTCCTCATCTCCGCTCGTGTCATATATTACGAAGGCATTGGGATGCATCTCGTCCAACATTTTAGTCCTGAATTCCATCTCACCGCTAACCCTAGTGCTGGAGGAACTTTTCACTGTAAAGGCAAACCCTGCAACAGTTTGGTATTCCCGGAGGGCTTTGATCCGTATCGGAAGGGCTTGGTTGAGATAAGTGAATTCCCTCAATACATCATTGATGGCTCCGGTATAAATCTTTTCATAGCGGGACAAAAGCTCCTCATCCGAAACCGGAAATTTGATATCAGTTTTTCCTTCCCTCACCTCGATCAGTTTCTCAAGGTTCATCATTCCCACTTCTTTTTTATATTGATCTACACTCATGGCTGATAGGTTTTGTTAAATTAAAATCAAAGGTTTTGAATTAAAATCAGGCTTTTGTCCGCAATCAAGATCGGGCCGTCATAAACAGGAATGTCCCTGAAAGAATATTTAGGACCTTCTTTCTTCCATTTGTCCGCAGGGATTTCATATACCTCTCCGGTGATGATATCCACATAAACCGGTTCTTTGAAATTGGCATTGGCAAAAGAAAAATTGCAGTTTTGCTTTTCAATTGAATTGGTGGGGATATTCTCATTTTTCCAGATCGTGAAGACATTCAGTTTGCTTTCGGTATGCCTATACCCATACACCGCAAATCCCAAATCTGTGCTTTTGGTCATGGCAATGTCATCCGGATTTGACGGCACCAAATTGCTGTTGTGGGTTTGCCTGATGTTTTGGATCCTTTCCAAAGAGTTGTCAAAAATAGACGCGACATGTTGGACAGCATGATAGGCAAATTTTGGTTTGATGACCCGCTTTGTAGAATCTGACATGAGCAGACCTTTGACATTTAACAATTTGATAGGACCACTTGTATAGGCCATGTCAATGATCGAAAACACACTAGATTCGATGTCATGTCCAAGATCACCGAGCATCCGTCTGGTGTTCCATTTTGCTTGGGAAAGTTCTGTCCAATCATGATTTCCAATTGCTCCCCTACCAAAACCATTTAGTGAAGGTGCCCCGTTTTCACCTTGCCTGAGTGGCATTTCAGGAGCATATTTG
>JBBRFK010000343.1:0-3726 GCA_038224435.1 Cytophagales bacterium | reverse complement strand
TGCTTCTGGTAGATGTTGGAAAGGCTCATCATCACTTGGGTATTTTTACCATCAATGGCAAATGCAGCAAGGAAGTCCTTTTCTGCTTTCTTAAAATCACCCAATTCTTCGTACGCCCTGCCTCTGTTGTAAAGCCCTTTGAGGTACTTGGGATTGTTTTTCAAGACCTTGTCATATTCAACAACTGCCTCTTCATACTTTTTTTGGCCAAACAAAGTATCCCCTTTGTTGGAAATGTTTTCCGAACAGGATGACAAAGACAGGATGCCGATAAGGGAGACAAAAATCCAATGCTTTACTTTCATTTTGATAAGGGTATTCTTTTAAACGGCTACACTATTTTCTCTTAATGCATCGTTGAGGGAGGTTTTCAAGTCAGTGGATGCCTTCCTTTGCCCGATTATCAAGGCACAAGGGACCTGAAATTCACCTGCAGGGAATTTCTTCGTCAAGGTCCCGGGAATAACCACAGATCTTGGAGGAACAAATCCTTTATATTCTTTCGGTTCAGAACTGGTAACATCGATGATCTTCGAACTTGCGGTAAGGGTTACCCCTGCCCCGATCACTGCTTCTTTTCCGATCCTCACCCCTTCTACGATGATGGCCCTTGAGCCTATAAAAGCACCATCCTCTACAATTACCGGGGCAGCCTGAACGGGTTCTAAAACTCCTCCAATTCCGACTCCGCCGCTTAGGTGGACATTTTTACCTATTTGGGCACAAGAACCAACGGTTGCCCAAGTATCAACCATCGTGCCACTATCCACATATGCCCCAATATTTACGTAGGATGGCATCATAATTACGCCACTTGCCAAAAATGCGCCATACCTAGCCACAGCATGGGGAACAACCCTTACACCCTGCTTTGCATAATTGGTTTTCAACGCCATTTTATCATGGAATTCAAAAGGGCCAACCTCGATCGTGTGCATTTTTTGGATAGGAAAATAAAGAATAACCGCTTTTTTTATCCAGTCATTTACCTGCCAAGAACCGTCCTCCAAAGGCTCTGCAACACGGATTCCGCCGCTGTCCAATTCTGAGATGACGGTTTTGATGGCTATTTCAACCTCTTTTTCTTTCAATAATTCCCTGTTTTCCCAGGCTTTTTCGATAATTGACTTTAATAATTCCATATTTTTGATTTCGGTCTTCTATATTACTCACCTATGCACCAAACCCAAATTATGATCGCCTCAGTGCTAAAACCACTAAAAGATCCAAGGGCGTATTATAGGTTTGCTTTTTCAATGCGTGAAACAAATAAATACCTTATTAACATCATAGGATTTTCAATAAAAAAAGAAACTGATGAAAAAAACATCAAATTCCACCCTGTTTTTTGGAAAAATAGAAACGACCTTTCAAGGACCATTGTCGGTTGGAGATTTTTAAGGAGAATCTTTAAAATCAAGCCCGAATTGGTCATAATTACCACTTTTGAGCTCTTGCCTGCAGCAGTTCTTGGAAAATTATTTCTAGGATATGCCTTGGTTTATGATGTGCAGGAAAACCATTTCCTGAACCTCAGTCAAAACAAAACGATGTTAGGTTGGAAAAAAGAGTTCTCTAAAGGCCTGACCTCTTTGGTTGAATCCTGTTCAAAACCCTTCGTTGACCATTATTTTTTTGCGGAAGAAGTGTACAGGGAAGAATTCCCGAGGATTAAAAACCATACTGTACTCCAAAACAAATATTTTGGGCATACTGAGGTTGTCAAGCCGATAGAATTGCATGCAAAGAAAGAGCTGAGCTTTCTGATTTCCGGCACCTTGACGGAAGTTTATGGGATTTTGGAGGGTATTGAATGGTTCAAATCCATCCAAACCTCCTATCCCGAAGCAACTTTGACCCTGATCGGCCATGTACCGATGGAGAGTTTCCAACAAAAACTTACAAAAAGTACCGCTGACCAAAGTTCAATCCACCTTCACTTTTCTGCAACCCCCCTGCCCTATTCTGGTATTTTGAAAGCTTACCAAGAGACTGACATTGTACTTCTTCCTTATCATCAGATCCCAAGCATCAGCCCCAAAATCCCAAGCAAGATGTATGAAAGCATTGGATTGGGAAAGCCATGCCTCTTCCAAAACAATCCAAAATGGGAGGCTTTGTGTTCGGTATATCCTGCCGGAAAAGGAATTGATTTTAGGGACCTAATCCATTCCAAGCAACAACTTCATTCCTTTTTGAAGACACCATTTTTTGTCAATAAACCTGGAGAAGAGGTATTGTGGAAAAGTGATGAGACTAATTTTCTTGATAAAATCAGGCAGTTGACTGAAAAGGTGTAGCCTTTAATCAAGGTCTTTCCAATAGGTTAATGCTTAACAGGTTGCCGGTTTTCCATTGAACAAGAAGCCATTTGGTGGTCATTTTTTACCCATTTGTCTATACGTGCAAAGGCAATCAGTTCTCCATCTCAATACGTTTTTTTTCATTAAAACACAAAAATATCACCCCCCTTATACTCTTTTAGGAAACCCTCTTTCGCCCTTAGGAAACTCGTAAAGTCAAGGTTTTTTGGATTCCATACCCTAAGTTATATAGCTTTATACCATTGAAATTCAATACTTTGTGCTAATATTTATATTAGGCTAATCTTATTTTTAGACATAGCTAAATCCTTGATCACAGTATCGCTTGGGTTATCCACATCCGTTTTAGACTCTCTGAAACAATTTTTAAGGACAGTCTAAATTTCTATCTTTGGGACTTAATCCATGAAAAGTATGATTACCCTCACCCACGCTGAAGAGAATTATTTGAAGGCCATCTACCACTTATCGGAAGGCGGCAAGAAAGGCGTGTCGACCAACGACGTGTCTGCCGAGATGAAAACAAAGCCCGCATCCGTCAGCGACATGCTGAGAAAGTTGGGAGAAAAAGAAGTGATCGAATACCGGAAATATTACGGCCTTCATATCACTGAGGAAGGAAAAAAATTTGCACTTCAAACCATCCGGAAACACAGGCTTTGGGAAGTATTCCTGGTAGAAAAATTAAAGTTCTCTTGGGATGAAGTCCACGAGGTAGCTGATGAATTGTCCCATGTCAAATCCCGGGTTTTGATTCAAAGACTTGAGGAGTATTTGGGTTTCCCAAAATTCGATCCACATGGCGACCCAATCCCCGATGAATATGGAGATGTCAGGGCGAGGCCCCGCCTTCCACTCAATGAGCTTGACCTTGGTTCAACAGGACAGATCGTAGCAGTGAAAGACAAGAGCACCGCCTTCCTCAAGTACCTAGACAAAGTAGGTGCTTACATCGGTGCGAGGATCAAAGTCATGGACAAAACCGAATTTGACGGTTCGGTAGAAATCCTTATAGACAACAAAAAATCCATTTTCATGTCCAAAGACGTGGCCGGAAATATTCTGGTGATGCAATGATTGGGGAAGGGTGAAGGGAGATGGATAAGCCGTCATCCTGAGTGAAGCGAAGGATCTCAAATTTATAACCCGTCATTCTGAGTGCTGCAGCGAAAGATCTCATTAGGCCTACGTCATTCTGATCCCGACGGCTGTACGGGGGAAGAATCTCATCTTGATCTCCGTCATCCTGAATCCGAGGTATGAGGATGAAGGATCTCCTAAATTTTGAGACCCTTTACCCTGCCTTTGCCGGTAGCCAGATACCTTCAGGGTAACGATTTTGATATCCTAAATGGAAGAGCGAAGAATCTCGATTAGGCAAAAAAATTGATTTTTATTATTC
>JBBRFK010000342.1:0-3744 GCA_038224435.1 Cytophagales bacterium | reverse complement strand
TAGCGGTCAGGTACACCGATTATGACGAACTGCTTGCAGACCCGAATATCGACGCCGTCCATATCAATACCCCCATCCAATCACATGCCGAGCAATCCCTGAAAGCACTCCGGGCAGGAAAGCATGTGGCTTGTACCGTCCCAATGGCGACTACCGTGGATGAATGCCGTCAGATAGTGGAAGCCTGCGGGGAAACAGGCCTGACGTACATGATGATGGAGACAGTGATCTATTCGCGTGAATTCCTTTTTGTCAAAGAAATGTATGAAAAAGGGGAATTGGGAAAGATTCAATTCCTGAGGGCATCACACCAACAAGAGATGGCAGGATGGCCAGGCTATTGGGAAGGACTGCCGCCAATGCACTATGCGACGCACTGTGTGGGACCGGTATTGGCCTTGACTGATGCCCAAGCAGAATACGTTTCCTGCTTTGGTTCAGGCAGGATAGATGAAAACCTGATTCCAAAATACGGATCTCCTTTTGCCATCGAATCCTGTCATATCAAATTCAAAGACTCAGACCTTGCTGCAGAAGTGACCCGCTCACTCTTCAACACCGCAAGGCAATACCGCGAAAGCTTTGATGTCTATGGCTCCAAAAAATCCTTTGAATGGACCTTGGTGGAGCATGAAGATTCGGTCATCCATACAGGAGAGGTTCCTGAGTGTGTCAAAATCCCGGACTATGCGCACCTGCTTCCAAAGGAGATTGCTTCCTTTACCACTGCGGGGGTTTATGATTCGGATGACAACCAACACCTGTCCTTTATCCAAGGGGCGGGACACGGAGGTTCTCACCCCCATTTGGTAAATGAATTCCTCAAAGCCCTTCATGAAGGAAGAGCGCCCTATCCCGATGCACGACAGTCCGCCAATATCACCTGCGTAGGTATCCTTGCCCACGAGTCCGCAATGGCAGGCGGTCAGATTATGAAGTTGCCGGAGTTTACGCTGAAGTGAATGATTGCGCTCAAACCTATTGAATGATTTGTTTTATGAGAAAAGCCAGCGGGAGATCGGTGGTTTTTTTGTGCCAATGAATAATCCTTAACAAGGATAGCATCAGTTACCAAACCAATATTTATTCCTATTTTAGAATATCAAAACCTTAACCACATGTCAATCCCTGAACTTAAATTGGAGATAATCAAAAAAGTAAACTCCATTTCAGATGAGCATATACTTGAAGAGATAATCAGATTGATCAATCAAGAATCGGCTTTGGCCCATATTTACAAGCTTACTGAAAAAGAACGTGACGCAGTCCAAGAGTGTAAATTTATTGCGTCTTTAAAAGATTAAATAGCATTTCTCACCAACAAAAATTTAAACCTAAATTCTATGAGCAAAAAATTTCTGCTATCAATTTTGCTGCTATTTTTATTTATAAATTATTCTAATTCTGAATCAAAACTTAACAAGAATGACTCATTAAAAAATGAAATTGAGTTTTTAAAGTATCAAATTGATAAACTTGAAGAAAAGCAAAAATTTAATGATGAAAAAATTGATAGGTTGGGTTTCATATATTATCAAAAAAAGAATTTTTGGGAAAGGAATGAAGTGCAGCTAATCAGTTTAATTATTGCCTTGCTAGTGGCATACTTTGCTGCATATATTTCGTCAAATTTCAACTCTGAACAAGTTGCCAAGGAAAAAAAACAAAAATACCAAGGGCATTTGTATATACTTCACACTGAACTTTATTGGCACAACCACCATTTAACTCTCTTAAGAAAATCGCTAAACTTACTCATCGAACCGGCCAATAACATAGATTACTTTCCTCTCAAGAATCCTATTTTCTTATTTGATATTCATCTAACAGACCAAATTCTTTTAACCCTTACAGAATACAAAGAATATGACTATTATCTTGTTGTTTTATGTACTTCTTATTCAAACCAAATCAAGTCCCTGAACTATTCTCAGAATTTTGAAAATGCTAATGAACTAATGAAAACTGTACAGGATAAAAAAGGAAATTTAAAAACTTATATAGAAAGTTTGGAGAAAAACCATCTATCAAAAACTCAAACAACTATATATAAAATTCAATCAAAATTGCAAAAGCAGCTTTCCCATTTACCTGCCAAGGAAACCTTATTTAAGTCTTTCTTCGATGAAAACACATAATAATTGATGCTGGGAAAATGGTTCCCCACTAAAGGGAAAACATATTGTAGGATGTTATAATTTGGTGAGTAAACGATTATTGATAATAAAAAAAGAACCACATATTGAATAATTGTTATGGCACAACGAAAACCTTATAATCCCAATACCAAATATGGCAGACAAAAACTTCGAGAACAGTCCGATAAAGATTATGCAAATATGACTCCTCAGGAGCGTCAAGAGCAAGACTCAATAAGTACTTGGGTAATGGTAATTATTTTAGTTGTAATTGGTGGTTTTATTTATTTAATCGGAGGATCCGGGGCATTATTGAAATGGGCATCACGGTAGAAGTTAATAAGATAGATTGGCTATGAAGCTTGCAGTATGCCGATAACTATAAGCATTAAATTACATCATTTTATTTTTAGGAATTTTTTCCTCCCCTGTCTGGGTGTAGTTTGATATTTTATGCAGGGTCTAGGCATTTTTCATAAAGTAGTCGGAATCAATTACACCCTTTTATCCATACCATCCACGATACCAATCGGGGTGAAATTGGATTTTTAGATTTCCTGTCATGGATTCTTTAGAAAACCGAATTACATATTCAAAATCATAAGAAGGCGTAATCGCAAATTACGCCTAGCGCCTACCTCAAAATCCACCCTGCCCTTTCCTTGGTGTAGTTGGAGCATTTAAGAAAATGTGTTCAGCAATCTTTCCATTTCTGCTTTTAAATTGGGGACATCATTTTCTATAATTTGCCAAACCAAAGTAGCATCAACACCAAAATACTCATGAACGAGAACATTTCTTAAAGAGATTATTTCTTCCCAACTGATATGGGTGTGATTGGATTTTATATCATCTGAGATATGGTTGCATGCCTCACCGATAATTTCCAACTGTTTGATACAAGCAAACCGAATCATAGAACTATTGAAAAAATCAGCCATTTCTTTATTTTCTACATATGATTCGATTTCGTCTATGGCATCAAGAATGTGCTTTATACGAATTTTATCCCCTAACTTCCTTCGCATAAATCAGTTTTTTTTCTTTCTCGATTATCGGTTTGATGTATTTTGACAAGCCATTGGAAGAAACAAGATCAACTTTGCGGTCAAGCAAATTTTCCAAATCAAGCTTCATTTGGATAAATATCAACCCAATCTTTACAGAATAATCAAGGTCTACCAGGATATCGACATCACTTTGTATGTCAGCTTCTTCCCGTACAAAAGACCCAAAAAGGTATGCTTTCAAAACAGGTTTGGTTTTGAAATAATCTTGGATGATGGCTAATTTTTCGTTTCCCAAAAGCATGTTTCAAAGATACCAATAATTTGAATTTTGCAAATATTCCGTTTTACATGGAGGAGTTTGTGCCCTTTTTTAGATTTTATGATTATAACCAAAAAACCACCGATCTCCCGGTGGTTTTTTTTATGCTGTCTTTAGCTTGAGTTCGCCTTTGCGCTTGATGATTTTGAGTTCGAAATGCTGGTTGACAAAAAATTTGCAGTGGTTTTCGGACCATTCGGCTCTATTTTCGGTATCAAAAAGAAGGGTCATCCTTAGCATTGTTTTGACATATTGCTCGTGATAGCCCAATTCGTGG
>JBBRFK010000341.1:0-3756 GCA_038224435.1 Cytophagales bacterium | reverse complement strand
TCTTTGTATCCTGATGCTTTGAGTCTTTTTCCGATATCCTGACTCCTTGCACCTACAGAACAATAAACCACTATTGGCTTATCTTTTGGAATGTCTTTGATACTTTCCATTGAAAAGGAATCAAATCCAACCCATCTCGCTCCTTTAAGGTGACTGACTTCAAACTCTTCTTTTTCTCTTGTATCCAGAAACATGGCCTTATCAAGGATTTCATTTTGGTCTAAATATACCAAGGGAAAATCCTTTTCGTAAATCCCGTTAAGCATGGTTTTGTATGCCAAGCTTTGACTGAATGCATTTTCCAATGCAATCTGAAAAAAAAGAAGAAGAATAAGTGATACTTTGATTTTCATGAAAATGTGTTGATAAATGGAGGCGATATTAACTGTTCGAAGGGATTCAAATATCAAACAATGAAAACATAAAAATAATTATTCAGGCCCAACAAAAAAAATCTTAAAAAAGGGAAATAGGGTTTGATTCGATTTTCTCACTACCAATGCGCATCACCCGTAGAAGTCGGATAATCTTGCCAAACCTCTTTTGTCAAGAACCAGGATTTTCTTCCCCTCAAAATCAATCAGTTCATCTTTTCTAAATTCTGAAAGTAACCTGATAACCGTTTCAGTGGCTGTACCTACCAAACCGGCAATTTCTTCTCTAGTCAGGACGATATCAATTTTTTCTCCTTCGTCACCTTCAATCCCGTAAGTTTCACCCAACTTCAAAAGTGTAAAAGCGAGTCTTTCCCGGATCGATTTTTGGGTGGCATCTGTCAACTTGTCTTCCATGATTCCCAAGTCATGGCAAAGGGCTTTGGTAACTCTTTTATGGAATGTATTGTCCTCTGATAGCACTTTTAGAAATGATTCTTTGGGGACAAAACAAATTTTGGCATCTTCAACTATGGTTGCGGAATTGGAATAGGATTCTTCGCCCAACAATGACGCATATCCCAAAAAATCTCCTTTTTTTGCCAACCGGATAATCTGTTCCTTGCCATTAGAGGCTGTTTTGAATACTTTTACAATCCCATCATTGATGCAAAAAACACCGAGCGGCTTCGTTCCTTCATAAAATAATATCTGACCTTTTTTATGTGTAATAAAGTTTTTGTGGTCAGATAAATGACATAAATGAGGCTCAGTAAGATTGGAAAAAAGTGAAAATTTTCTACTCATGCAAAGCTCACATGGCGTGTTTTTTTCTATAGTTTTCATATCAAAAGGTTAAAAATACCAAACAAACTTATTACATAAATATAACAGATAACATGACAAATATCACATAAATCAAAGTCGAAATTGAGGCAAATTTGACATTTGATCATATTTTTTTGCATTTGGATTGTATTTCAAAAACAAATGTTGCCTGCCGTTGCTGATTCCCATATAGGATGCCCCTATTGTTTTATTATATATAGCCACTTGTTCTACTGTTTTTTTTGACAGATTGACTTCGGGGCCTTTGCATTCGATTAGGAGGAACGGGCTTCCATCCCTATCAAAAACCAAAATATCAAATCTTTTCTGAAGGGAATTATACATCACTTCTTTTTCCAGTGAAAAAAGCCCTTTGGGATAATCCCTGTGTCGGACCAAAAAACAAATCATGTGCTGTCTGACCCATTCTTCCGGTGTCAATATCAAATATTTCTTTCGAAGGGAATCGAAAATGCTTAATTTTCCCTCCGACTCCTGCATTTTGAATTCAAATTCAGGGAAATTCAGGGAAAGGCGCATGAAATCATATCGATCCGCTAACATCCCGCAAAGATGTCCGCTTCCAATTACAAATACCAACCAATCTCCTTAAAATGAAGAAAATTGTTTTCTTATCGCTCCTGTCATCGATCGTGGTCTTTTTTTCCTGTACCCCAAAGGAAAAAGTAGACCTCATCGTACATAATGGTATCATATACACCGTAGATGAAGGATTTTCCATAGCAAACGCTTTTGCGATAAGGGATAATCGATTTGTGGAGGTGGGAAATGAAAATGCCATATTTTCAAAATATGAATCCGAAGAAATCATTGACCTACAAGGCAAAGCAGTATACCCAGGATTCATAGATGCTCATTCCCATTTTTACAGGTACGGGTTGGGACTACAGGTGGCTGATCTACTTGGTGCAGAATCGGAAGCAGAATTGGTGGAAAGAGTCAGGTTACATGCAGAAAAAAATCCGGATGCTGCTTGGATATTGGGCAGGGGCTGGGATCAGAATCTTTGGGAATCAAAAGAATTTCCAACAAAAGCCAAATTGGATTCCCTATTTCCTGGCAAACCGGTACTTCTAACCAGGATTGACGGACATGCCGCACTTGTCAATCAAAAAGCATTAGATCTTGGCGGCGTTACTGCCCAAACAGCCATGGTCGGGGGCAAAGTAATTTTAATTGAAAACAAGCCCACGGGAGTTTTGATAGACAATGCGATCGGTCTTGTATCATCCAAAGTCCCTGATCCAAGTAAAGAAGAGGCCAGGATAGCACTGATCGGTGCTCAAGAAAATTGTTTTGCGGTAGGGCTTACCACGGTCGTGGATGCTGGATTGGATAAAAAAACGATCGACCTTATCTCCGAAATGCACAGAGATAGTTCCTTGAGGATGCGTGTTTATGCCATGGTGAATCCTACAGAAACCAATATGGCGCATTATTTCAAAACCGGAATATATCAAGATGATAATCTCACCATCAGGAGTTTCAAAATATATGGAGACGGAGCATTGGGCTCGCGTGGTGCTGCACTTCTCAAACCGTACCACGACCATTCCAATAATTATGGCTTCCTTCTCAAAAATCCAGAGGAATTTGATGAACTGGCAAAAAAAATGTATGAAAACGGCTTCCAAATGAATACCCATTGTATAGGTGATTCTGCGAATAGGACGCTTTTGGATATCTATGCCAAGTACCTCAAGGGCAAAAATGATCTTAGGTGGCGAATTGAGCATGCGCAAGTGGTAAGCAAGGAAGACATGCCCAAGTTTGCGCAATACAGCATCATTCCATCTGTCCAGCCTACACATGCCACTTCCGACATGTATTGGGCAGGTCAGCGACTGGGTTCATTCCGGATCAAAAGAGCCTATGCATATAAAGACCTTTTGGATCAAAACGGCATGATTGCATTGGGCAGTGACTTTCCGGTAGAACATATCAATCCACTTTACGGCTTTCATTCGGGGGTGGTCCGTAAGGATGCCAAAAACTGGCCGGACGATGGGTTTCAGCCTGAAAATAAAATCACGAGAGAACAGGCACTAAAGGGGATGACTATTTGGGCAGCATTTGCAAACTTTGAAGAAAATCTGAAAGGAAGTATTGAACCGGGAAAACTTGCCGACTTTGTAGTTTTAGAAAAAGACATCATGACCTCTCCCGAGGAGGAATTAAGACAGATCAAAATCTCAGGAACTTATGTTGGTGGGAAGAAAGTATATTGACAAGACAGTATATCAGCGTTTGAGAGGGGATTGCAATTGAATCAGTAACTTAACTTGAATTTAGGTTTGGGCGATCTTCTTGATGAAGGTCTTGCAGTCGCTTATTTCTATTTCAGAAAAATAAAAGTCGTTTAAATCCTCCGTTATTAAAACCTCGCATTTTTATTCAAGGGCAGAATAAGAATCAAGACCATCTTCAAAATCATTTATTTTTTTGTTTTGAAGTGTTTGTTTCACAGCGTAGGTGGTGGCCCCGGCAATTTTGATTTTGGAAACCAATAATCCGATTTTGGCTTTTGCCAATT
>JBBRFK010000340.1:0-3761 GCA_038224435.1 Cytophagales bacterium | reverse complement strand
TATCAGCGGCTTCCGGGATTTTTACATCGAACACATGTACGACAGGGCGGTTTTTTATGATGGATTGGCCGATCAGCTGACTGGTAGAAAAATAAACCACACGATACTTTTGCACCACAACTTGGCTGCTGCCATGTTTTTAGATGACTTGATCGTACATTTCAAAGAAAAAGGCTGGGAAATCATCGATGCGGAGGAAGCATTCAAGGACCCGATATTCGAAGAAGTACCTACAGTCCTCCCTGCCGGAGAAAGTCTGATCTGGGCACTCGCCAAGCAAAGTGGCAAGTATGACAAAGACCTACGCTATCCTGCCGAAAACGGTGACTACCTGAAAGCGAAAATGGACAGCCTGGGGCTTTGAAAATGATGACAGCTTTGGTATTGGGCAAAGTCTGTATCGATTTATATTGGTTTTAAATTTTAACTTCTACAAATCAAAATGGAAGCAATAATTTTCACTTTTATCCTCGCTTAGCAGTTGCAAATAAATCCACGGTGTATTTGGCATATAATTCGAATAGAAACTCCATTCGTTTAGCTTCACTGACAAATGGCCTAGGCCTGTAGGCAAGGTCAACTGCCTTATCCAATTCCTTATGAGCCTTGGCCAAAGCAGGAGGCATAGTCAACGGATCATAAAGATCGGCAAGCGAACTCCCAGGAAACTCTTCCCTAATGGCCAATACTTTTTGGGCCATTTCTTCGATGTTTTCGATCTGTTTTTGGCTTGGATTTTCAGGCCAAGGATAGTTGTTGTAGGTCAATTTAACCGAGTATCTGATATCGCTTTTTAACCTTCCTGAAGTAATTTTGGCCCAAACCATATGCATTTGGCTTATCAAAACCCCAAAATGAAATTTGGAAGCATATGGGACTATCTGTAAATCATTTGCGCCAATAACGGTTGAGTCCAAAAATCCTATTGGAATATATCTTCTGTTTTCTGATGAAGTTCTCGGAATTGCCAAATAATACCCATTTAAAGGTTGTCTATCTTCTGAAAATATTGTGGGAGTTTGGGCTTTAATCTTTGTAGCTAGTTTGGAACTATTCAATCTCATGTTTTTTACTCCTTCAATTCTATCCAAAACTTTAGGCATTTGTTTTAGAATATTTGGAGGACAATTTTTTAGCCAAAGGCAAAATCTCACTTTGCTATGGATGAAATCTTCAGCTCCAACATACTGCTTTACAAAATCTTTGATAACAGGGTAAATTCTTACAAATTCCTCTTTTTCATTTCGTGATAATATTAAATTGCCCCCATCGGCAGGAACACTTCCATTCAAAATAAATGGTACCCTGTTTAGTGGTTTTGATCTTCCTATTGCTAAAACATTTGGAGCATCGATCAGATATGGATTGATGTTCCCGGCAAAAATTGCCAATGGATTACCTTTTATATCCTTGTATTCAAAAATTGTTTTGGTATCACTATCAAATGATGCAAATCCAATAATCACACAATGAACTGCCGCAACACCTTTGGCTTCATTTGACCATTGAAATGTCCTGTGCGCAAAATGAATATGCATTCCCTGGTTTAATAACCACCCCCATAATCTCACAACCTGCTCACCCTGTACTATACTGTTTGTGGAAACAAACGCAACTTTTGTTTGTGAATTTCTAATTACTTTGCATGCCTTGATATACCATCCTGCCACATAATCCAAGGTTCCAATATTTGGAACTGTTCTATCAATAGACAGCATGTCCTTTCTTTGGACTTCATTTAAAAATTTTGACCCAATAAAAGGCGGGTTTCCAAAAATATAATCAAACTTCAAATCAGTGACCGGTGACGGTTTGATTTCGTTTCCCCGGTTTACTTTTTTTGTAAACAAATTCACGGTTTGATATTCTGCTTTGGGCTCGTTTACGATAAACAAGTTTACCTCCTCTGCATGGATATCCACAGTACTGCTTTTTTTGAGCAGGTCTTGCCAATCCAATTGTAAAGCATTTCCATGAACAATATTGGCAGCCTTTTTCAAAGGCAACCGGACAAAGTATTGCCCAAATTCATTGCTGATGAGCATGTTCATCTGATGGTCCATCAGCCACATGGCCACCTCGGCAATCCGTGCCGGAAATTCTTCATATTCTATCCCGTACATCATGTCTACATCCAAGTAAATGATTTCCCGGACATCCAAAAATCCCTGGCCACTCTTGTTCATTGACCTCAATATCTCTATTTCCAATAGTCGTAATTCGCGGTATGTGATCACAAGGAAGTTTCCACACCCGCAGGCAGGATCAAGGAATTTGAGTTTGCTGATCTTTCTATGAAATTCGGCTAATCTATTTTTGTTGTCCCTGATAGCGTAAAATTCCTTCCAAAGTTCATCTAAAAAGAGAGGCTTGATGAGTTTCAAAATGTTGGTTTCTGAGGTATAATGCGCCCCGAGGTTGCGGCGCTCCTTGGGATTCATCACGCTTTGGAACATTGACCCAAAGATGGCTGGGGAAATTTTGCTCCAATCAATATAACAGCAATCCAAAAGTGCCAGCCTCATCTTACTGTCAAAACTGGCCATTCGCAGATTTTCTTCGAATAATTTCCCGTTGACGTATGGAAAAGCTGCCAATTGCTCATCAAGATTTTTGAAACGATAATCCTTCGGAGTATTCAAAACCTGAAAAACCTCATGTAGCTTGGCAGCAAGGTCGCTACCATCTTCATTGGTTCTCTGCTCAATGAATTCCTGAAACTGTTGCTTCTCAAAAATCGTGGTATCCTCAGCAAAAAGACAAAACAGGATGCGGACAAGATATACCTCAAGGTCATGGCCCCTATATCCAATTTCCTCCAGCCTGTCATGAAGTCTGCCCATCAACTCTGCTGCCTTGATGTTTGCAGGATCCTGTTCTTTGTATATTTTTTTTTGATAACCAATCAAATACCCAAAGTACTGCACGTTGAAGACAAGATCCTTGAGAAAAAATTCGATCACTTTATCTTCCTCCATGTCATAGAGCCGGAACCGATCAAAGTCAGAAACCAAAATATATTTTGGAAGCTCATGTTGCTTTAGGCCGTGGGTATAATCTTTCGCCTGTTGGAAAGCGCGATCAAGGTTTCTCCCAAGGCTTTTCATTTCAACCAAAATTGTCCCTTTCCACAATAAGTCAATATATCCATCCTTCTCATCAAGTTTTTTTACCCTGTGTTCAAATGTGGAAACCTTCTTTCTACTGATTCCAAAAACCTCAAAAAAAGCAACAAGAAACGGTTTGGCATCCGCTCCTTCACGGAAAGAACCTTCACATTCCTTTGAGAAACTTATTGCCCGGGATTTGATTTCGTTCCAGCTTAATGCCATTTCCTTTCTTAATTATGACTTATTTGATAATCAAACAATGATCTAAAACTAAAGCTAATTCTCTAAATTTTCAACATGTTTTTTACTTCCTCCGACTATTTAAAAATGGCATTAAGCATTAGAATTGCCTACTTTTTTTTGACCAAAATAAAATTGCTAAATTGGAATGAACTTTTACATATTAAACATTCTCAAAGCCAACCTATGGAAAACTACGAAACATTGTCCCAAGCAATCAATGGCCTCAAAAACCAAGGTTATACCGAGGATTTTAATTTAAAGGCATTTTGTCTTGAATGTAGAGGTGGAGAATTTAAAGTTCTCCATGATGAATTCCAAATTGACAAAGTTTACCGATTTGAAGGCGACACCGACCCCGGAGACCAATCCATCCTGTTTGCCATCTCTTCAGAAAAGTTTAATTTAAAA
>JBBRFK010000339.1:0-3777 GCA_038224435.1 Cytophagales bacterium | reverse complement strand
GTCTGAAAAGGGAAACCGCAGAAGTTCTGAAATCATGGATCAAAACCGAAAGGTGGCGAAATCAGAGTTGGAAAACCTAAGGTTATGAACTCGGGCAACTGAGGAAAAAGTCACAATAACTGTAGCTTGCATGATTTGAATACTACGGTATTCAGGTGATGAAGCGGGAAAAGTTCGAAAGAATTTTTCCCGCTTTTGTTTTTACCCCAGGTTTAGGATTAATAGGTTTCAACCTCGCCTCTATGCTCTGAAGACCATAATCCTTTTCGTCTAGTTGATGATATATTTCCGATATCACTCCATCTGCGCCAAAATGGCCAAAACCAACCTTGCTGAATTTTCAGAGGCTGGACCTACAAACTGGTTGAAATTCATACGGGCACGGTTGTTGGCATTGTCACTGCAACTGCGGATCACGATAAATGGTATCTCCAATGTCCTACAGATATGCGCCACTGCCGCCCCTTCCATCTCGGTGGCCAAGGCACCAAATTCAGTGTAGAGCCACATTGCCTTTTCATTGCTGCTGACGAAAATATCTCCTGTGGCAATCACCCCGCTGAAAACTTTGGGCTGCCTGCCGGCAATAGGAACAAAAACCACCTTTGCAGCCGCTTTTTGACTTTGTTGCAATAAATCGCTGTCTGAATCAATATACAATTCGGCATGTGGACCTCCCGTCAATTTCCTGAAAGGAGAAACCGAAAACCCCAATGAGTCCACTTTCCCAAAGTCATATTGCACCAATTTTTCACCGATCACCAAGTCACCCGGCAACGCATCAGGATCCAAGCCTCCCGCCACTCCGGTAAAAATCAGGGAAGAAAGTTTGAAGTTTTGGGTTAGGATAGCAGTACTGTATGCAGCATTCACTTTGCCTACACCGGCCTTGAGGAGGACTACCTTTTTGCCTTTTAATTTTCCTTTGTAAAAATCGATACCACCTCTTTGCACCTTTTTCTTACCCTGCATCGAGTCCAATAAAATGGTAATTTCTTGATCCAATGCCCCCATGACGGCAATCCGCTGGGCGGATACTGAAAGTGAATGCCCGAAAATCAGGATTACAACAAATAACTTTTTCATAGCCAAAGAAAGAAAATGGAGAGAATGGATATTCCGATCAGGATCGGATTGATTTCAGCCTTTTTGCCTGTCAATAATTTTAAAACAGTCCAACTGATAAATCCCATAGAAATTCCGACGGACAAACTGTAAGTAAATGGCATCAGGACAATGGTCAAAAAACAAGGGATTGCCTCGTCAGGTAAAGTCCAGTTGATCTTGGTAAAGGGCTTCATCATAAAGGACCCCACCACCACCAATGCAATCGAGCTTGCTATCGAAGGAATGACTGAAAGCAGGGGTGAAAAAAACATAAAGGGCAGAAACAAAAGACCCGCAGTCACTGCGGTGGCACCGGTCGTGCCTCCTTCCTCGATCCCCACAGCAGATTCAATGTAGGCTGTACCCGAACTGCTACCTACCAAGCCCGCAAATAACGTAGCCATGGAATCTGTCAGAAGTGACTTTCTCATATTCCTTGGACTGCCATCTGGATCTTTGAGTCCTGAGGCTTCAGCCAAACCCACAAAAGTCGATATCCCATCAAAAAGAATGGTAAAAGTGAACACAAATATCACAGGGACATACCCATACCGAAGTGAACCCAATATATCTGCCTTCAAGACTAAACTGAAATCAGGCATGGAAAATAGCCCTGAATAATTTACCATGGTCGGTATTCCGAAATTGACGGCTGAAGCATCACCCCACCACCTTCCGATAGGCCATGCCAAAATAGTAGTAAAGACTATCCCATAAATGATTGCACCTGAAACTTTGCGGCTGATCAATGCAGCAGTCACCATCAAACCTGCCAAAAAGGTCAAGCTTATCGGATCTTTAAAGGACGCCATCCCGACAAGTGTCGCAGGATTGTCCACAATGAAATGGGCATTTTGAAATCCAATGAAACAAATAAACAAGCCGATCCCTGCAGAGACCGCATGTCTGAGCGCTACGGGGATGGATTCGATGATTTTTTCACGGGTTTTGAAAACTGAAAGCAGCAGAAAAATCACCCCCGACCAAAATACAGCACCCAAAGCTTCTTCATAAGTCAGTCCATAACCTTTTACTGCCGTGTAGGTAAAAAAAGCGTTGATGCCCATCCCGGGTGCGACCACGATGGGGTTTTTGGCATATAGCCCCATCATCAGACTTCCAAAAGCTGACACCAAAACTGTCGCCGTCAAAGCCCCGGAAAAAGGCATTCCTGCTTCGGAAAGGATAGCAGGATTGACGATGATGATATAGAAAGCTGCCAAGAAAGTGCTGATTCCTGCAAGGATTTCGGTACGTGAGTTTGAAGGTTTGGTTTGCATTCAGTGGATTGAAAAAGGGAAAATAAGGGGAAAGTGGCTGAAATGCTAATTGAGTTACAATTTCAAATTCGGAAAAAACTTGTAGAAATTCTTAACGAATTCCTTTTGTTCAAACTTTTAGGAAAATTGACCTACCACTTAACGAGCAACTAAGGAAAGCAGGGACGTTGATAGTAAACCATATTGGTCTAAAAAAGTGGATGTGTTTTGGCTTTCTAATAAAATAACGATGCCTCAGGCTTCCATAACTTTTTGATTTGGCTTGATTTAAATTTATGAAAGATCCCAACAAACGAATTGGAATTGATTTTTCGGATGATTCTTAGCTGCTTATCAAAGTTTAAATTAACTATCTTTAGTAAATTTGAAGCAGAGATGATTAACCTAAAAAGACAAATCGAATATTGGACAAATGGAGCAAGCGAAGATTTAGATATCGCTAAGATCCTAATCGAAAGAAATCGGATGCTTCATGGACTATTTTTCTGTCATCTTGTTATTGAAAAGGCTTTAAAAGCCCATGTTGTGAAGAAAACTTCAGAACTACCTCCACGAACGCACAACTTGATCAATTTAGCTGAAAAGTTAGATTTAAGTTTGATAGAGGATGATGAAATATTTCTAGGGATTTTGATGAAATACCAGCTTCAAGGTCGTTATCCTGACTATAATCCTGTAATCCCGGAAAAGTCAATAGTTCTGACATACTTAAATAAAACCGAAAAATTATTACAATGGTTAAAGGAGAAATTATAGAATTATTAAAAAGATACATCATTCTTTTAAACGCCGAAGGGATCTCAGTTAATAGGGCTTTTCTGTTTGGGAGCTATTCCAATGACACAGCAACACACTCCAGCGATATTGATGTAATGATTGTATCTGACAATTACGATGAAACTGATGATTTGGCAATTGGCAAAGCATGGAAGCTGACTCGTCAAATTAATTCTAAGATAGAGCCATATCTAATTGGGATAAAAAAATTCATGGATGACAGTTCATCTCCATTGGTAAGTATGGTTAAAATAAATGGCATTGAAATCGTCTAGAAAAAACATTGCCTGTCGATTAGGCAAAGGAGAATTTCACTGGTAATCCTCTAACAGCATTGTTGCCGTCAAGGCTCCTGAAAAAGGCATCCCTGCCTCAGCAAGAATGGCAGGATTGACGATGATGATGTAGAAGGCAGCCAAGAAAGTGCTAATTCCTGCTAGGATTTCAGAACGGAGGTTGGTGGGTTTTATTTCCATGCATCAGATTCAAAGGCGAAAAATAACCCGAAGGGTATTGAAATGCAATAAAACAAGTTAAATGAAAAGAATTCAATGCATCATTGGTCTTATAAAAGCACCAAGAAATTGGGAAAATGAATTGGCTGACATTAGCT
>JBBRFK010000338.1:0-3791 GCA_038224435.1 Cytophagales bacterium | reverse complement strand
CTCTTTGACCTTTGTCGGTAACCAAACCTGCATTTCATTCGCGCCTCGGTTGGCCCAAGTGTAATAGGGAATCGCGGTGATGGTTTTGGTCTCTGTCCGGACGCTTGACCCATCTTCCGAAACTGTCACCACAGGAACTTTCGCCTGAATGGCCATTACTTTTTCATCCAATACCTGATAAGGTACTGCTTCAAATATAGCATTTTCCGGAATCAGCAGATTCCAAGCGCTTCCATCATTGTCAGCGCCTTCCACGCAGTAGACCAAAGGTCCTCTTTGCAAGGCGATCCTATCCCGATTTGCCAACACTTCTTCCCTTGATTTCACTTTCCTGATTTCCATGGGCAATGTATATTGGATCACATCCCCCTTACTCCACTTTCTATTGATGGTAATGTACCCGTTCTTTTCTGTGTATTCGATGGGCTTTCCGTTGAGAGAAACTGAAAATTTTTCATTTGACTTTCCCTCGAACCGGTACAAGTCTCCTGGAACAGGCTGTTCATTTGCCCAACCCGGAAGCCTTAAATTGAGACTGAATGTTGTCTTTTTCTCAGGATTTATGGCAATGTTAACCTGCCCATCCATCGGAAAGTCGGTGGTGATTTCCACAGGGATGTTGACTTTTCCCATTTGGATATTGGTATGGCTTCCGATAAATAGATTGACCCATATCCCATCATCCGATTTGGCATAGATATAGTCTCCCACCGATGCCACCAAGCGGGAAATATTGGAGGGACAGCAAGCGGTACCAAACCAAGCCCTGCGGGTATGTTGTCCATTGGAGGCTAGGGGATTTCCATAAAAAAAACTGTCTCCTTTGAGGCTCAAACCATCCAATGCGGCATTGTAAAGACTTCTTTCCAATACGTCTATGTATTTGGAATCTCCTTCCAAGGCATTCATCCGCTGATTCCAAAAAACCATTCCAACAGACGCACATGTTTCGGCATACGCCTTTTCGTTTGGCAAGTCATAATCCACAGAAAAACCCTCATTGCTTCCCGATGAACCTATACCGCCTGTGATGTACATGTTGCGGTAAACTACATCTTCCCAAACTGTTTTCATGGCTTTCATATAACCGTCATCATTCTTTGCCGCTGCGACATCTGCGGCTCCTGTGTACAAATACATTGCGCGGACGGCATGCCCGGTAATCTCTTTTTGCTCCTTGACAGGCACATCATCTTGGGCATATTTTGGTCCCCAATCCTTATTGTTCCAAATACCGCCTACCCCATGTCCATGTCCTCTTTGATCCAAAAACCAATCTGAAAGTTCGAGGTATCTATCTTCGTCTGTCACCTTGTACAATTTGACCAAAGCCAATTCAATTTCCTCGTGGCCAACCACCCAAGGCCGGTTGGCTTGCCTGAAAATGCTGTCAATATGATTTGCCATTTTGATTCCGACATCCAAAAGTTTTCTTTTTCCGGTTGTCTGATAATATGCCACACCCGCTTCAATCAGGTGTCCGGCACAATAGGCCTCATGCTTGTCCATGTCCTGCCACCTGTTTTCCAATCCAGTCAGGGTATAAAAAGTATTGATGTACCCATCCGCTTCCTGGGCTGCTTCAATCTTATCGATCCATTCATCGGCTTTTGCTTCGAGCACGGGATCCGATTGGTTTTTGAGCGAATAGGCAATGGCTTCCAAAGCTTTATAGACATCACTGTCATCATAATAAATCCCTTCATGCGTTTCTCCTGACCTTCTCGCCGCCTTTTCAAAATTTCGGATCCTTCCTGTCTCTACCTCTGTTTGTTGGATACATACCTGCAATGTTGTAGAGGCCACTTTTTCGAGTTTTGGTTTCCAAAAATTGTCCGTAATGGTCACTTGCGAGAAACTTACCGGCTCGAGCCGCATTAAGTCAGATTGGGCGTTTAGTGAATTAAGACTGGGGGCAATGGCAATTAAAATGAAAAGCTTTAAAGTCTTCATAGATATGGATTTTAGGTTGGATTTTTAATCAAATAAAAGCTTTGATCTAGGATTTATCATTCGGATTCAAAAAGATAATAAACATCAAACTTCCTTCCTTCATTTTTTTTATGGGAAGTGATTTTATTGATTTTTAATGGGTATCGGATTTGTCGCGTATGCCTGCTAATTTTCGAAGCTTCACAAATAGAACGCGGTATTTCGCTGCAACCTTTTATTTACCTCTCCTTTTCATTTCGACCAGAGGGAGAAATCTAGTGCTCCGATACAAGTTTTGCCTCTATAAAACCTATTGGATAAAATACTGCTAATACTTACATTTAGAAATACCTGTTAGCTACTGATACTTAGGCCATGAATATGCCAAAAAAAATAGCTACCCGAAAATTCCATTGATTCAGCTATGGAGCATAACTCTGACTAAAATGTCCACAACAAATGGCTGATTTATTGGCCTTTATTCTCAAAATGAATTATACCATTCCTTAAACCCAATATGCCTGAAATGAAAAAAAACCATACCATCATTCAGATCCTGATGCTTTTGGCTTTGGTAAATCAAACCTTGGCGCAAACTCAGAATTTTCCATGGCCTGAGGGGAAAAAGATGGCCCTAAGTTTAAGCTTTGACGATGCCAGGGCCACCAATACTAGTTTAGGAATTCCTCTTTTGGATGAATACGGTGTCAAAGCCACTTTTTTTGTAATTCCTGCCAATGTGGAAAAAGACCTGAAAGGCTGGAAAAAGGCTGTGGCAAGCGGTCATGAAATCGGAAACCATTCCATTCTGCATCCCTGTAGCGGAAATTTTGCCTGGTCCAGAGAGCGGGCTTTGGAAAATTACACCATAGATAAAATGAGGGCTGAATTGGTTCAGGCAAGTGCTGAAATCAAGGAACTCCTTGACGTAATTCCCAAAGTGTATGCCTATCCCTGTGGACAGAAATTTGTCGGAAAAGGAGTTCATACCCAAAGCTTGGTACCCTTGATTTCAGAAATGTTCCTAGCCGGAAGAGGTTGGATGGATGAAGCAGCTTCTGACCCGATTTATGCAGACTTGGCACAATTGACAGGCATTGAAATGGATCAGATGGAATTTGAACAAATTTTACCTTTGATCGAATCGGCTTCAAAAAACGGGCAATGGCTGTTATTGGCAGGACATGAAACTGACCATTCAGGAAATCAGACCACCCGACTCAACATGCTAAAAAACCTGGCAGAATATGCCAATGATCCAGTCAATGGCATTTGGATAGCTCCAATCGGTACCATTGCCCAATATGTACATGAAACAAGGGCTGCAATAGCTGACACCATGAATATACCGGAATTGGTCAGGCTGTCTAAAGAAGGACAATTGCGACTGTCAGCCGAGAAAGGCAAAGCAATCGGTCCCGCCATAAAATACATGCCTGAGTGGAAAGCCTTTGGCTGGTTTACTTCCGATGACAGTGTGGTATGGGAGGTAGATGTCCCGTTGGAGGGTACTTATGAAGTATGGCTGGAATGGTCGGTTTCTGATCAGGAGGCTGGAAAAGAATATATCCTGAAAGCAGGTGAAGAAAAAATTCAAGGAAAAGTCGGTAAATCAGGTTCATGGGAGACTTTTCAAAAAAAGTCCATAGGGACCATCAGATTGAATAAGGGCTTTGAAAAAGTGATTTTCAAATCTTTTGAAGAGTTTGAAAAGGACGGAGCAATTTTGGATTTAAGGGAAATTTCACTGAAAAAAATAAATACCAATGCCAATTGAAAATGGTTCTACCACCAATGTTGTGAAAACTTTGTATCCTAAGAGAATAAAAGTTTTAAGATTTCCAAAAACAGGCAACTGA
>JBBRFK010000337.1:0-3836 GCA_038224435.1 Cytophagales bacterium | reverse complement strand
TGTCAATACAGGAAATAGGAAGTGCTAGGTATAAGATGCACAGCAAAATAGAACGGACAGGTATTTTATGGTTTTTGCTCATTTGCCAAAAGAAACAGTGTAGGTGAAAGAAGGGAATGCGGATCCCAAAATTGAAATCTGGTATGGGACCAATCTCGGTGTCCTGTCCTCCCTCTGGAAGAAAACAGAATAGGCGTTTCTTCTTCCGGTCAGGTTATAGACGCTGAAATTGATCTTGTCGTCCCACTTCCTGACAAAGCCATTGGTCAGATAGGAGAAGTCAATCCTAAAATAATTCGGTATTCTGAATTCATTCCTGTTGCCAAAATTGGGAACAAAAATACCTCCAATCACATAATTGGAAGAAAGCCCTGTCACCGGCCGGCCTGTCGAATAATTGACGTTGGTATTAAAACTCCGGCCTTTGCCAAGATGGAAATTTGTGACCAAAGAAATGTTGTGAGGCTTGTCAAAGTTGGTAGCAAACCAATTTCCCTGATTTACCTGGATTTCAGGGAATTCGGAGGTGGTCCGGATCAGTGACCTGCTGAAGGTGTAGGCGAGCCACCCTGTAATCCCACCACTGTTTTTTTGGATCAATAATTCGGCACCATAGGCGAGACCCTCACCTTGGATCAATTCAGTTTCTATGTGGGGATTTACAAATAGATCAGCAAAATCCCGGTACTCCAATTGGTTGGCGGTAGTTCGGTAAAACCCTTCCAAGGAGGTTGACCATTCATCTTCTTTGAAGTTCCTGAAATATCCCAAAGAAGCGTTATGAGACCTTTGAGGCTTGATATAAGTAGTAATTAATTGCCAAAGATCTATAGGAGTGGGGCCAGTGGCATTGGATATGGTCTGTAAATATTGGTTCATGACCGAGTAGCCACCTTTGATGGAATTGACTTTGTCAAAAGTCCATCGGAAAGAAAACCTTGGTTCAAAACCGCTGTATTTCACGACCCTTGCGCTTTCGATAAAATCCACCCCCGTAATCGTCAACCTTGAAATCGGCAATCCTTCCTCATACCGGTATACAGAATCCGGCCCTTGCTGCACATAATTGGAGTACCTGACTCCGCCAGAGAAAGAAAGGCTTTCGATCGGATTCCAGTCTGCGGATATAAAAGGAGCATATTCCATTCCCCTTTCTTTTTGGATGGTATTAGCTGCTATGCCCGATTCCGGAGTTAAGGGAAGTAAATTTTCAGGTCTCATTTGGTATTGGATGGCTTCTGCACCGAAGTTGATATCCACTTTTTCCAAGGTCAATAATCCTGTTATTTTACCCTGATAATAATAAAGTCCATTTTGTATCTTGGATGGATCAACAGTAGAAGGTTCAAAAAAACCATTGTTGAATGAACCATAGGCGACCATTCCCACCAAAGAAAGGTCGTCAGTCAATAGGTTTCTGCTTGTCAGCGAGCCTACAAGGTTATTCCAATCAAAACCAAATTGGTCTGAAAATCTGAAATAATCACCGGTATTGAGCAAGTTAAAATCCAAGCTGTTTTTTTCAGAAAACTGATGGTTGATGCCCAAATAGATGTCGTGGAAGTTGATCTTGCTGTTTTGCACATCTCCTTCATTTGCTTTGTCCAAAAGCCAGTTGGCATTGGATAACCTGGAGGCAAAAATCATCGAAGTCTTTTCCGGCACAATCGGACCTTCCACCATCAGTTTGCTGACAGCAGTTCCCAAAGACACGCTTCCACCCCAATTTTCCTTATTTCCTTTTCTCATTTCGATATTCAAGGCAGATGAACTCCTTCCTCCAAAATAACTTGGAACAGCTCCTTTATATAAGGTGAAGTTTTGGAGGGCATCTCCATTGAAAGATGACAAAAAGCCCAAGGCATGGCTATTGCTGAGCACTATCGTCTCGTTCATCATGATCAGGTTTTGGTCTGCCTGACCGCCCCTGATATTCAAGCCCGCCGAACCTTCACCGACTGAGGTCACGCCTGGCATGGATTGGAGCACGTTGAATACGTCCGGTTCACCCAAAAATGCCGGGACCAATTTGATGTCCGCAATATTCATTTTGGTCACGCCGGTAATCGGACTCCTGACATTACGGTCTCTCTCTTCGGCCATCACTGTAAAGGCCTGCAATTCAAAATCAAGATTGATAAGTCCCAAATCCAATTGTCCATCTCCATATAGTTGGATCTGGTAATGCTCAGGTTTTTTTCCAAATTGGCGGAATACAATGCGGTGTCTTCCAGAATCCAGGGAAAGTACATATTGCCCATTTTTATCTGTATTGTTGCCGGTAAAAAATCCATCAATATGGACGGAAACGCCTGAAATGGGTTCACCGGTTTCCAATTGGGTAACTTTCCCGGTCAGAAAATATTGGGCTCTCTTAGTAGAATTCTGCTGCTCAAACCTGATTTCGATAAATTCTGTCTGGGCCAGAAGGTTTGGTATGCCGAGGATCACTTGAATCAAGACAATCAGGCCAAAAAAAACACCAGTTTTGCGAAATCTTTTTATTCGATGGTTTCGAATGTTTGGAGTTGAAAAAATATTTTGATTTTTTACTGACACTGTTTATTGGGTTAATAGGTTCGTAAATTAATAGTTTTAATCCACCTTTCGTTCTAATTAAGAATTTTTGATTTTTTCAGGGTTTTTCTTTTTACCAAATTCAAAAGTATAAGAGAAAAGGGAATCATGGTAATGAATATTTACCAAAAAGCCTGTCCAAACATCTTCTAATTAAATAATTAAAATGGCGATAAAAGGAATTTTTTTATCTTACAAGTCGTATGTTTGATGCCAGAAATCCTATAAAAAATGATTATGAAATCTTTTTCTTTGTACCAATCAGTAAAAATCAGCTTTTTTATTTTGGGCATGTTGATTCCGGGGTTTTCTGCTGCCCAGGTAATTTCGGGTAAAATCACTGATCAGAAAACAGGTGAGACACTTCCTTTTGCCAATTTTTATTGATAAATCCAACCAAAACCTTGTTGTTGAAAATTGAAGGAATTAGCAATGATGGGTCACCTTTTTACCGTGTATTCCAAATTCCGGTAAAGTAAAAAAAGAGCAAAATTTTCCGATTTGGAAGATTTAATCCAGTTTCTCAATTATCCTTAAAAACCTTTGCCAATCGTTAAATTTTGTCAACAACCACAATATAATTGGCTCGTTAAAACATTAAATATTATTTTTCCAACATCATTGACTACCACAACCATGAACCGTTTCTTCCGATTTTTCATAGCGATTTTAATTTTGCTTTCTGTTTTTCCAGATTTTTCTGAAAGCCACGCCCAGGGAATCAGGGGCAAAGTCACTTCCAAAAGCGGGGAACCACTGCCTTTCGCCTCCATCTATGTCAGGAATCTCGGTGACGGCGTTCCGACCAATCAAAATGGGGAATATGAATTCCGTCTCAAAAAAGGGGTTTACGACGTGCTCGCCCAATATTTGGGTTTTGCTTCTGAAATCAAGACGGTCATCATACTGGAGGATTGGGTAGAATTGGACTTCGAATTGGATGAGCAGGTGTATGCGCTTCAGGAAGTCACAGTCAAGACAAAACAGGAAGACCCTGCCCTGACCATTATGAGAAAGGCGATATCGAAAGCCAAATTCCACAGACTTCAGGTGCAGGAATACAGCATGATGGTGTACCTCAAGGGTACCGGCCAATTGACAGATGCACCGTTTTTCATGAAAAAAGAAATGGAAAAAGAAGGAGTCAAACTCAACGAGGCCTACACGACAGAATCGGTTTCCAAGATTACATTCAAGCAGCCGAATACCGTGGAGGAAAAAGTGATCAGCATCCGCACCAACGGTGAAAATAACGCCAC
>JBBRFK010000336.1:0-3848 GCA_038224435.1 Cytophagales bacterium | reverse complement strand
TCTTGTACATGGATTGCCGGTCGGATACCGCACGGTCTTCAACCTATACGCCATCGAAGGATACAGCCACGCAGAGATTGCCGACCTTCTCGGCATCACCGAATCTACCTCAAAGTCCCAACTTAACAGGGCAAGAAATACATTAAAACAAAAAATAGCCGATCAACAAATCAAAGAAAGGAGAATCAATGGCTAATACAGATAAAAACTTCGACCAGTACTTCAAAGAGAGGCTGGCCAAGCAGGAAGAAAAACCATCCCAACTCGCTTGGGAAAGACTTGAAGGGCAATTGCCCAAAAAAGAAAAGAGATTTTGGATTCCTTTAATGGGCATCGCAGCCACCTTGCTACTTTTCCTTACTGTGGGGTATGTGGTATGGCAGACTAATCTGGATTCAGAAACTAACATTCCCCTTACCTCAGCACTGACCCCATCGGAAGAGGATGCCGGTTCAGAAAACTTGGAAGAAACCAATCCATCAAATCCAAAAACCATTGAAGAAACCATAGCAGTCACTGAAGAACCAAAAAAAGAAACAAAAAACCCTGTTCAAGTGCCTTTGATAAAGTCCGCTGCTACAAAACAGAAAATCACAGAAGCGCCCAAGGAGTTATTGGCTGAGGTATCAACACCCGAAGAGAGAGTAGATGAGGCAACCTTTGAAACCCCGGATGTGATCCTCCCCGAACTTGATGTCACTGAAGCCATTGCGCAAAACAACATTGAAGAAGATAAGGAAGTGATGACTTACAAGATCACCATCAAATCAAACGGAATCAAAGAAGAATCTGAAAAGCAGGGTTTGATAGCAGGAATTGAAAATAAAGTAGATAAAATCGGAGGATTACTCAACAGGGTAGAACAGGGTTTTGCAGACCTGCAGGATGCAAAAGACAATCTATTCGTGAGTAACAATACCTCCAAAAAAGAAAGAAAATAATCCACCAAAATTGAAAACATAGACCATCATGAAAAAATACATGCTTTTATTTTGCTTCCTGGGACTGGTGCAGTTTGCATTCGGCAATACAGACAGGGAGTTTTTGGCCCCAAAAGACACGATCATCGTGGAGTTTGGAACTTCGGGAAAAATCGTCTTGGTCATTGACAACAAAGAGGATTTTGAGAGACTCAAAAAAATGAACATCAACCAGATCATCGCAGAGCTTGACCTTCAGATTGATGATAAAACGGGTGAGCTAGTTGTGGTCGAAATTTCCGGTCAAAAAGGAACACGGGAAATCGTCAAAGTAACCGAGGACTGGAACAAAACCGAGGTATCGGTTGCAGGCATCAGAATATTGGTCGATGAGACAAGCCCCAATACCAAAGTGAAAATAGAAACCGGGGTGAAGAAAAAAGCCGATCCTCCTTTCCGGACTTATTTTGGCCTTGACCAGGGACTCAACAACTTTTTGGACAACGATGGAAGTTTCCCGGGTTCAAGTCAGCCATATTCAGTACGAGGCTGGGGAAGCTGGAATGTTGGCTTAAACTTCTTTGCCAGCCAAAAAATCAGCAAAGGCTTACACTTTGACTTTGGTCTCGGAGTGCAGTGGTACAACTTCAAATTTGAAAACACGGACTTCCAAGCTGTCAGGGGTGATGAATCGATTGAATTTCTCCAAAGAAACGACGTGGCGGGATTCAAAAGTAAAATATCAGCCTCCTACCTCACGGCTATGGGACTCTTTAAATTTGACTTTGGAAAAATGAATGACCAAGGAAGGCGAGGGATGAGATTCGCAGTCGGTCCCTATGCAGGCTACCGACTCGGCGGCACGAGCAAGTTTGTCTTTCGCGATGGAGGAGGAAGAAGAAAGGAACACATCAATACTGGGATATTCCTCAACAACTTCCGCTACGGTATCAGAGGGGAAGTCGGATTCGGCAGGGTCAACTTCTTCACCACTTATGATTTCAACCCACTGTTCCAAGCCGGTAAAGGCCCTGAGTTAAACCCAATCACCTTCGGTATCATTTTCTAAATCCCTTTTTTGAATACTAAGCCAATGAAAACGACCACACTGATTTTAATTCCACTCCTGTTTCTGACTTCTTTGGGCTTTGCCCAAGAAGCTGATCCAGCCAAAGCAGATTCGGTAAAAACCACCACCTTTACCCTTTTCAATACCGATGTCATCGTCTATAAAAATGCTGACGGTACAAAAACCTGGGAATTCATATCCAAGGACTATGGCCAATACCATGAGTACAAATCCAAAAACCCCAAGTCAAGCAACGGACTGATATTGGATATCGGTATCAATACCTGGATCGGAGATGACACCGCCCCAGCTGTCAAACCCTGGGGAAGCTGGAATCCTGCCATCAATTACCAATACACCTACAAGCCTAGTAAAAACTTCAGCCTGAAATCAACTCTTGGTGTCAGCTGGTACAACTTCAAATTTGAAGACCGAAATCTTCAAGCTTTGAGAGCAGATGAGGGCTTGGTTTTTGTCGAGCACCCGTCCGGGACAGGCACCAAATCCAAAATTTCTGCGTCCTACGCCAATATCAGTATAGTGCCTACAGTACAGAGCACCAATGGAAATTTCAGCTTTGGAGTGGGTCCTTATGCAGGATATCGATTGGGAGGAAGAGGTAAATTTGTGTACCGGGATCCCCAAGGAAACAGGGTCAGGGAATTTCAGATGGGCAATATGTTTGCCTCTGATTTTCGATATGGACTCAGGGCCGAAGTTTGCGTAGCTGATGTTACGCTATATGTCAATTATGATTTTAACGAAACTTTCCAAGAAAACAGAGGTCCAAAACTGAACGCTTTGAGCTTTGGTTTTATCCTATAAAACAAACCTACTATGAAAACAAAATTTAGATTATCATTCACGCTGTTCCTGATTTTGGCAACAGCAACTGCCTCCCCGGTTTTTGCTCAGGTCAAAACCATCGTGGACGTCACCAAATCCTTTTCAGGAATTTCCAAAATCGAAGTCTCGGGAGGTCAGTTGGAAGTGGAATATATCGGAGGATCGAATTCTGATGTTTCTGTAAATGCTTTTCTCGAATCCACCAACGCCGATCAGGATATCGTATTCGTTACCATCGGTGATGTGCTGAAGATTTCCCACAAGGTCAACGGCAACAATAATTGGAACAACAAGACCAAAGGCCATATCAAAATCAAAGGCCCAGTAGGCATGAGTCTGGACATGAAAGGTGGATCAGGTTCAGTCTATGTAGAGAATGTTTCCTCTGAAGCGACAAATATATCCATCGGTTCGGGAAATGTTTCTGCCAAAGACATACAGGGAGATGTGCTCGCCAACGCAGGTTCGGGATCCATCAAAATGTACGGAATCCAGGGCAATGTCAGAGGCAATGTAGGATCAGGTTCGGCCAATATGGAGGACATAAAGGGGAACATCAACTATTCGTCTGGCAGCGGCGGCATTAGTGTAGAAGGTGTAGAAGGTATCGTTAATGTGAGCCTGACTTCAGGAAATGCCAAACTTGAAAACATATCCCAATTGGGTGATTTGAAGGTGACTTCCGGCAATGTGACAGCTACAAATGCCGGTTTGGGTGCTGAAACAAGATTAAGTGGAACCTCAGGCAACTTCAAAATCCAAACATCCTCAAATCTCAAAGACTTCAACTATAACCTCAACGCCAGTTCCGGAAATGTCACTGTGGGCAATTCCCGCGGAGGCCGCAACCTGAATATTGACAACGGAGCTGTTACTGAAATCAGAGGAAGCATCACCTCCGGAAATATCTCGATTGTAAACCAATAAAATTCTCAAAACCAGTTTACCTACCCACAGAATTTACAGGATAAGCAGATTACTTTTCTACGAAAAGCTGTGAAGTCTGTGGGCTT
>JBBRFK010000335.1:0-3895 GCA_038224435.1 Cytophagales bacterium | reverse complement strand
GGTGAGTTAAAAGAAGAAGTGGTTAGTTCCATTTTGGAACATACCACTTTGCATGGTGCTTTGGCAAACAAAACACAAAACACAAAAACTAAATTTTACAATCTTGATGCCATTATTTCTGTTGGGTATCGGGTAAATAGTAGTCAGGCAACCGCTTTTAGGATTTGGGCAACTCAAATTCTAAAAGAATACATCATTAAAGGCTTTGCCATGAATGATGACCGGCTAAAAAATCCCAATCAAATTTTTGGGAAAGATTATTTTGAAGAACAGTTAGAACGAGTCCGTGATATTCGTAGCAGTGAACGCAGGTTTTATCAAAAAATAACGGATATCTATGCACAGTGCAGTGCTGATTACACTTCGGACAACGAAATTACCCAACAGTTTTTTGCCACCGTAAAAACAAATTACATTTTGCCATTACTGGAAGTACAGCAGCCGAAATTATATATAACAGGGTGAGTAGTAAAAAAGAAAACATGGGATTAACCACCTGGAAAAATGCACCAAAAGGAAGTATTAGAAAATTTGATGTTTCCATCGCCAAAAATTATTTAAACAAAGAAGAATTAGATGGACTGAATAGAATAGTTACTATGTATTTGGATTATGCCGACTTGCAAGCCAAAAATGGGACACTAATGTATATGAAAGATTGGGTTAAAAAATTAGATGCTTTTTTGCAATTTAATGAGCAGGATATTTTGCACCACCATGGAAAAGTAACCGCTGAAATCGCAAAGTCTTTTGCAGAAAACCAATTTGAAAATTATAAATTAATTCAACAAAGAAATTACGAAAGTGATTTTGACAAAGAAATAAAGAAGCTAAAAGGTAAATAAATGACAAGCAAAGACCAACAACAATTAGGTAAAACGCTTTGGAACATAGCAGACGACTTGCGTGGTGCAATGAATGCCGATGACTTCCGTGATTACATGCTATCGTTTCTCTTCCTTCGGTACCTGTCATACAACTACGAAGAATCAGCCAAAAAAGAATTGGGTTCAGATTTTCCAAAACTAGAAAAAGAGGATAGCCGGACCGCTTTGGGCGTTTGGTACACGGCAAACGAAGGAGATGTGACTGAGTTTGAGAAGCAGATGCGTAGAAAAGTACATTATGTGATCGAGCCTCAGCACCTATGGAGCAATATCACAGAATTGGCTCGTACGCAGAACGGTGAGTTGTTGGTAACCCTTGAGGCAGGGTTTAGGTACATTGAAAACGAATCGTTTGAAAGTGCGTTCCAAGGTTTGTTTTCAGAAATCAATCTGAACTCTGAAAAACTAGGCAGAACTGCTACAGAAAGAAATAAGAAACTCTGCACCGTCATCCAAAAAATTGCGGAAGGCATTGCTGATTTTTCCGCTGATTCTGATACGCTAGGTGATGCATACGAATACCTGATCGGTCAGTTTGCAGCTGGTTCAGGAAAGAAAGCAGGTGAGTTTTATACCCCACAACAAATCTCTACCATCCTTTCAGAGATTGTCACCTTGGACGGTCAAGACCCAACCACAGGGCCAAAAATCAAACTTGAAAAAGTGTTGGATATTACCTGTGGATCAGGTTCCCTGCTACTCAATGTCAGAAAGCGAATCAAGGATAATGGCGGTAGTGTGGGTAAAATCTATGGACAGGAAAAGAACATCACCACCTACAACCTTGCCCGGATGAACATGCTGCTACATGGGATGAAAGATACTGAGTTTGAAATATTCCACGGAGATACCCTAGAGAATCAATGGGATGTACTCAACGAGATGAATCCTTCAAAAAAAATTGAATTTGATGCTGTGGTTTGCAATCCTCCTTTCAGCTTGCGATGGGAACCCAATGACACTTTGGCTGAAGATTTTCGGTTCAAAAGTCATGGCTTGGCACCCAAATCAGCCGCAGACTTTGCTTTTCTACTGCATGGATTTCACTTCTTAGCGAAAGAGGGAACCATGGCCATCATCTTACCTCACGGTGTATTGTTCCGAGGTGGTGCAGAAGAACGCATCCGCACCAAGTTGCTCAAAGACAACCACATCGACACCGTCATCGGCTTGCCTTCCAATTTGTTTTATTCCACAGGTATTCCGGTTTGTATTTTGGTTTTGAAAAAATGTAAAAAGCAGGATGATGTGTTGTTCATCAATGCGAGTGAGCATTTTGCCAAAGGCAAACGCCAAAACACATTAAGAGAGGGGGAAAACGGAGAACCTAATGACATTGAAAAAATCGTTGAAACATATCAATATCGCCATGACATTGAGCGATATTCCAGAAAAGTGTCGATGGAAGAAATTGCCGGCAATGGATACAATCTGAATATTTCAAGGTATGTCAGTACCTCCGTTGATGAAAAAATAATCGATTTAAAAGAAGTCAATGCAAAACTGGTTTCCATCAATGAAAGCATCAAAACGAACACTGATCAGCACAATGAATTTTTAAAGGAATTGGGATTACTGACAATCTGAAGAAAAGGAATATGATCATTGCAGTGAATATTGGCAAAACCTTGGCAGAAGGAAAAACTGAATTACAAGCCACAGAAAGGGCTTGGAAATTGGCAATCAAAAATTGTAAGATTCATGATTTGTGATTGGGGTTGCCAAAGGGGAAATAATGCTCCGCAGACACATTTGTGGTGAATCAGTCCTAAATTTTCAGCTTTTGGGTAAGTTCATTGTATTATGATATACTCTAGTCAAAATGGAATAAAATCTACGCAGATGAAACAATCTTAGAGGGTGAAGCGCTTTTTATCCGCCTTATTACCATCATTTTCCGCTTAATTTCATTTATTTGTAATCCGAAATCCCCTTTTCGGAAATATACCTCCGGGTGTAGCGTAATTCTCTTCAATTGTATGCCTTTCAAGTTCAAGACTTTTATAAATTACCTTTTTCTGTTTCCCGTATTTGCTGTAAGCCTGGTTTCCTGTCAGCAGGATACTGTCTGTGACTGTGAAGGCGTGGATGGGGTTTATTCCAATGATTTCTCCAATTCAGACCTTGGCAATATCGAAAATGGCAGGTTGTTGGTATTTCAAAATGACACCCTTCTTGGCAACTATTTCAACGAGGAAGTTACCCTGAACCTACAGTCTTTGCCCACACACAACATCGTAAAAGTGACTGTAGAGCTCTGGATCCATGACTCTTGGGATGGAAATCCGGATAATGAAATTGGAGGTCCTGATTTTTGGTATATGAAAGTGGACGGAGAAGAAGTGATGCGGACGACTTTTTCCAATACTCCCTGTGAATCAACGTTCTGTATCAGACAGTCCTATCCCAATGATTTTTTCAGACAGAATTTCCCCAAAACCGGTGCTATCCGAACCGACCTTCCGGGACTTTGCCATCTTGCCAATCAGCCAAACAATACGACTGTCTACCGGATCACCAAATTGGTAAAGCACTCGGGACAAAGTGTGGGGATTACTCTTGGCGATGAATTGCTCCAACTCAACAGCCCCAATCCCAAGTGTGACGAAAGCTGGTCCGTGGGCAAAATCGAAGTAGCCACCTTATTTGTGATGTAAACCGATGAAAAAAACCATAAAATCATTCTCATCAGGTTTTGTCTTGATCATCCTATTTTTCATTTTTTCGCTGGAAATAGGATTTGCCCAAACAGTGCCTGTCGGGACGCCGGTCTTGGAGGAATACATGCGCAGGATGCAGCTACAGGGCAAGTTAAGCGATGTCAGCAGTTTTTCTATCCGGCCCATTCTTCCGGTTCATGTGTTTGACCGTGAAGTTGGCTTTGACCTTGACAGCACTTTTATTGATCTTGAAAAATCTACGAATCATGGTTTTTTGGGAGAAAAGAAAAAGCTGAAGTTTCTCGTCATGCCTGTCACCAACAGGTTTCAATATACTTCCAATTATGC
>JBBRFK010000334.1:0-3922 GCA_038224435.1 Cytophagales bacterium | reverse complement strand
CTTTTGGTTGATTCCTATGTTTCTTTCCAAAGATGCATTTGTAAAAATTTTAAGATTGAACCTTCGAGGTCTTAAAGACCTCAAAGGTTCATTTCCAGCACCCAGCTTTCCAAAGGTTTCAAATCCACTCCGATTGTTGCTCTTCCATCTTTGATTTTTAAAACCGGATTTACCGCGCCATAGAGTTTTTCTGACAAGGAATATTCTCCGTCAGCCAATCCCCATGTTTGGATGATTTCACTTGGCACCTCGAGTTCAAATCCAAAAGTGTCTGAGGCGTCAAAATTGGAGACAATGACCAGTTTTTGGTTTTCATTCCACCTGACAAAAGAAAAAATGCGGTCATTGTACCATTCGGTATGCTGTCTGTTGTGGCTGTGGATTTCCCGGAAATCTCCTGCCAATGCTTCGCTGTTTTTGGTAAAATTGAGCAGGCGGACATAAAAGTCCCTCAATGATTTTTCGGATTCAGATAATTGTCCACCGTCAAATTTCCCGACATTCATCCAGCGCTGATGGTGGGGAACGCCGATGTAGTCAAAAATGGATGTTCGGGTTGGAGCACCAAATCCTGCATTTTCCACCCCGGGTTCTCCGACTTCCTGCCCAAAATATACCATGGTAGGAGAGGAACCGATCATGGCCGAAACGACCATGGCAGGCTTTCCCTTTATAGCATTTCCGGCAAATCCCGGACTAGCGATCCGTTGCTCGTCATGGTTTTCCAAGAAGTGCAACATGTGATGTTCGATATCTGAGAGTCCCTCTTGGATGGGAATAAGGTTATCGGTGGATCCTTTCCCCTGCATGATGTTCTTGAGCGTGTCATACAATTCTACCTTGTCGTAGAGGTAATCCATTTTGCCCAAGCTGATATAATTCCTGTATTCTTTGGGATTATAGATTTCCGCCAAAAGGAATGCATCTGGGTTTTGCATCTTGATGGCCGAATTCATATAGCTCCAAAATTCGACAGGAACCATTTCTGCCATGTCATAGCGGAAGCCGTCTACACCTTTTGCTATCCAGTACAGTGCAATGTCTTTGAACTTGATCCATGAATCGGGCACATCTTTTCCTTTCCAAAACCCGAAATGTGCTTTGTAATCTTTTTGCGCAAAATCACTTGGCAGTTCAATGAAATCCTTGCTGCCATCGGGTTTGATGCCATAATTGATTTTGACGGTCTCGTACCAATCATAGAAATCCGGCTGGGGTTTGCGTGAACCGTTGCCCGTCCATTTGGCAGGCGATTCGTCGAATTTTCCGTCGGCAAGTGGCTGTGATTCTCCACCCAATGGCTTGTAATTATTCAAAGGTGTTGGAACTTTGAAATCCTTACCGGGGATATAGTAGAAGTTGTTGTCTCTTTTGTATTCGACTGATGTATCGTCATCCGCCCCAAAATCTTTTTTGCCTTCGGGATTGCTTTTAGATTCATACCTTCTTGCCACATGGTTTGGAACAATGTCGATGATAACTTTCATGCCGTGGTGGTGCGTTCTTGAGATCAAAGCTTCAAATTCCTCCAACCTTGTTTCGGGATTCACTGCGAGATCGGGACTGACATTGTAGTAGTCCTTGACAGCATATGGGGAACCAGCCCTGCCTTTGACCACATCAGGGTCATCACTGGATATGCCTAATTCAGTATAATCATTGATCAGCGCATGGTGAGGTACACCGGCATACCAGATGTGGGTCACTCCCAAAGCTTTTATTTCCTTAAGGGCTTTGTCATTGAAATCATTGAACTTGCCCACGCCATTTTCTTCCAAAGTTCCCCAAGGTTTGTTTATGGTATTGGTATTTCCAAAAAGCCTGGTGAATACCTGGTAAATGACGATTTTATGGGGAGTTTCCATTTTGGAAGAGGATTCAGTGCTTTGGGTTTTGGGAGAATTGCAACAGGTCAGGCTTAAGAGCAAGGTTGACAAAAAGGCAATTTGGGTCAAAGATTTTTTCATGGTGATAAATATAAAAAGTAGTTTCCCACAAAGACACAAAAACACAAAGAAAAAAAGATTTGATACCTGGCAGGTTTCAAAAACCTGCCAGGTCAAGTTTTTTGAAATTCACGAGGTATAAAGTTATTTGTTCGCATCGTTTTCCGAAGTCAGGCTATCAGGAACCTCAAAAGGATCTAATTCAACAATTTTTCCATTTTGGGAAACAATGATTGGGCTGTTCTTTTCCCGCTTGAATTTGACAAGGTTTTTGTAGGTTTCTTCGAGGCCAAAAAGGATTTTATCAAATTCCTCTTCTTTTATTTTTTCTTTAGTTGTCATGATTTTTGGTTAATTCTTTCCAAAGATTGGTTTTAAAAATTGAAATTGTACCTGAGTTCATCTTTGCTATCAATTTAAATGGTTTTTTTGAATTATCAACAAACATCCAATTTTCAATAATAGCCATATACAGCTTAAAAAAGTTCTCAAGTCCATTTTTATACCTTCTTCTGATTACCTCTTCAGGAATATTATGACCCCCTTCAGCAACTCTTGTCCTGACCCTTGATATTGCCAATTCAGGAGAATTTAAGTATAAAAACAATAGTGTAGGTTCATAACCTTGGGCCTTTGCTTTTGTGATGAAGTTGACGAAGCTCTTGGAGGACAAGGTGGTTTCAAAAGCGAAATTCTCGCCTGATTCCAAAAGATGTTGGATCCTATCCAACATGATCCGTCCGGCTTCAATGGCTACTTTTTCGGGTTGGAAAGGCGAAAGTCCTTTGGCTATTTCATCGGCATTGACAAACTCTTTGCAATCCAATATTTCGGGTAAAATGGTATAGGAGGCGGTTGTTTTTCCCGCTCCATTTGGTCCTGCAATGACGTAAAGTTTTTTCATTTGATAACACAGAAAGTTGTTTCTTCTGGCAGAGGAAAAATGAATAATAACTATCCAAGTTTTTATTTACATATACAGCAACCTATACACAAACAGCGTACTCCTTTTGATCAAGGCCGGGTATTGTTTCATGTTGATGGTTTCGGCGGGAGAATGGGCCCCGGAGCCCATAGCGCCAAGTCCATCGATACAATCAAGGTAGTCTGCCACATAGGAAATGTCACCGGCACCCCTTGAACCTGGATCTCCTGCTTTGACTTCCCCATATCCCATATCCATGCTGACCTGATTCAGGATGGTGACCAAACTCCTATTGCCATCTGTGGGTGGCATGGAAGGAATCCCATCTTCAAATTCTATGGTTGCAGTGGTGCCGTTCAAGTTTTGTGAGACGATGTTTTTCATCTTTTCCCGTGCTGCTTCTTTTTGGGCTTCGCCAAGAAAGCGCAAATCACCTGTCATAAATGCTTCTCTTGCGACAATATTCGTTTTGCCCAATGCAGATCCTGCACCCGTATCTCCGTCATAGCTGATGTCAGAACCTCCGATGATTTGACCGGGATTAAAGGTCAGGTACTGCTCTCCGGCAAGTTCTTCTCTGAATTGATTCAATATCCTGGAAGCCTCGTAGATGGCGCCATAGCCAACAGATTCTCTGAATACCCCTGAAGAATGGACTTGGTTCCCTGTTGTTTTTAATGTCCATCCACTTGCACCTCTTCTTGCTATGGTAGCGGTATTGAATCCCTGTGCAGTTTCGTAAGCCAAAGCATAATCATGCTGCCTAGCCCTTTCTACAAAGTCCAGGCGGCTGACCCAAGATGGACTTCCGGCATTTTCTTCATCTCCTGTAAAGTAAACTGTTATGGTTTGGTCTTTCAACAATCCAAGTTCATTTAAGGCTTTCAATGTCGCAAAAACCATGACATTGCCCCCTTTCATGTCGTTGACGCCCTGACCTTTGGCCGTAGAGTCATTGACCATGGTGAAAGGATAAAAGGGCATTTCTTTTTCAAAAACAGTATCCAGATGACCTATGAAAAAAAGCTTTTTCCCTTTGGTTCCTTTTCTT
>JBBRFK010000333.1:0-3955 GCA_038224435.1 Cytophagales bacterium | reverse complement strand
TTGGTCCTTGAAAAAGACTGGGTCAGCGCTTTTTCCCTTTCGACCATAAGCGCGATGGCTATCCACTTTCCGTTTTCTTCCCTAATCACCGGTCCGTGGTGGCTGTAGTAGGCTGTTATTTCTTTCTCAAGGATTTGATTGCCTTCTCTGTATCTGATTTTAATGGCTTTTTCTGCAAAGGGAAGCCATTTTTTTCCAAAAAGGTAATGGTATTTTCCTTCCCTGTTTTCCACAGTCAAGGCAAAATGGTCAATAGCATCCGCCTTACTTGAGGTATGCATCCATCCATTGTATTCGTTGAATCCCTGGTAAATAAAAAACTGTCCCCAAGTCACCGCCCCATAGGCATTGAGTCCTTCGTCACTGACCATGTGTATCTCGGGCCGGAAATAAAAAGATGTATGTGGATTGATCAGGAACAGGGCATTTCCGCTTTTGGAAAGTTTTGGAGCGATGGCAAAACCGTTGCTGCCCCGAGGTTCTTCCTCCCATTCCAATTCTTCCCATTCCAATTTCCCGGTGACTAATTCCTTGGCAAAATCCTTGTCATAAAAAGCCTTGAGCTGGTTGGTAGAAATGGTCTCGATGTCTCCGCCAATACTGCCTTCGCTGAAAGTCAGGGCCATCCAAGGTTCGAATTCGGTCAATAATCTGGGTTTGGTTTCGGGATGGGAGTACAGGTAATAATTGATGCCATCGGCCCAAGCGTCCATCAGATCTTTCAGCCATTGGGGTGAGTTTTCATATTCTTTTTTGATTACGTCCTCTTCGATATACATTTTCATCCTGAGGTCTGCATAGATTTGGCCGATTCCCTCTATCTCCGACATCCTTCCCATGGCTGTGATATAGTTCATTTCAACCCTATTGAAATCATCTTCGCATTGGGCATAGACCATCCCAAAAACCGCATCAGCATCGGTTTTTCCATAAATGTGTGGAATGCCCCATTGGTCACGTATGATTTCAGTGTTTTGTGCCCGTAGCTGCCATTTTGAGATTTCGATTTGGGAGAAGGAATGATAATTCAGCCCAAGAAGGGAAATGAATAGAAGTGCTCTTTTTAGCATATTGGGTTTGACTTTATGTCGGGCTAAAATAGGTATTTGGCCGTTTCAAACAACAGGAAATTAGCTAGGTGGTGGAAATCCCCGTACACTGATCACAATTGGATTTTTCTGAATAGCTGGGTTTTGATTAAATTTCAGTTAATATTGAAAATAAATACAAATAGTTTAGTTAGAAAAAAGGTTATCCGGATTTAAAATAAGGTAGATTTACACTATTTTGGCAGGAGCCATATTCAAATAAAATTGAGGTTCAAAAGAAGTGTGGCTGTTTATATTTAAGGAAAAGTCCAGCCAAAGTGCTTCGAATTTGCTTCATTTCGATATTTAAAGATAGTCATCAGGGAATAAGTATTTCAATTCAATGGGGAAGAAAAATTAGGTTTCATCTTCCTTTTGGGATAAAATAAAAAGAAAAAGTAAAATGCTGTTTTCAGAGAAAGATGCCTTGAAGGCAGTCAAACTGCTTGATATTATATCCGATGGGATTTTGCTGTTGGATGGTGGGGATAAAATCATTTTCATCAACAGGCAGGCGGCGTTTTTTCTTGGCGTGGATCAGGAAACAGCATATGGTCAGAATTTCAAAAGCATCAAAGGCGAAAAAGTGATTTTTGATCTTGTGAGTCAATTTAAATCGGGTCACCCTGATTCCATCACTGAAATGCAATTGGGTCCAGAGAAAAATCAATCTTGGGTTGAAGTAAAGATTTATAATCAGGAGGAATGTTTGATTATTTGTTTCAGAGACATCTCCGGCAGAAAAGAAATCGAGGAAAAGGCCAGGATAGCCTATGAATCCATCAGAAATCTGAACTCCCATTCCCAAAAAATCAGGGAGGATGAAAGGACAATGCTCTCCAGGGAAATCCATGACCAATTGGGACAGCGCCTTACCGGGATGAAGATGGAGGTCGATTTTATCTTGAAAAAAAGTCCCAACCTGGATGATTTTGCAAAAGAAAAGCTGCAGGTTGTCCTGAAACAGATAGAACGGACTGTGGGCACAATTAGGAATATTTCCCGAAACCTAAGGCCTGGGATTTTGGATGATTTTGGCCTTTTGGCAGCGTTGGAGTGGCACGCTGAGGAATTTTCAAAGTCGGTCAAAATACCTGTTTTCCTCCAATACGAAGGAGAAGAAAAATCCCCGGACCATCAAAAAGCCACTGCCATATTCAGGGTCTTTCAGGAATCCTTGACCAACATCATGAGACATGCCGGGTGCAGACATGTCAATGTAAAAGTGGCTTTTGGGCCTGAAGCAATAAAACTCAGTATCATTGACAATGGCCAAGGTTTTGATCCAAACATCTTAAAAAATACTAAGTCACTTGGAATCCTGGGAATGAAAGAGCGGGCAGAGAGTTTTGGCGGGAATTATGCTATTCAGAGCGCTCCGGGCGAAGGAACTACAACAGTGTTGACTATGCCTTATTAATACAAGAAAAATATGAAAGTCTTAATTGCAGATGATCACCCGATAGTCAGGAAAGGGATCGTACAATTGTTGAAGGATGCTTTTCCAAAGATAAAGACTGAAGAAGTCAGTTCTGGAATAGAGGCTGTCAAGAGGATCAACAGGGAAATATGGGACTTGATCATTCTCGATATTTCCATGCCGGGTAGGAATGGGATCGATGTTTTGAAACATGCAAGAAACTCCGGTGTAAAAACGCCAATCCTTATCTTGAGTATGCAAGCCGAAGAACATTATGCGCTCAGGACATTGAAGGCCGGAGCTTCCGGGTATGTCAGTAAAGAAAGTGCGGGAGAAGAATTGGTCAAGGCAGTGGAAAAAGTAATGCTGGGCAAAAAATACATCAGTCCGAAAGTGACTGAAATCCTTGCCGAAAATCTGGGCGAAGAACCCGAGGTTATCCATGAAAAGTTATCAGACAGGGAAATGGAGGTGATGATGCTTATTGCTTCAGGAAAGAAAGTGTCAGACATTGCCGCTGAATTGAATTTGAGTGTCAGTACAGTGAGCACTTACAGGTTGAGGATATTGGAAAAACTCCATCTTCAAAATAATGCTGAGGTAGTAAGGTATGTTTTTGAAAACGGAATGGCTTGATTTTGTAGTAGAAAATACGACAATGAAATCGCTTTTTTGACTATGTATTGCGTCTTGGGGAGGGCGTACTTTTAGGAAATAATTTACTACTATGTTACTCCTCAAAGAATCTCGCATCAAAGCTATTGTTTATGATTTAGCCCCAAGCAATACGGTTAAAATTTTTGACATGATTAATGATTTGCCGTTTGTTGAAAATCTCGGTCCGGTCTACTCCTTGGATTCCATGGAGGAAAAAATGACTGACTTAGAGGCAAATCTGGTTTTTATCAATATCTGTTATAAGACGAGGTCAGGTAAGTTTTCTATTGATCAGGTCATTGAAAGGATAAAATCCTTAAATCCGGAATCCATCATCATACTTTGCAAATCCCATATTGGACCTCTTTTAAGGCAGCTTTACCTTCACCAAGGGTTTGATTATGTAGTTGATAAAGTGAATGATTTCGATAAAATCCCTTTGATTTTGAAAGAGATATTTATGTTAAAAGAGTCTGAACAAGTGGCTATGGTTGCTTAATTAACACCCGATTGATGAAAAGCATGTGAAACGGCAATGCCTCAGTCCAATACTGCCAAGTATGGGCACCGGATCTTTCGGTATATTCATGAGGGGTGCCGTTTCGCAGCAACCACCGATGCATTTGCCTATTTGTTTCCAACAAAAAGTCGTCTATCCCACAGTCCAGTAAAATGGTGATCCCGTTACTTTCATTTTTTCTATAAGCCCTACTGCAGTGAACTGTGTAAAGGGGGAATCGTAATTGATTTCCCCTAACATGGCTTTTTGACCTTCCTTACGCAGGTTTCT
>JBBRFK010000332.1:0-3977 GCA_038224435.1 Cytophagales bacterium | reverse complement strand
AAGTCTTTGCGGGTCAATCTGACCGGTTTCATTCAAAATATCCTCAGCAATATGTGCCAAAAGTACCTCACAGATCACAAGGTTTGCTGCTCCTCCCTCCTCCCCGATTGCAATGATATCCAAAACCTTGCACTCAAATGAGACAGGAGCTTCCTCTACTCTTGGTGGCTTTACCAACATTGATTTTTGCTCAGTAAATCCCGATTTCACAAATTCATTCACTCCTTTTTCATATTCTGTACTTGCCAATGACATCTGCTCCACCTAGCGTAGTTGACGATATTGATCACCACCTCAGGCACTTCCTTGACATTTTCCAGACTGTGTTTTGTAGTATTATCTCTCACCCTACGGGAAGGGGAAAAAACCAATATCGGTGGATTGGTCCCAAATACATTAAAAAAGCTAAATGGACTTAAATTGACATTCCCATCTTTATCCACTGTACTCGCAAAAGCAATCGGTCGTGGTGCCACCGCACCAAGCAGATAACTGTGAAATTGGGCAATCGAAACATCTTTGGGGTTAATGGTCTTCATTTTTTATTCTTTTGGTAGTAACAATGGTTTCTTCGAACGGTTTGCTTTGGCTTATATTTAATTGCTAAATTAAAAAATCAAAAGACACAAAGCCCATGAAAAATTTAACTTTCCAAGGAAATCTTATTTTCATATTCATTTTGGTTGCAGTTTCATTCCCTACTTTTCCTTTAATCTCCCAAAGCATGAACATTGCAACGTACAATATCCGGTTTGACAATCCCAATGATATCGGAAATCTGTGGAAAGACCGTGCTCCCCATTTGGTTAACCTCATCAAGTTCCACCAAATGGATATCATCGGCACCCAAGAAGGTATGTATCATCAGCTTGAAGAAATCAAAAAAGAACTAGGCTTCCCATATATAGGTGTTGGTAGGGACAAAGGAGGAAAAGAAGGTGAATTCAGTGCGGTTTTCTACAATCCGGAAAAAGTGAAAGTGTTGGATCAGAGCACATTTTGGCTTTCGGAAACTCCCGAAAATCCCTCAAAAGGATGGGATGCAGCACTGAACAGGGTTTGTACCTGGGTGAAATTTGAAAGCAAGGAAGGAAAGAAATTCTATGTATTCAATGTCCATTATGACCATATCGGCCAAAAAGCAAGAGAGGAAAGCAGCAAATTGGTGATCAGAAAAATCAAAGGAATCAACAAAGACAACCTTCCTGTAGTCTTCATCGGAGATTTTAATGTCATGCCGGACAATCCTGCCTACAAAACTGTTTTGGACAATTCTGATATGCAGGATAGTCGTTTGATCTCAAAAACACCCTCTATTGGAAATCAAGGAACGTTCAATGGCTATAATTGGGAAAAACTTCCGGAGGGAATCATTGACCATATCTTTGTCAGTCCAAACATCACGGTACTCCGACATGGAATTCTCACAGACAATTATGGATTAAAATACCCCTCAGACCATTTTCCTGTGATGGTGGAGGTGAGGTGGTGATTTTTTGGCTGATAGGAAATTTTTACATTTTAATTTTTCGGATATCTGCTACAAAAGGGCTAAATAAAAAAAAAGAAAGCTGCTTGAAAACAGACCCAGAAAAGCCAGCCATCGGATAAGTATGCCCATATTTAAAAAACTCACCATACCAAAGTTAAACAGCCAGAAACATTGAACTTTCCGCACCCAAATTGACACCTTCTCCCCGAATCAAAGCATAAAAAAAAAGTGGAGTTTGGCGGATATTTTCCTAACTCCACTTCTGCTGAAGGAATTTTCAAAGAAGCCCAAATGAGGCAATGGTTTGAAAGGTTCTTTTAAGGCTTCAAAATCTCAAGGTAATCCTGCGAAAGCTCCTTCACCAATGCCACCGTTTCCTCCGAGGCAAACATGAATCCCTCGAGGCCTTGCCAGGCCGGGCTAGCCGAAACGTAGACTTGCATGAAGGGGGTAAACTCGTCGTTTTTCATCATACGCATCAAAACGGCCGTGGTCGTCGCCTGTCCAAGGGCACCATGGATATCGCTTTCATTTTTTCTCTCAAGGTTTTTCAAAAGAGCGGTGACCAATATACTTTTCTCTGCTTTTGTCATGGCATCCAGATTTGCATATTGACCGATGATGATCTCGAGGTAAATGATTCCAAAAGAGAAATTACCTTTTTCCAACTCGGTCCAATTGGCGCCGTAGGCAAGAGGATCAACTCTTTTGTAGACTTCGACTAGCGCTTCGCCTCTGTCGGGTCTCTCCTCTAATTCTGCTGCACCATTGAATCTAGCCCGTACGGCGGCTGTATACCCATTTTGAATTGTGCTGGAACTAGCAAAAATCAGACCCGCATTTGGATAGTTTAAATTGGTGACTATAAGGCCCTCGGTTGAAATACACTCCAAAATCGCTACAGGAATCTGCCAAAACTCTACAATTCCTTCTTGGCTGAACCGGTGAGAAGCCGGCAAAACAGGAAACTCGTAAACCCCATTTACTAGGCCTTCACAACTGCTGTTTTCCAAAGTCTCTTCATTGATTTCATTGCATGAAAAGAGAAGTCCAACGCTCAATAATATAGTAAAACGTAATTTAAGATTCGGTTTCATAGCTAAGGTTCTATTTGGAGTGGGTAATTCATTTACACTATAAAGGGATTTAATAACATTTCTCATGGTCTTATTTGATCGCTCAAATATCTCTCAATTAAAAGGCGTTTAGTGTAGGATTCGCCATTTGCAAGTTTGCAATGTATCACATAGTTACCTTTTGGCAATCCAACGACTTCAATTGCATGAGGGTTGATAAGAACTCTGTCTTCTGATTTGATTACTATCCTCCCTTGCAAATCAACAATAAAATAAGAAATTATCTCGAATCTAGGAATAATTTCCTCATTTAAAGTTTTGGGCGTTACCGAAATGTAGTCATTACCAGGATTTGGGAATACTTCGATCGTTCTACAATTCTGACAAGAAGCTACAGTAACAAATAGGCTAGCATTACCATTTGTCCCGCATTGATTTTGCGGAGTGACGAAGATGGTTCCACTATTTGGACCTATTGTAGTGAACGCAATATTTGACGGTTGGGATCCGCTTCCCGTCCATCCACTCGGAAATTGCCAGTTGTAGGATGTAGCTCCTGGTGCCATAGATGCGTAAGAGGAAATCTGTTTCCATGATTCCGTACCCGCTATGTTTGGAAACCTATATTTACCATCTTCTTGAGCATTTACAACAAATACAAGTGAAGAAATGAGAACCCAAAAAATCAAAGCTACTTTCAGACAGTTTCCCAGTTTATGTTCGATGAAAGATAAAAATTTAAAAACGATTAATCTAATATTTTCTTAGTGTAAATTATTTTTTTAATTTATTATAATTATAAAAAAAATTAATTTTTAATTCCTGCTTTGTCATTGGTGGAGTTTTCAAAAGTGATATTCGACAACTTACTGGTAAAGATTCATTTGAAACAGAGGCCCCAGCAGGTATAGCGATTGATGGTGGTCTTGGTGGAATTTGTAATTCCTTCCATTTATCATTTGCAATTGGATACAAATCATAAACCTCTAATCGAAAGGTAATTCTAGTTTATTGAATTACAAATTCAAAAAATAAGAAGGAAAATACAAGCTTCTAGAATAGCTTCAGTGAAGCTATTTTGCTAATAGTCTAAAATAATGTCAAATAAATTACTCTTAGAGGTTACACTATTCTGCACCTAGATCTGAATTTTATGTGTAGACAACTTTATTACGGTCTTTGAAGTCTTTGTCCCCTTTGTTTCTTTGTTGTTCAGTAAAATGCCTTAATCTTTGGAGTGGTCTATATCGCAAAAAGACCCTCAGTGATTGACTGAGGGTCTGAATAATGTGGCGGCGGCCTACTCTCCCGGGTGTAACCCCAGTACCATCGGCGCTGCAGGGCTTAACTTCTCTGTTCGGGATGGGAAGAGGTGGGACCCCTGCGCTGGGCCGCCTAAATCTTTGAGA
>JBBRFK010000331.1:0-3989 GCA_038224435.1 Cytophagales bacterium | reverse complement strand
TGATTCCAATATGCCGGAAATTTGGTCATTGGGTTTTTTTATAAATGAGGGCAGTAGCTGAGATTATATTTACCTAGTATTTTTATTCAAAGCAGTTCATGAATGCAACCCATTTCACCCATTGGAACGGTCAATCTTTTGTCCTATATTCACCATTCAAGGCTACATACATTGGCAATAAAAAGTGGCGGTTTGGTGCTCAGCAGACATCCCGATAGCGGGACGGTTGATCAAACATTTGTTCTCCGCATAAATCCTGATAACCCGGGATGATAAATGCCCCGACCTTTGGCAAGCCGCAAAATGTTGTCTTAAATGATTAAACCATCACCCACATTCTAAAACTTTACTTTCAAAAAGAAATGGAGCAAAAAGAACTATCAGAATTATCAGATCAAGAACTGTTGGACAAAGCGAAAAAAATGAAATCAACTTCCATATCAAATGCTGTATTCATTGGGATTTTGATTGGAATTGTAATCTACAGCATTGTAGAAAACAGTGTTGGGTTTTTAACATTGATCCCTTTGTTTTTTATATACAGATTAGTTAAGAATTCTAAAAATAATAAACCCTTGGAAGAAGAATTGAAAGCACGAAATTTAAAATAAGAAATGGCGGAAAGTTTTTAAAACTGTAATGAAATCATTAAGGAAATTGAGCAAATCGGCGGAATAAAAATCGAGTCATTTGAATTTTTTAACGAACAGTAGCAGGCAGGGCTGATGGTCGCGTCGGCAGGCTGTTTTTTCTGTTTTAACCAAGCCCAAAAAGCACATCGGAATTTAAGGATTTTTAAAAAGCTAGATTCCCTACTTCCCAATCCCGCTTTTCATTTGGTAATACCGAATAAGCGGAATATTTTTATATCACCAGCTCAATATAAAATCCCGTCCTATGAAAACCACAATTTATTCACTCCTGTTCCTGATTTTTCTAATTTCCTGTTCGCAGAAACAACCTGCTGAAGTCGCTTCAGATAGGATCGCCCAAACAGAAACCAACCTCTCCAACCCAGTTTTCATTGAAGGGGATTCGACTTGGTCGATAGAAGAACGGATGGCCCACTATGGCGTTCCCGGGGTGAGTATTGCGGTGATTTATGACGGAAAAATCGAATGGACCAAAACCTATGGCGTCATGGACATGGAGGACAAGACCCCAGTGACCAAGGAAACGCTTTTTCAGGCCGGATCTATCAGCAAACCTGTGGCGGCGTATGGCGCTCTGGAACTTGTCGAACAAAAAAAAAAATCGGTTTGGAGGAAGATGTCAATACCTATTTGAAAACCTGGAAATTACCTGACAGTGAATTTACCAAAGAAAAGAAAGTCACGCTCAAAAACCTGCTCAACCATTCCGCAGGCCTTACCATCCATGGCTTTTTGGGATACAGCCCCGACCTTCCAGTACCCACCTTGGTAGAAGTATTGGACGGTATTCCTCCTGCCAATTCAGAAGCCATTTTTGTGGACAAGAAACCTGAAGAAGGCTTTCGGTATTCAGGGGGAGGCTATACGCTCATGCAACAGATGATGATGGATGTCACCGGCAAACCATTTCCCGACCTGATGAAAGAACACGTGCTGCAGCCGTTGGGAATGGACAACAGCACTTTTGGCCAACCCCTACAAGGTGAACAATTGAAAATGGCAGCCACGGGTTATCTACCCGATGGCAGCATGACCAGAGGCAAACGCCATACCTATCCCGAGATGGCTGCCGCAGGTCTGTGGACGACGGCGGAAGACCTTGCCAAATTTGCCCTCAACATCCAAAAAACCCTGAAAGGAGAGTCTGAATCCATCTTGTCCAAAGACATGACCGACTTGATGCTTACGCCTTTTGTCGAAGATTTTACCGGGCTTGGAATTTTTATAACCAAAATGAAAGATGAGGTCTATTTTGGACATGGCGGTTGGGATGAAGGATTTTCAAGTGAAATGATCGCCCATAAAGACAAAGGTTACGGCGTGGTCATATTGACCAATGCCAATCATCCTGACTTTATTTCCGAACTGATCCGTTCAGTGGCACTTACCTATGAATGGGATGATTTTGTACCGATATACCAAAAGATACCAATGGACGCAGATGAGGTCAAGCAAATCAAGGGCAGATATAAAGTCGATGGCAATAGTTTGATAGAAATATTTCAAAAAGACAGCAAGCTATATAGCAAAGGCTTGGTAGATGGACCCAAGGAACTGGTCAAAATATCTGACAGCACTTATATCAGAAGGGACAACAACCAACCGCTCCAATTCAAAACAAGCCCAAAAACCGGGATGCTTGATATGCTCGTCCTCAATCCAGCTACCGGTGTGACAGAAATGGCTTTTACCAAAATGGGCGATAACATAAAAATCCCGATGGAGCTGTTGGTGGCAGGAGAATTTGACCAGGCGCTCAAGGAATACGAGGCATTGAAGAAAATGGATCCCAATGACCCCACGGTGGGAGAAGACATGCTGAATAGGCTTGGATACAGGTATATGCAACAGGAAAAACTGAAAATCTCACAGGATATCTTCAAAATAAATACCAGCCTCTATCCCAACAGCTCCAATGTATATGATAGCTATGCGGAGGCATCCATGAAAATCGGTGACCTTGACTTGGCCCTTGCTAATTTTAAAAAATCCCTCAGCCTTGATCCAGACAATGCCAATGCTGAAAAATTGATTGCAGTCCTTCTAAAAAAGAAAGGAAGTTAATTGTAATCAAATAGTTGGCCGTGAGCTTAAAGTTCATTTGGGGATCATGAATGCTTCGCATTTCATCCGTTAGAACGGTCAATCTTTTGGCTTATCCTAGCCCTTCATGGATCACACAGCAGTTCGGAATAATGGCGTATCCGGTGGTAAACTGAACAATAGTGGATCTAATCAATTTGTGTAGGTTGACTGTTTGTGATTCTAAATCCGTCATTGCGCCAAGTGCTAAATAGTTGTGTGTTATGTCGAATAAAAAAACTACCTGATAATTCAAAATGATGATGCTAAAGAAAAAAGGAGTTTTAAAGAAGATTATCTTAGGAATTATTGGTCTATTGGTTCTATTTATCGTAGTTCTGTTTGTCAACTATAAGATTTTTGAAAAGAATTGGTCTAGTGTTTCACTAGGACAACCTATAATGAATTATAGCGTACGGAAAGCCGCACTTTTAGTGGTGGATATTCAAGAAGGGACGACAGGGGATGTGTCCAGAAATCCATTTTATAAAAAAAATGCTGATAGATTGATAGAGAAAATTAATCAAATATCTGATATTTTTAAGAACCGAAATTATCTGATTCTTTACATTAGAAGTGAAATTTCAAATCCGCTGATAAATCTATTAGATAATTCCTATGAAAAGGGAACTTTAGGAGCGGAGTTTGACAAACGGCTGAAATTAGACGGTGGTATTCAAGATATTAAATTCGGAAATGATTCGTTTAAAAATTCTAATCTCGATAGTATTTTGATCAGAAATAAAATAAATGATCTATTTATCGTTGGTTTAGATGCAGCTTATTGTATAAATATTACAACTAAAGCAGCAAAGAATAGAAATTACCAAATTAGCTTGATTGAAGAAGCAATTCTATCTGAATCTGAAGCAATGAAAGACAGTATGATGATTGATTTTAGGAATAGGGGAGTTGAAATTCTAAGTATTAGTAGTATAAATATTGTAGAATAAACACAAACGAACAATTGAATAGACTGCCATAACCTATATAAGCCCAACCTGCGCCTAAGCCATGGCAACCCCCTATCCTAACTTCGTCGAGCAATCTCACCTGTATCAGCATGTCCAGCCCCAAAAACTTTCGAAAACAAGCCATTGGATCCTTTTCCCTTACTTCTCCCCATTTTGGGATTCAGACAATTCCTCCACGCCCATACCACTTAAAGTGGACAGGAAATCTTCCAGATGTTTGTTGAATTCCTTGGGTTGCTCGAGGTTGGATACGTGACCGGCGTTGTCTATGACTTTTAGG
>JBBRFK010000330.1:0-4011 GCA_038224435.1 Cytophagales bacterium | reverse complement strand
AAAAATTCACCCCAATTCCCCAATTTATGGTTTTGGTATGGGGCAGGATCAACCCAAATGTCATCAGAAATATAATTGATGACCAAATTGGTCTCAATGATTTCTTGGATAGCCGTACACTTGTGGCCAAGTATGGTCTTTTTTTCATCCAGTTTTTTATATTTTGGCTTAGGTGATTGGGCTTTTCCGGCATCCAAGACATATATTTTGGAATCTCTGGCATAATAGTATTTATTGGTTTTGGAGTTATACAATTGCTCCAATGTTTGGTTTTGTTTATAAGAAATGTAGTTGGATTTATTGATGTAATAGTGTTGGACGGAGTCATTTTCCAAAAGCATTTTAGAACTGATATCATTTCCTTCAAGGTCAAAATAGTTGTAGCGGTAAAGGATATAGCCTTCAAAAGGTTCTTTTTGGGCAAAAGCAGAGAAAAAGGTCATTACCGATAGGAGGCAGAATAAATACTTCTTCATTTAGTTGAATTTTTAGGCAATAAACACCAACAAATTCATAAAAAAAACTCTAGTTAAGGGTATTTTAAAAATAACCCTTACCCAAACATTAACCCCTCCAGCTCCACAAAATCCGCCACTACCCAATCGCATCCGAGTGCGAGCAAAGTGGTTTTGCTTTCGGAGGTGCTGATGCCGATGACAGAGATGCCGGCCCGCTTTGCAGCAAGGATACCTCCTTTGGAATCTTCTATGACCAGGCATTCTTCCGGCTTCAAGCTACCTTTTTGCATACTGAGTACGAAAATCTCCGGGTCGGGCTTGCCCTTTTGGACTTCATGCCCGCCGGTGCAGGATTCAAAAAATGGGGAGATGTGGAGGTTTTCTAAGGTAAAGGCGATATTGGGAGAATCGCCCATCGTCGCCAAGTGGGCTTTGATGCCGTTAGATTGTATGGTTTGGAGAAAAGGTGTCAGGCCTTTCACTTCCCGGATATGGGGCCGGTACATTTCCCGGTAGGTGCGTTCTTTCTCTTGTCCGAGTTCATAGCGCTGCTGCGGATCTTTCATCTGGGGAAAAAACCGGTGCATCATCTCATCGATCGTCCCGTGGTTTTGGGCATGAAATTGATGTGCGTTGAGATGGATTCCGTGTTTCTGCAAAAATTCCAGCCACGCATCCCGGTGAAAGGGAATGTTGTCCACCAAGGTGCCGTCCATGTCAAAGATGATTGCTTTGGGTAGTTTCATAGGCCTTAAAGATATTTCAAAACTTTCCACCTTTTTACTTTTCACCTCTCACCCATTTTCTCTAGGATACTTCGTATTTGGTTCATCGTACTTCGTACTTTTTCTATCTCTCACTTTCCACCTTTCACCTTCCAAACCACTCACCTTTTACCAACATCTTCCCCAAACAACCTTTCAACTTTGTAACCTTCCAATTTTCCAACCTTCCAACCTTCCAACCTTTTACCAACATGTTCCCCAAACAACCTTTCAACTTTGTAACCTTCCAACCTTCCAACCTTTCAACCTTCCAACCTTTCAATCTCCCAACTTTCCAATCTTCCAACCTTCCAATCCCCCAACCTTCCAACCTTCCAATTTTTCAACCTTTCCATCCTTTCCCGTAATCATACACCGGATCCAAGCCGGCATCTTTTTGTTTTTTGAAATCTTTGAGCGCATCAAGTGCCGGTTTGCGGAGCAGGAGGATGGCGATGACGTTGAGCCAAGCCATCAGTCCCACGCCGATATCCCCAAAAGTCCAAGCCAGTTCGGCGGTGCGGATCGAACCATAGAATGTAGCGATCAGGATCAAAGCCCTCAGCGCATAGGTAGGCCATTTTTGTTTGCCATCTTTTTGGAGAAAACTCAGGTTGGTCTCTGCGATATAGTAGTACGCCATGATGGTCGTAAAGGCGAAGAACATCAAAGCCACCGCCACAAATCCCGCTCCGATGCTAGGAAAATGAAAGCTGATCGCATTCTGTGTATATTCTGCTCCAATCGAAACGCCGGGCATGTTTTCTACAATAAAGCCTCCTTCAGGGTTGATGACGTTAAACTGCCCTGTAAATAAAATCATAAAAGCTGTAGCGGTGCAGACAAACAAGGTGTCGATATACACCGAAAAAGCCTGCACCAAACCCTGCTTGGCGGGATGGCTGACTTCCGCTGCTGCTGCGGCATGGGGTGCTGTACCCTGACCGGCTTCATTGGAATAAATCCCCCTTTTGATACCCCAGGCGATGGCCATCCCAAAAACACCCGAGTAGGTTGCTTCCAAATTGAAGGCCGAGCCGATGATCAGTTTTACAACGCTGGGGATTTCGGTGATATTTAGGATTATGATGACCACAGCCATCAGGATATAGCCCAATGCCATAAAAGGAACGACGATTTCGGCCACTTTGCCGATTCTTTTTACGCCGCCGAATATGATCAAACCAAGCAGCAGGCAGATGATTCCACCTGTCCATTCCACCGGGATGGCAAAGGCGGTTTTGACGCTCAGCGCAATGCTGTTGCTTTGTACACCAGGCAATAGGACTGACATACTCAAGATTGTGACCAATGCAAAAAGGACTGCATACCATTTGATCCCCAATCCCTTTTCAATGTAAAAAGCGGGACCCCCACGGTATTGGCCCTCCTTCACTTCCCTGAAAATCACGCCCAAGGTAGCTTCGATATAGGCCGACGCTGCACCGAGAAAGGCAATGGCCCACATCCAGAAAACCGCTCCCGGTCCGCCCATGGCAATGGCCGTGGCCACACCGGCGATATTTCCGGTTCCGATTCTCCCCGACATCGCTATCGCAAAAGCCTGGAAAGAGGAAACGCCTTTGTCGGAGGATTTGCCGACAAAAAGCAGGCGGACCATCTCCTTGAAATAGCGCACCTGCATAAAGCGGGTGACTATCGAGAAATAAATTCCCGCGCCAAGACATAAAATGATAAGCGCATTGCTCCAGATAAGGCTATTGGTATAATTGACGATTTGCTCCATAAAGGGTAATCTGAAATTTTTTAGGAAATGGGTTTTGGGCGTTGCAGGGTCAAAGAATCAGTAAACCCTTTTAAGTTGCGTCTAAATATATGACCTTCTTTAAACTTATTGCTCCAAATTATTTTGAAAGGCCTAAATCGGTAATTTTTCTGGCTTTATTGGGATAAAAAAGTAAAAAAGCGGTGTTTTTTCGACCTACCAACTTCCAAAAGACATTTCCTTTTGGTGCCAAAGACAAAATAGAATCTCGTCACCCTGAGCGAAGCGAAGGGTCTCTTGTGTAAATGGAGATCCTTCACCTCCGCAAGCTGCGGTTCAGGATGACGGCTAAACAGTAGTCATTTCTTTTCATCGCACGTCACCCTGAGTGAAGCGAAGGGTCTCTTATGTAAATGGAGATCTTTCTTCCGAACAGCTGTCGGGACTTGTACCTCAGATTACCAATGACGGATTTGTCGGATACGTCACTCTGAACGCAGTGAAGAGTCTCCTTTATTCAGAGATCATTTATCCTTCCCGAAAATAATGGGACTGGCTGTACCTCGGATTACCAATGACATCAGCGAAGCTTTCGACATGCTGATTCTGATTGCAATAAAATTAATATTTTCGAGGCAATTTCCTCCTTCTTTAGCTGGAGGGAAAGAAAAGCACCAATCTCCCCCGGTTTTGGCCAAATCAAATTTATCTCCCTAAAACCAATCTCCATGTTTTGGCTAAAGCCGATTTGTTGCTAGGCATTTATTTGTGAATGGGCTAAAGCCACATTCCTATTGGTACTGACTATTCCAAGTCATTCTCATATCTGCATATGCCAATTTTAACAACTACAAATGACATCATCGCACGTCAGCCTGAGTGAAGCGAAGGGTCTCTTGTGTAAATGGAGATCCTTCACCCGTACAGCTGTCGGGACTTGTACCTCAGATTACCAATGACGGATTTGTCGGATACGTCACTCTGAACGCAGTGAAGAGTCTCCTTTATTCAGAGATCATTTATCCTTCCCGAAAATAATGGGACTGGCTGTACCTCGGATTAC
>JBBRFK010000329.1:0-4039 GCA_038224435.1 Cytophagales bacterium | reverse complement strand
TCCCCCTGAGTTTACATTGGCTTTGATTTTTCCGGTCAAGGCTTCTCCTTTGATGCTTCCTGAGGAAGCGGTAAGGTTGATCAGCCCCACTTCAAGTGAGGTGGCCGTGATGCTTCCTGAATTTACCTGCAGGTCGATGTCGCTGTGGACGACGTTGAGTACTTCGATGGATCCCGAACCGTTTGACAGGTCAAGTTTGATGTCCTCCGGGCCGGTGAGGCTGATATCCGTTTTGGATCGAAAGAAAATGTCAACATTACTCAATAGTAAATCATTCATGAAATGCCTGCCAAAAAATTAAGTCTTAAATTCAAGGAATAAATCACAATTTTTTTCTCATATTATTTCAATATTTTTCTTATTTTTAAAACACTCTAACAGAGGATTTTAATTTAGAGAACTCATTTTTTGACACTTATAGCTAAAAATCAATTGGTTTGACCATCTTCAAAACTTCACCATTATGAATCACTTATTTGCCAAAAATTCCAAAACAATTTACTGTATTGTAATTGCTTTTGTCCTTTCAAGCTTCACTTTACCTTTTTACCTAATTGATCGAATTGAAAGCTTGATTCCCAACTATTATTTTGAGGATTCTCAACCCAAAACATTTCATTCCATTACCTGGAGCACGGCGGCATCACAGCCTTTCAGCGTTTCCGAGAGCCAAGGGGTGGTAGTGAATGGGAAATTTTACAATTTCGGAGGGTTTGACAGTCAAAAATCATCCTCCACACCTACAAGCCGTGCCTATGTTTTTGATCCCGAAACCAATATTTGGACTAGAATAGCTGACATGCCTCCAATGAACGGTACTGTGCATGGCGGTGTCACACATTCCGGCTTTGCTACTGATGGGCAGGACGTTTTTTTCGCGGGGGGCTACACCTCCAATTCGACTGGAAGAGGGCAGATTTTTGGTACTAGGGAGGCTTGGAAATACATTTTGGGCGAAAATAGATACGTTAGGCTTCCCGACCTGCCCATAGTCATCTCCGCCGGGCAATTGGCTTATGTCAACGGAAAACTCCACCATATTGCAGGAACAAACCCTTCAAGAACCGTAGATCTGGGTAACCATTACGTTTTGGATTTGAACAACCTTCCTGCAGGGTGGCAGACGGCAGCCTCTCTTCCAAATCCAAGACAACATGCCGGTTCAGCGGTATTAGGAGGGCTCATCTATTATATTGGAGGACAAAACGGGCATGATGGCAATCTTTCTACTCGAAGATTTGTCCACCGGTACGACCCGACGATGGATACTTGGACTAGAATGGCCGATTTGATAGTTCCTCAAAATGCCAATGGTTTGGGGCATATTTCCTCCTCAGTATTGGTTTTTGGAAATAAAATAGTGGTCCTAGGTGGAGAAGTAAGCCATTCATCACCGGTAAACATGGTATCTTCATATGATCCTGCAACTGATAGTTGGATAGTTTTGACTCCCCTTCCTCAGGCTAGAAGGTCAGGTACAGCGGGAGTAATAGGTAATTTTATCTATTACTCTGGAGGTCAATCCAGCGCAACCTATAAAGGGATGCCGATAGTTGAGCCGGAAGATTGTACCTCCTTCAGTAATTTGGCTTGTATACAGTTGGAAGTTCAATTGCCCTTTAGCCTGAATTTTAACCAAAATGTTACCTCTTCACTAATTGATAAAAACGGTACCGGAACAGGATTTACCATGGTAAAGGACTATTCGGGCATTAGGCATCCCGACGATGGCGCTCCAAACAACCCGCTGATTCGCGCCTTTCAACCTTCGAAGCTAACGATCACTGCCGGTAAATTGAATTTGGAAACGAACAAAGGTATTTCACATTTAACAGCCAATAACCAGATAAATGCTTTGGGAGTGAAGTTTGATTCGAAAAATAAATTCCATGTTGAGGTGGTGATTGAAAACCCTTTCAACGGCAATTCAAGCCAACAAGCCGGAATTTGGATAGGCCACAATGATAATTCATACCTAAAACTGAACGTCAACGGAAATAAACTGGAACTGAGGTCTGAAATCAACAACTTCTCTCCAACTTCGTCGATAAGGGTCACTCCTGTAATCAATGGCTTGGAAAATCAGATTCTCACATTGAGGATTGTTGTCGATCCTGAAAAAAAAGAAGTTGAGGGTTTTTACGCAATCAACAGTGGCGATTTCATCAATGTCGGCCAAAGTTATCCAACTCCGCCATTGAATATTTCAAATTTGGGAATAACAGAAAAGTATGCTTATGCCGGGATTTTCGCTACCCATAGAAATGCCAATTCGCCTGTTTCTTATTCTTTTGATAACTTCAAAATTTGGGGAAATGAACCTGGCTCTGAGATCCTTTTAGAACCCTGCCCTCCTTTAAGTCCTCTCCCATGCAATCAAATAGCAGTGGAATTGCCATATTTATTGGATTTCAGCGGTTCCAAGCCCAATACACTAGAGGATAAAAATGGATTTGGAACAGGATTTACAATGATAGATCCTTATTCCGGCATCAGGCTACCGTTAGACGGATCTCCTTCAAACCTAGAATTTCCCAGTTTCGAACCAAGCAAATTGACGGTTATTAATGGTCAAATCCAATTCATATCCAATAAAGGGATAGCCCATACCACAAATAACAACCAAATTAATACAATAGGTGTAAAGTTTGGCTCTTCAGAAAAATTCACCATCGAAACTGATATAATTCAACCATTCAACGGCACTTCGGCGCAACAGGCAGGAATCTGGATTGGATTAAATGATAAAACATTTTTGAAGTTGATCATTAATTCCAATCGAATAGAATTTAGGAGGGAAATCAATGATGTAACAACAACCGCTGACCAAAGAATTACTTCAGTGATCAACAACCTAAACCAAGAAGAAGTGACACTTAGGCTTTTAGTAGATCCGACTATGAGAAATGCAGAGGCTTTTTATAGTATAAATGGAGGTGATTTTCTTTCCGTTGGAGCAAATTATCCTGTAAAAGGTTTGGCTTTGGAAAGTCTGCAGCTTACCAATGATTTTGCCTATGCCGGAATATTTTCGACCCATAGAAATTCTCTAACTCCTGTTACCTATTCTTTTGATGATTTTAGAATTTATAAGGACAATCAAATAGTGCAAATCACCAGCAGCCTTGAAAATCAAGCATCAAAAATTGATCGTACTAAAACGGAGACCATTAAAGAAATCGAAAAGCCAACCTTGAATATATATCCCAATCCATCAAAAGGGAAAAGTTTCCACATTCAGGTGGACAATCTTGAATCAAGCGAGCTAATAGAAATCCAACTTATGGATATTTTTGGAAAATCAGTTTTCAATAAAACGGGAGAAACTGATGAGTCAGGGGGCTTCAAAACCGAGATAATTTATGAAAGGCCCTCTGGAAAACAGGTTTACATTATTTTGGTTCAAACCAAATCAAATATTATCAAATCCAGAGTCCTATTAGAATAAAATAATGGAAGAGGAATTTCGTCTCAGGTTTGCAAAGAATCACTGAAATTAACCACTTCAAAAAATTTAAAAATTTCCTTACGATAATTCCTTAAAACTAGACTCTCCCTAGGTGTATAATAATATTGAATGGTGGGAGGCTGTATTCCTTACCTAGCTGGGTCAAAGAAATAAAAGAACCACAGGTTCTTCCAAACCTGTGGTGCCATATTTTTCTAATCTTTCAATCTGCGACGGCAGACAAGTTCTTCCAATTCCCCTCCAAAACCTTTCAACTTTTAAACCTTCTTAACCTTGAAACCTTTGTCAATCTTCCAATTCCTAATTCCCAATCCTAATACCCCCGCTACTCACCTTGCCCAACCTGACCTTTTGGTCTATTTTGCGGGATTTATAAAATATTCTTCAGCCAGTCTTTTCTGCTATAGTTTCGGTCATTCCACATGTCCCGCTCCAATACCATTTAAACCTCAAAAAAAATACCGGACGATATGTCGTCCGGTAGGTTATATTAAACAATTCAATCTTTATATTAAGGCAACGATGGTGGCAGTTTCCCTGTCAACAAGACCTTTGTACCTTTGACTGAGA
>JBBRFK010000328.1:0-4053 GCA_038224435.1 Cytophagales bacterium | reverse complement strand
AATTTCTCCCCAATCTGCTCCTGTTACCCAAGGATTGTCAGCGAGTGAAAATTTATATTTCAAATCTTTTATTTTGAAAGGAATTTTATTCCTGTTTCCTATCATCACCTTCAAAAACAGAGTTACACCCTTCAGGCTGAGCGAATCGTGGTGTATTTCCTTTAGCCGGGCAGTGGGCATGTAAAATAAGGGAAGCAACTTCTCTGCATCGATATCAAATTTCTTCTTGAATGGTATGTGTGTATGAAAAGTAGTTTGAATGCGGTACATCACACTGTCTTTTCCCTGATTATCTGCTTTGTTGAGAGTAGCGAGCAGTTTATCATTGTTAATAGTTACCGGCAGGTCGATCCAGCTGCTATTCCATTTTCGTATAAGGAGAGATTTCGTATACGTACTTTTTATCACTTCCACGTCACCGATAAATAGTTTGTATTGAAGACTATCTGCTGTAAGGTTAAAAGGCAAGGGGTTATGAATGAGCAGTTTTTCGTGCATGATGATTTCATCCGAACTCAAATTGGTTATTTCAATAACTGCTATCTCAAGCCGGGGAACCAGCAAGGTGCGGTAAGGGCTTTCATTTTTTGAATAGTGATAAAATTGCAAAGCAAAAAATACTGCAATTGGCAGAAGGATTATAGCAAGTAAAACAAGTACTATCCGTTTAGCTTTCATGAAAATTTGCGATTAAATGCATGGTTATCATTGCAACATCTCTACTTCTCTAATTTATTGACCTTATAAAATTTCTTTGGATTGGCCTTTAAGTTTTTGACCATTTTGGGTAAAGTATCTCGCAATCCGTGTTTTGGTTTCCAGCCCAACAATTTTTTAGCCTTGGAACTGTCCATTTCAAAATGATCATCAGCCAAGTCTATCATCCATGGTTTTATAAAGGCTTTTCCTACCAGGTTTTGCATAAATGCCCCAGCTTTGGCAAACCAAATTGGAATAGGGATAATGGGCATTTTTTTTCCATGAATTTCTGTGCTGATAATGTCTTGGAGTTCCCGATAGGTCAGGGTTTCGTCATCACCGATGTTCATGACCACTTCTGCCGGGAGATCTTTCCTTATTTCAATTGCCAAAGTGATGGCATTGACGACATCATCGCGGTGTACATAGGTGCTGCCATGAGTGGTATTGGCGGGATATAGCCGTCCTGAAATTTGCTTTTCATAAATACGCTGAATCTGATTGGTGATGGGGATTGAATTGCCATCTTCACTATATACCCCTGCTATACGCATCATCACTACAGGGATTTCACCCCGTTTTTTGTGCATTAATTTTTCGGTTGTGACCTTAGATTTCGGATAATCCCATTTGGGTTCCAAAGGTGATTCTTCAGTGATGAGGACTCCAGGAGAGGAAGGTTTATATACCAGCATGCTGCTAGAAAAAATGAATTGCTCCACTTCAAAATCCTGTAAGTATTTCAGCATCCGCTCGGTGCCTTTCACAGTCACTTCATCATACAGGTCAGAGGGTTCACCCAAGAAGTCATAATATGCAGCCAAATGCACAACCGAGGTTATTTTATTGCCGTAGGCGTAGCGCATTCTTTTGAATGCGAAGGCCATTCTGTCACCGTCTGTGAGGTCCACACAAACACATTCTGCCTCTACGGGCGGAAAAGGATAGCCGTCCTGGTCAAATCCAACGACATGGTATTTTTCAGCAAGCTTATGAATTAAGGCGGAGCCTATCATTCCACTGCTTCCCGTCACGATTACGACTTCGGCTTTGTCTTTCATTACTATATTTTTTTAATGTCAAACCAACTCAATCATTGATGCTGTTTTTAAAAAAATATATTGCAGACTTTGCCTGTCACTTCCAATTATTATTTCATTATCGTTGATTCAGGCTTCTTTATCAGCGTGCAAATTCCGTTCAATCCATTATTGAAACTTGCTTCATTTGTTTGTTTTTTTAAAAAATTAGAATTACCTAAATGTGTTTTAATTTGGAATTAAGCATTTTATTGAGCCGTATACCCTCCATCTACTGTATAGTAGGAACCTGTCACGAAAGAAGCTTTTGAAGAACTTAACCAAAGCACTAATTCAGCAACTTCTTCGGAAGTGCCTAATCTGCCAATGGGGTGAAGCCCGGCTAATGATTCTATAGCGTCTTCCTCAAGTGTATTGGTCAGTAAAGGAGTGCTGATATATCCCGGTCCGACGGCATTGATGCGAATATGTTTATCAGCATAATCCAATGCAGCAGTTTTGGTAACTCCCACTACACCATGCTTTGCAGCAACATATCCGGCTACATTTTTAGAACCAACCATGCCAAGTATGGACGCCATATTTACAATACTGCCCCCTTCGCCACTGGCTAACATAGCAGGAATCTGATAGCGCAAGCCATAAAATACACCTGAAAGGTTGATGCTTATAATTTTGTCCCAACCGGCTATGGGATACTCGCCTGTTGGAGCTAACTCTCCGCCAATGCCCGCATTGTTACACGCAATGTGCAAACCACCATATTTTTTTACAGTTTTTTCTACCATGGATTTTTGATCCTCGGGATTGGACGTGTCTACTTTTATAAAAATAGCTTCTCCGCCATGTGATTTAATTTCAGACACCGTCTCATTTCCACCTTTTTCGTCTATGTCTGACACGACCACTTTTGCGCCTTCAGAGGCATACAGTAATGCTACTGCTTTGCCAATGCCTGAACCTGCGCCTGTAACAATCGCTACTTTATTTTCTAAATTTTTCATTTTCTCCTTTTTAAAAATTTAATTTAAATACCTTCTTAATGTCCATGAAATGGTTTCATGTTGTTTCATCAAGCCTGTTAGAAAATCTGAGGTGCCTGCATCGTTATATTTTTCAGAGCAATCGTCGACTGATTTGCGAAGCATAACAATGATTGTTTCGTGGTCCATCAAAAGTTCCTTAATCATATCATTGGATGAAGGATATTTTGCAGGATGTTCTTTGACTGTAGATAATTTCCCAAACTCCTCCATCGTACCGATGGTTTTGCTTCCCAATTTGCCGATGCGTTCGGCAACTTCATCTATTGATGCCTCTAATTGTTTGTAGTGGTTCTCAAAAAGTTTATGGAGTTCCATGAAACTTTCACCACTCACGTTCCAATGAAATTTTCTCGTTTTGGTATAGAGAGTTACCTCATTTGCCAGCGCTTCGGCTAATAAATCCGTCACAGCATCTAAATTTTTTTCTGATATTCCAATGTTTGGTTTCATAGTGATTTGTGTTTAATATTTTATTAGTCATAATTTGAATGATGTCGATAGCAGCAAGAAGGATAGCCATCTTGTTCAAGACCAACGACAATGTTTTTTTCAGCAAGCTTATGAATTAGGGCCAAGCCTATCACTTCGCTGCCCCGGCCCATTATTTTGTGCCCGCTTCTTTTCTTTCTCCATTCATATTCAATTCCATTTGGGAGAGTTTTTGCCCACCTTTAATTCCAAAGTCCAATGTTCGGATAGGAAAAGGAATGGTAATATCTTGTTCATCAAATGCGCTCTTGATCGCTTTGATGGCTTTGCTTCTCATTGTCAAGTAGTCGGGTTGACCAGGGTATTCGATCCAAAATCGAATATTGAAATTGATTGAACTGGAGTCGAATTCAGAATAGTCAAAACCTATTTGGTCCTTATCTATCACCCCTTCCAATTTGTTGATTGTGCTCCGTACTACATCTTCAACTTTCTCAAGATCATCTGCATAAGAAACTCCTACGGCTAAATCAATACGCCTTTTTTGTAAAACAGAAAAATTGTAAATGGCACCCTGTAATACGTCACTATTTGGAATGTAAACTTCTTGACCCTGGAAAGTCTCAATAACCGTAACCCGCAAATTGGTTCTGGTTACTTTGCCCATAATATCCTTTACTGCAATTACGTGCCCTATTTTAAAAGGTCTCCTAAAGGCCAGGATAACTCCCGAAATAAAATTTGCCGCTATATCCTGAAAAGCAAAACCCAATGCCAAACCTATCACACCAAGTCCCGCAAGCAACGAGGTTAAAGCCTTATCTAGTCCGAGCACTCCA
>JBBRFK010000327.1:0-4070 GCA_038224435.1 Cytophagales bacterium | reverse complement strand
GGTTTTCCGTTCTTTGCGGAGCTGGGAGAATATCTGTATCAGTTGGAGTTGGGAAGGAAAAAAGAAAGGGCTCCTGATTTTTCATCTTTTCAGTTCACCTACAAATAAATCTATTCCGGGTAGGAAGTCAGTGGAGATACTGACTTTGGCTAAAGCAAGTAGGAATTGGAAAGTCAGTGCAGACATTGACTTTGGCACGATGAGTTAACACTTTCATTTTAAAAAAAAAGCCGACGTTTCCGCCGGCTTTGGTATTCCTTTTTTGTTTTTTCTAAGCATTGTCAGACATGAACTTGTCCAGGTCTTTGAGTGATATCAGACCTTCATAATAAGCTCGGCCAAAAACAACTGCTGTCACTCCCAAATCTTTCAATCTTTTGAAGTCATCTATATTTCTTACGCCTCCACTCGCAGCCAAGTGGATTTTTGGGAATTTTTCCACAATCCTTTGGTAAAGCTCAAAATTCGGACCTTCCATCACTCCGTCTCTGGTGACATCCGAAACTTTCAGGTACTTCAGCCCTCTTTCGTAGAAGTTTTCAATATGGTCAAAAAGATCAATCTCTGTTTTTTTCAACCATCCCCGGGTTTTGATTTTCATATGTTCTGGATTGGTATCGGCTGCCAAAATAATTTTTTCCCGGCCATAGGTCACCATCCATTGTGCAAATCTTTCCGGGTAGGAAGCCGCCACTGAGGCCGCTGTGATGGTTTTAGCTCCAAATTCAAAGCACTTCAACAAATCCCCATCGGTAGATATCCCTCCGGTAAAATCCACGGTCAGATTGGTATAACCGGCAATGGCTTCAAGGATATGAAAATTTTTTGGTTCACCTCTACGTGCGCCATCGAGATCCACCAAGTGCAGCCACTTGATACCATGGTCTTCAAATGCCTGGGCAATCTCCAAAGGATTATTGGAAATTACCTCCTCTGTCGCAAAATCGCCTCTTTTGAGACGGACACATTTGCCGTTGATAATCCAGATGGATGGGATGATATCAAAATCAGTCATAGCTTCGATAGGTTGAGATTAATAACACAATTATATTCCTGTCAGGCAAAGTTCAAAACTTAATCCCTAATAAGGATTTTAAAGATAATACAAGAAAGCAGAAATTGACAATTGCCACTCTAAAGTTTGCCTATTTTTCGATCGGTAGGTTGAATGGATTTCTTTCTCCTCAGTAAATCAGCCTTGCCACAGTCCCATTGGCACCCGAAGCCCATACAGAGGTTGTGGTATGGTCCATTTTGACGGCATGAAAACCTTCGTCTGAAAACTTCTCCCAATCCTCGGCTCTGTTGGCAGAAAAATCCGAGCCGTTTGGCCCTACTGCGATAAGCCAACCGAACCTTGAGAAGAACTCCACGCCTGACTTGTAGCCACTCAACGGATTGCCTGTGGTGAGTGTCCAGCTTTTGCCTTTGTCTAAGGACATGGCACTGTTTTTCCCGGTTAGATCAGGCTTGCTGAAATCTCCCCCAACGGCGACCATTCCTTCAGCATCTATCCTGACAAAGGAAAAAATCCCTTCGGAATCCTCCTCCTGAGGCACTGGGGTGATGTAATTTTCCCAATGGAATCCATTGTTATTGGAATGGTAGATTTTACTGTCTTTGCCCGCACTGACAAACCAGATATTGTCAGCATCAGCCAAAATTCCTGAACCGCTAGCCGCAAAAGAACCCCCACCAATGGGCCCAGGCGGCGACAGTTCCATCCATTGCCAATTTTCTCCTTGGTTTTTGCTTTCCAAGACCATCCATTTTCCATCCACCACATCTCCGATGGCATACCCCATATTATTATAAAAAGCCATGCCATCGAGAAATGCCTCTTCGGGTCCTTGGTATTTTTTCTCCCAGGTTTTTCCACCGTCTTTGGTTTTGTAAATGACGGCGGGTTGACCGGAAGCCATCGCAATGGCCGTATTGGCATCAAAGGCTTCAATATCCCTAAAATCAACTGAATCCAGTCCGTCGATGATTCCAGATTCCCAGGTTTCACCGCCATCCAAAGTCCTCAACCATGTTCCGCCCGAACCGCTCGCCCAGACAATCTGCTCGGTGACGGGGGAAAGACCGCGCAGGGAGGCCTTGGTCGGGGTTTCAATTTTTTTCCAACCAAGAGGTTTTTCAGGAATGACAGTTTTCTTTGATTTGCCACAGCTGCCAAGCAATAGCAGCAGGATAAAAAGGGAAGGGAAGGATCTCATAGTTGCGATTATAGACTGTCAAATAAAGGGCAATTCTGGCGATTTTTATTATTTTTCTCTTGGTTTGTAGTACAACAGGAATTTTCCGATTTTGATTTTATTGCATTAATCCAATTCCTTTTGCCATCAGTCCGGCAAGGATAGGGATGACAAACAAAATCAGCAACTCCAATCGAACCATCCAAAAGATAGATTTGGGCACTTCAATATTTTCTTGTTGGTCCCCGTTTTTATTCTTTATAAAAAAAACGGTTGGGTAAATTGAGAGAACTCCTATGACTATAAACAAGCCTAGTTTGATATGGAAAATGAAATTTTTGCTGTAGAACTCAGTCGGTTTGCCATAACCTCCCAACCAAAGGACTATTCCTACTGCAAGTAAAATCAGCACCGCAAGTCCATAAATTCCATCAACTTTGGAAAGTCTTCCGATTTCAGCACGTGTCAGGTTTTTTTTCAACAATAAATGCTCAGAAACAAGAGCGCCCGCTATTGTAAAAATACTGATAAAGTGGACATAACGGAGGAGGATTTCTGTGGACATAAAGAATGAAATTATTTTTTTTAGCGGAGGTATTTTCTTGATTACAAGGACTGTTCCAATATATGAGGTGCGTTTTCACCGATAAATCCTCGAATCGTGATGAATTCCAAACCTAACCTACAGATTTCAGAAAGTTACGGCGGTCAGTCATCGTAAATGTTAGGTTTATTGCCGGAAAAGCCAAAAAGAAAAATTTGATATCGGGGAAAAAAAAGTAGAATGAAAAATCTAAAATTTAGTCTCATCCAAAAATCTACTATTTCTGTTTCCAAATAGATTTAAAATTTTACTTTGAATGATTATCGACAGTTCAAAAAAATATACTTAAGAAAGAAGACAAAGTTTTTGGACCATTTCCATTCTGTCCTGAGAAATTTTACTGACTCTGACAATGTAAAGAAATCGGAGAAATGCAGCCTTTCCCTCTTTATTCTTACATCAGGTCAACGGCATCAGGTCTAGGATCTTTTATTCTCTATAATACTCCCCAATAATGGGACCGGAGGTTAAGTTAAAAAAACGTTTTAGTTAATCGCTCTATCACTATTCTATGTTTGCGTTGAAGAACAATAGGGTAAAAATTTAAAACAATATTCATCGGCTGAATCCAGAAAAAAACAAATTTATGTCCTTCAAATAATAGGATTAAAGAAAGAATAAGAATTAAAGCGAAAGCGAAGAGGTGACCAAATTCAGATTGCTTTGTATTGTAATCAAACAGTAAAACCCCAGATTTTGTGCCGTCGAAATATTTTTTGTTGTCATTTTTTCGATAAAACGTGACTAAAAGAAAATATTTAAAGTATTCTACCCCTAGCCATTTATATAGTGTACTAAGAATTTTAGGATTATCAATTTGATAATAAGAATTTGGTAAAACTCGGCTTGTCGGGTACACAAACCCCAAAAAAGCTATAGCTCCTGTTATCAATAAATTAAATGCAAAAGCCGAAACGACAATAGCAAGTAATGAGAATTCTTCAGGGGATAGTTTAAAAAAAACAGTTACTAGCTTATAGGTATTGTAAGCTAATAGCAAAGAAAGTGATGTGTATACTAACTTTTTGACCATGTACTTTCTAAATTATAAAGGTGTAATTCGGTGCTAAATTCTGATTTAAAAACGTCATCTACATCATTTTAATTTTGTGTACAGTAATTCAATTCCATCATATATACTTTGAGGTAACACAGAATGATGATCCTCGTTTTCGTATGGTTTGTAGATCAATTTAAATTTCTCATTTTTTCCAGACTCCAATTGCTCAACAACTACTGCTATTGGTTTTTTCATCATATTTATTTCA
>JBBRFK010000326.1:0-4078 GCA_038224435.1 Cytophagales bacterium | reverse complement strand
AGAAATATTCTGGTGGGCAAATGAAAGCCTTCCTTTTTCATCCAACTGGACCACAAAGGACTCAAATAACAGTCCGAGAAACTCGTGACTGAACAAAGAATAAATTATCTGAAAAGGTTTTTCTGGGGATACTTTCATAGTGCCAAATTCGATCAACGAACCAAAATCGTCAACCAAACGCTTTTTTTGCAATTTAACTAGCTCGAAAATTACAGAAATATTTCCAGTATTAAAATAAATGGGATTAAGATTTGGCCTGACAGTATTACAATTAGGAAATCCGGTTAAATGTTGAAATATTAACTTTCGATTTTACCCATTCTATTTTCCTACAACATCCAATGGAACAGTATTTAGAAATTTCAACTTTCATCCACATTATTTTTGGTGCTTTGGCTTTGGTTTCGGGAGGATTGGCCATTGTGTCTAAAAAAGGCGGTAAACTCCATCTTACTTCCGGCAAAATCTACTATTGGTCAATGATTGGAATCGGCATCACTGCTTTTGGGATTGCTATCCCAAAAGGGAACCTATTCTTATTGATGGTAGGTGGATTCAGTACCTACATGACCTTGACCGGCTATCGATTCTTGCAATTCAGGAGAAATCCGAAGTTGAAATTTGGACTCTTGGATTATGTCTTTATTTGCATCGGTTTCTTGACCGTTTTACTGCCTGCGTTTTTCCTACTTCAGGTTGATTTGGTCAAAAATTCGGGAATTCTCATCGTATTTTTGGTTTTCAGTATCATTTTACTGACCATGTTGACTGGGGATTTGGTCCATTCAAAAAAACTTGGTTCTTATCCGAAAGGATGGTTTCTCAATAGGCATATCAGCAGGATGATGGGGGCTTTCATTGCTACTGTGACTGCATTTTTGGTTCAAAACTGGCAGACTGATCCTGTTTTTATTGCTTGGCTATTGCCAACTGTCCTATTGGTCCCATTGATCGTCTACTTTACAAAAAAATTCAAAGTAAGCAGCAAGCATTTAAAACCTCAAATGCCCTCCCAAAATCTCTGACTTTGAAATATGGGAAATAAGTTGAAATTTGGTCACATGGGTAAATCTCGAAGTATTTTATCATGACAAGCCCAACACTTACCAGGCAACTCGGGTTGATGGGATTGGTAGCAACAGGTGTTTGTTCGATGCTTGGCGCCTCTATCAATGTTGTGCCGTTTATGATTCAGCGGCATGTTCCCGGTATTGGACCTTATGTACTGCCTGCTTTTATTTTTGCAGCAATACCTGCACTCTTGGCTGCTTTTGCCTATAGCCTTCTTGCTACAGCCATGCCAAGAGCAGGTGGAAGTTATGTATATGCTAGCAGAGGTCTAAATCCCTATTTGGGTTTTGTGGCGAGTTTTTCCCAATGGTTTGGGCTTTCCATTGTCATCGGTGTGGTGGCATATGTGACAATACCCTTTCTCCGTGATATTGCAGTGGCGATGGATTGGGATTATTTGGCCATGATTTTGGAAAGAGGAATTTTTAGGGTTGCATTGGCATTGGCCCTTGTCTGGCTGTTTGTATGGGTCAACATAAGAGGAGCAAGCCTGTATGAAAAGACAGTTATCCCTTTGATGGTATTGATGTTTGTCATGGGAGGAGTGGTTATTGTAGCCGGATTTTCATTTACACAAATAGATTTTACACAAGTTATTATGGAAAAGGAAGGAAGAGTAATCGCACCTTCTATGGGTTCCGAATTTCACTTGCCCACTTTCCTTTCTGCAGGGGCTTTGCTCTTTGCAAGCTTTATTGGGTTTGACAGCATTGCTCAGGCAGGTGGTGAAGCGAAGAACCCGACGACACGTCTGCCTTTGGCAATTGCGCTTACAATTCTGATCGTCGGTGGCTATTACATCCTATTTACGGGTGCTGTATACCATGCTGTTCCGTGGACTTTTGTGGCCGAAGAGGCTTTGCAGAAAGACATTACTGCACCGGGATTGATGGGATATTTACTTCCATCAGGATTGACCGTAGTGATTGTTGCCGGAGCTGCAGTTGCGCTGATCAATGACTTGCCGGCCATGCTGCTTTCTGTTTCGAGGTTGATGTTTGCATGGGCAGAGGACGGTATTTTTCCCAAATATTTTACAAAGATCCATCCCCGATTCCATACCCCTTATGCGGCAGTAATCCTCAGTGGTGTAATGGCAAGTGTGGGGATATTGGGGAGCCATTTTGCAGGCAATTTCTTTTTGGGAATTGACATCATGGTGACTTCTATGATGGTGAATTTCCTGCTGATGTGTGTGACGCTTTTGACAATCGACAAGGTCAATCCCAAAATCGCATCTGATATTAAAATAGTGGAAAACAACAAAATCAGAAAGGCAATTGGTTGGGCAGGAACATTGGTTTTAGCTTTTTTTCTCATAATCCATACTTGGAAAGATCTCAGCAGTACCGCTGAGGCTTGGTATTTCCATTCCACCCCGATCTGGCTGATCGTGATGGGCTTGGCCTCGTTGATATTCTATTTTAAATTTAAGCAATTGAAAAATAATGGAATTGATACCAAATCTCTTTTTGAAAAATTACCCTGACATGAACGAGATGAAAGATTTATACACAGAACTTGCGCCCGGACTGAGCATTTCCAAAGTGCTGACCGGACTTTGGCAGATTGCCGACATGGAAAAAGATGGAAATATCCTTGAGCCAATTGTTACCTCACTTGCCATGTCTCCCTATGTGGAGGCTGGACTGACGACTTTTGACATGGCCGATCATTATGGTTCGGCAGAGGTCATCGCAGGGACTTTCAAAAAAACACATCCATTGGGTTCCCAAGCCAAACTGCTGACCAAATGGGTGCCCAAACCCGGTAAATCCAGTCTGGAGGAAACAAGGGATGCTATTCAACTTTCTTTGGATAGACTTCAGTCAGAACAGATTGATCTGATGCAATTCCACGCCTGGAGTTATCCTGACCCAACTTGGCTTGACCAGTTGTTTTGGTTGCAGGAATTGAAGGAAGAAGGTCTGATCAAACACATCGGATTGACAAATTTTGATTCGGCACATCTTCGGATTGCCTGTGCCTCGGGGATTCCAATTGTATCTAACCAGATTTGTTATTCTTTGATAGATCAAAGGGCCGCAGGCGAAATGGCTAAAGTTTGTCAGGAATACGGGGTGAAAATTCTTGCATTCGGCACGTTGGCCGGTGGTTTTCTTTCAGAAAAATGGTTGGGAAAAACAGAACCTTCGCTTGAAAATGAAGCCACTTGGTCCCAGATGAAATACAAAAGATTTATCGATGCTGCAGGAGGTTGGTCAAAATTCCAGAACTTACTTGAAACAGTCAATACAATCGCTGAAAACCACCGCGTTTCCATTGCTAATGTGGCCACCAGATTCATCCTTGATCAACCTGAGGTCGGTGGTGTCATCATTGGCGCAAGGTTGGGACAAAGTGCCCATGTGGAAGAAACGATGAAACTTTTCTCGTTTTCACTTTCAGAAAAAGACAAGGCTGCCATCCGGGAGGCCCAATCACTTTTGACCGCTATACCTGGAGACTGCGGAGACGAGTATCGCAAACCTCCTTTTCTCACTGCTTCCGGAGACCTCAGCCATCATTTGGAATCTTTTCCAAAACCTTATAAAGCAATGGCAGTTGCCAACGGCAGCTTACAGGTATTTAGCGGGACAGTTTGGGAGGGAATGGCCGGTTACAGCCGGGCTACAAGAAGAGGGAATAGGATTTCTGTTTCGGGCACGACGGCCACCCATGGTCAGCGCATGATCGGCGGAAAAGATGCTGCCGCACAAGCACATTTTGTAATAGATAAAATCGAAGCTGCCATCACGTCACTTGGTGGAAAAATGGAGGATGTAATCCGGACCAGAATTTTTGTCAACAACATCAAGGATTGGGAAGCAGTGGCGAGAGCCCACGGACAGCGATTTGCGGATATCCAACCTGCAAATACTTTGGTGGAAGCCAAGTTGGTGGGAGAAGGTTATTTGGTGGAGATAGAGGCAGAGGCGGAAATTTTATAGTTGAAAGGTTGAAATGGCTGAGGGTTCTAAAGTTGGCTTTGGTATTGAAATCAAGG
>JBBRFK010000325.1:0-4114 GCA_038224435.1 Cytophagales bacterium | reverse complement strand
TAAAGACAGATGATGGGGCTTCTTGCAGACCGATGAGCACTCAAAAAGTTTGTGACGAAGGGAATATCTGGTTTTTCAGCAACGCGGATAGTGATAAGAACAAGGAAATTGAACAGAACAATAATGTTCAGCTTTTTTATTCACATCCGGGAAAAGACAGCTTCATGATCGTAAACGGCGAGGCCGAGATAATTTTTGACAGAGATATGATCGACGAGCTATGGTCACCGGTACTCAAAGCTTGGTTCCCGGGCGGTAAAGACGACCCGAATATCTCAATTGTTAAAGTCAAACCTTCCAATGCATATTATTGGGACACTGATGGGAACAAGATGATTAATTTCTTGAAAATGGTAGCTTCTGCCGCCACAGGAAAGAATCTTGTAGAAGGAAATGAAGGGGCTTTGTCAGTGAATCGTTAAACACTTTCAGCAAGTATTTTTTTTCCCAACTGCATGGAAGGAAACGAACAGGAATTTTTTGGGATTTGGGAAATTTAAAGGTGAATTCAGAAATAAACATATCTGGATTCACCATTTTTGTTTTACAAAATAGGCGGCCTCTGAATGTGATACCATAATTTCTTTTTCGATTTCTGGGATTGGGAAAGGAATCTATGACGCTAATTCTAAAGAGCAAAATTTTTGAGAAAACCTTACCATGATATATATAAAACAAAAAAAGTCCCCCAGAAGGAGACTCTTTTTCTATCGAATAACTCTTCAATTAAAGCTAAAAAAATAAGAACCTATAATAATTATTTGAGGTGTAATTCTGTTCTTCTGTTCATCTGATGCATGGCTTCAGTACAAGGTACCCCACCACAATCATGAACTGGTTTTGTTTTGCCCAACCATTCGCTACTCATTCTCTCCACTTCAATCCCTCTTTTGACAAGGTAATCCATGACAGCTTTCGCCCGGCGTTCTGACAATTTCATGTTATACTCCTCATTGCCGCGCTGATCGGTATGCCCTTCTATCTGTAGGTTTAAGCTGTTCATTTTATGAAGGAATAAGGACAGACGTTCCAATTCTGTTTTGTGAACCGGTCTGAGATTGGCTTTGTCAAAGTCGAAATAGATGGTTGGGACATCATGGTTCAAAGCAGAAAACAGCGCCGCTGGATCGCAGATGTCTTTGCCCATCAATTCTGCAGGCATGTCATAATCGATGTTTTTGTCAGGAAATGCTTCGAGAATAAGCTCACTCCGTCTGTTCAGCTGGTGTTCTGTCTCAGGACAAGGCACCCCGTCTCCGCAGTCGTTGGTGCGGTTTTCTTCCCCAAACCAATCTAGTTTCACCCTGCTTTCGGGAATGTTGTATTTGGCAAGATATGCTTTCACTGCATCAGCGCGCTTCTCCGATAAGGCCTGATTGTATTCTTTGCTAGCGCGGGCATCTGTGTGAGAACCGACTTTGAGGTCGATGAAGCTATACCTGTTCATCAACTCTCCGATTTTGTCTAGGGTAGGTTGTGCGTTTGTCCTGATCTGAGATTTGTCCAGATCGTAATACACGATATCAACAAATACGGGCATATTGTAAGGAATAGGAGCTAGTCTGTATTCTCTCCTCAAAGTATCTCCCTGCAATCCTTTTGTGGTTATTTCATTGTCATGGATTTTGAAATACCCCTTTTTGCTTATTGTCAAATCATAGTCAGTTTCAGGAAGAAGGTCTCCCAACAGTTCCGATTTTGCGTTCCTTTTTGTGGGAAGATTTTCGTTTTGATTTCTGATTGTCAACGTTGTTTCAAACTCCTCGGAAATGATGTTTCCATTACAATCAATCACCCTTGCCAAAAGATATTTATTCAGGTCCTCAATCAGGTAAATGTCATCCATTCCGATACCTCCCTTTCTGTCGGATGAGAGATACCGCTTGCCTTTCGGTGTGATGAAATAACCAAAATCATCCCTCGGTGAATTGAAGGGCACGCCCATGTTTTCCACATTGCTGATGGTTCCATTGCTGAAATTGGCCTGAAAAACATCCATTCCCCCCAAACCAGAATGTCCTTTTGATGAAAAGTGGAATTTTTCTCCCATGATAAAAGGATGGCTTTCGTTATCTGCTGTATTCACGGAAGGGCCGAGATTGACTGCTTCGCCCATGTTCATAGCGTCGTCATAAGTCACATAGTAGAGGTCAAATCCCCCTGATCCTCCAGGCATATCGGAAGCGAAATATATTCTTTTTGATTTTTCATCCACAAAAGGATGCATCACTCCATACTTGATGGCGTCATTCAAGGGGAAAGCTTTGGTATCTGAAAGTTTGCCCCCGGAAGAGATTTTACTGAAATATATTTCAGGATTGACTTCAAATTCCCTCGTTTTCTTCACTTTCCTGATGTTTCTGAAAGTGGTGTAGAAAAGGAGATTTTTGCTTTCCATAAGAGTTGGATCTGAATACACAAGTCCTCCAGGTACATCGAAAGTCATTTTTTCAAGGTCATCACTGTTGGAATAGCGGTATATCCCGAAAAACTCCCGGTCGTTCAGATCACTTTTTTCTTCACTGAAAACATTGCTTTTGGCATCCAACCTAACGGCTGGTTTTTCGGAAGGATAGACCGAACCCCTGTCACTGGTAAAGTATTTGTTGCCTGTCACATCTTCCGCTAACCTAAAATCAGATCCATCACTGTTGATTCCTTTTGGTTGGACAAGCTTTACATTAGCCTTTTTATTGTTCAGTTCCCTGATTTTGTCGAAGTCAATCTCAGGGAATGCTGATTCTTTGAAAGGACTTCCCGCCAAAAGTTCCTGAGAGGAAAGTCCGTTTTCGGCTTTCATAGCAGCCAACAGGAAATTCAAAAAGTCTTCTCTAGAAGCCTCCTCATAACCGATTGTCTTTTTCCACCAATCAAAGCTTTTGTCATATTCCTGGATGTTTTGGTAAGCCAAAGCGGCTTTTTGGGCATTTTCATGATTCGGCTTGCGGTCGTGGACCTGCTCATAAAGTGATGCCGCATGGCTGAAGTTCCCCAATTCATACTGTTTGTCAGCATACCTCAGCAAAGCGTTTTGGGCCTGCAGGGGAATTGCGGTAAAGCCCGTCAGCAATGCGAAAACTGCCATTATCAAAAATTTTCTCATAATCAGGTTCATTTCGATTTTTAAATATTTTTATCAATAATTGAATTACTAAGGCTTATCTTTTTATTACTTGTATCCAACCTTTGAACTCATGGAGCTTTCCTTGTCTGTCAGTGGATTTCATCACGAAGAAGTATGTACCGGCGACAAGTCCTTCTGCAGACCAATCGTTTTGATAGTTTTTCCTTTCAAAAACATGGTCTCCATTTCTGTTGAAGATAACAATGTCATTGGTTTCGAATTTGCCGAGGCCTTTGATTTCAAACCTGTCATTGAGTCCGTCACCGTTTGGAGTGATCACCGTCGGGATAAAGAACGGATTGATCTGATTGACATCAGTATCCTCGTTGTCGTCCATGTTGGTATCCTCTTGGTCGGTTGACACCCGCACAATATTGGTGATCTGAAGGGCTTTATCGCTGTTGACCTCATTGGCTCTCACTTTTACTTTGAGTAGGATAGAAGCACCTGCCGGGAATAAAGCTATGGTGTAGGTGATTTTGGTACCATTGACTGTGATGTCAACTTCTATTCCGGGATTACTTTCCGCAATAGTGGTTCTGATATAGGACAGTCCGTTTGGAAGGTCATCAACAATGATCACATTGGTGGCATCAGTTTCCCCGATGTTGCTGACATTGATATCATATTCGAATTCATCGCCTTCATAGATTTCGATGCCATTAGAAGTTTTGGTCACTTTCAGGTCAACATCATTTTCCACTAATTTGAATATCACGAACGCCTCATCACTGTTGGTTGGATTCAAAGCTTCCCTGAGCGTATACTTCAACCTGTATTCTCCAGGCTCATTTAATCCCGGAATCAGGCTGAGTTCACCATCCTCATTGATCAATAATCCTACAATACCATCCAATTCAGTGAACTCGAAATTCACATCAGTATACACCACAGGTTTGTTGTCCAAAAGGTCATTGGAAAGTAGGTTTCCGAGAATTCCACCGTAATCCACAGGGTAATCGCCCATATCATCATCGATGGCATCGATTG
>JBBRFK010000324.1:0-4116 GCA_038224435.1 Cytophagales bacterium | reverse complement strand
GCCTACGTTCTGGGATCGTTTTCCGAAAGCAGCGAAGAGGTGCGCAGTCTGATCGAATCCGCAGCAATCGAAACTGAAAGAACGATCGAAAAACTAGAGGGCGTTTCCGTCCATATTGATGGATTTTTTACCGGCAACAATACAGATAAAAATGGGCAATATGTCCTTTCCCTTGATTCTGGAAGACACCGCATTGTATTCCGTCAATTTGGAAAAAAACCTGAGCATTATCAGATCCAACTATATGGAGATGGACAATTGGATTTGGGACTTATCAATCTTGATTTTGAATTGGAGACCTTTACTGTAACGGAAGAAGAGCGTGACCGCAATGTCCGGAATCCAATCACAGGAATCACCAAGATGAATATCAATGAAATCAAGCTTGTGCCAGTATTCTTGGGTGAACCCGACGTGTTCAATGTCCTACAATCCATGCCTGGAGTCACTTCTGTCGGAGAAGGTTCAGCGGGATTAAACATCCGAGGAGGCCAAGCCGATCAGAACTTGATCATGATGAACGAGACGATCGTGCTGAGCAACAGTCATGCTTTGGGATTTTTATCTTCTTTCAATGGCGATGCGCTCCAAAACTTCACACTCTATAAAGGTGCCGTTCCGAGTTATTATGGAGGAAGGAGTTCTGCTGCGCTAAATATCGAAATGAGAAAAGGAGACAAAGAAAAGTGGGGGGGCAACACGTCAGTGGGAACTGCGGTCAGCAAGTTGATGGTGGAAGGCCCCCTGATTCCCAATAAGACTTCCATGATTTTTGCTTCAAGACTTTCTAATGCCAACTGGCTTTTGGGAAGTGCAAATGAAGTTGATATCCAAAACAGCAAGATCAATTTTCATGACATATACCTTGGGATCAACCACCAGTTTTCTGACAAGAATAGTCTAGACTTTAACCTCCTCAACACAGGTGATTTTTTTAGATTTTCGGATCAATTTGGATTCGATTGGAATAATCTAGTGGGATCTCTTACAAGTAGAAATCTACTGACGGAAGACTTATCACTAGTGGGCATGGTCGCTTACGGTTCGTTTAACAATGGTTTTTTTGAGCCCTCTATCGTCGATCCTTCTAGGATAGACAATGGCCTTTATTACTACCAGGGAAAAATAACAGGCCTCTTGACTACCGAAAAAGCCGATTTCAACTTTGGTGCCGAAATAGTCCAATACCAAATGAGACCTGAATACCTAACCCCACTTACCGAGCAATCGGGTATTGCCCCGCAAATCAATACCAAAGAAAAGGGTTTGGAATACGCACCCTTTGTCTCGGTAGATTGGAGACCAAGCGAAAATCTGTCTTTCTCCGGAGGTCTTCGGTATTCGGAATATGTGCAGCAAGGGCCTGATTCTGTCTTTCAATATCAGGAGGGAGTTCCAAAAACAAGGTTTTCCATCATCGGGGTAGACTTTATCGAAAGTGGCAACATTGTCAAATACAATGGTTTTGAGCCGAGGTTTTCATTCCGATGGACGATTGATAAGGTCAATTCCATCAAGGGTGGCTACTCGGTGATGAACCAATACCTTCAGACCATCTCCAACGCTACGGGTCCTACACCGATCGACCTGTGGCAATTGAGCACTACACATATCCTGCCTCAGCGCTCACGAAATGCTTCTTTGGGTGTTTTTAGAAATTTCAAAAATGACTTATGGTCCACTTCTTTGGAGGGTTTTTACCGACGAACTGACAACCAACTTGAATACCGAGATTTTGCAGACCTTTTCTTGAACCCGCATCTTGAAACAGAATTGGTGCAGGGTGAGGGTCTTGCTTATGGCGCGGAACTCTTGATCCAAAAAAACTCCGGGACGATCACAGGATGGCTAGCTTATACTTTCAGCAGGTCTCTGATCAGGACCACTTCGGAATTTCCCGAAATCCAAGTCAATCAAGGAAATTGGTTTGCTACGAATTTTGACAAACCGCATAACATTTCCTTAGTGACCAATTTCCATTTAGAAAAAGGGAAATCCTTCAATACCAATGTCAACTATTCCACTGGCAGACCTGTGACAGGCTTGTCATCCACTTATGTCATAGGAGGGGTTTTTATCCCGAACTTTGGCAACAGGAATGAATTCCGCATCCCCAATTACTTTAGGATAGATATTTCTTACCTAACCAATGGTTTTGTAAGAAAGTGGGATGATAAAATCAACTTCAGCATCTACAACCTGACAGGAAGAAGAAATGCCTACTCGGTCTTCTTCCAAAGGGAAGATAGAAATCAGAGATTGGTACCCTTCCAGATCTCGATATTGGGAGCAGTATTCCCGTCCATTTCTTACACAGTTTCTTTTGGCAAATGATTTATTATAAAAATAAAATAATCTCCAATCTTGTAACCAAAGCTTTTATTTGGCTTTTGCTCCTATTGCCTTTGTCCTGCATAGACAGACTTGATTTTATAGGAGAGACCAAAGAAGGGGATTTGGTTATCTACGGAGTATTTACTGATGTCAATGAAACCCAAGTAGTAAAAGTCAGCAGGACATCACTGTTTGGATTGGCTCCAAGAGGCGTACCCAATGCAGAAGTGAACTTGGTGTCAGAATCAGGTCAGCGCTATACCTACCGAAGTATCGGGAATGGAGATTATGAGCTTTATGGTGTACAGGGTGAACCAGGTATGTCCTATGCCATAGAAGTGCAGCTTGATGGCAACAGCTATCGCTCCTCTTATGAAACCATGCCTGAAACTGTGGGTCAAGACGACTTGAGTTTTGTTTTCCAAAATGAACCCTTCCGAAACGAAAGCTTAGAACCAGTCTTTACGCTATTCAATACAAGTCGATTCCCAAATTCTTCAGAACCTGTCTTTCTCAGGTGGCAGGTAGAAGAAACATACCTTTGGATCAGGACATGGCTGCCATGTGTAGGACTATGTCCACCTCCTCCGCCGAACTGTTTTATCTCTGACCTCATGGAGCCTGATCGGATCAATCTTTTTGAAAGTTCGGGTACTGCCACCGCTACGAGCTCATTTGTATTGGGCAAAAGGAGCGTGGACAATTCTTTTATTTCCATTTTCTATATTACTGTCAAGCAATTTAGCATCAGCAGTGAAGCTTATAATTATTGGGAGCGGCTGAAAATCTCCATTTCCAACCAAGGTTCATTATTTGATATTCCACCTGCTCCAGTTTTTGGCAATATTTCTAACAGTGAAAATCCCTCAGAGAGAATATTGGGATACTTTGAAGTTGCCAAAACCAATATCACTAGGATCAGGGTAACTGCAGCGGACGTCCCTTTCTTTCTGTCAAGGCCCTGTGAATATATAGTGGGAAAACCAGCTGCTGATTATGCAGGTGAATGCGTCAATTGTGAAGAAAGAGCCAAAGGAAAAAGATGGACAAACACAGAGCCAGTTTGGTGGAATAAGGATTAAGGAAATCGGAATAAGATAAACGCAAAAAAAACCTGCCGGTAATGAATAATTGCATTAAAAGGATATTGGTCAAATTATGCTTTGCGGGTATATTGCTTTTGAGCAATTCCTGCATAAACAAGCTTGATTTTGTGGGAGAAACAAAGGAGGGCCAATTGGTAATCTATGGTTTATTCACCAACAGCAATGAAAAGCAGGTGGTGAATGTCAGTCGGACATCTGCTTTTGGATTGGCCCCGAGGGGAGTTCCAAATGCGCAGGTCTCTCTATTGACTTCCTCAGGAGAGAAGAGCACCTACATTTCCATCGGGAATGGTGATTACGAATTGTATGATGTGATGGCTAGAGAAGGGGAAAGTTATGCCTTAGAAGTGGTCTTAGACGGAAATGTATACTTGTCAAAATACGAAAAAGTACCCAAACTGCTTGCGGAAGATGCGCTCAGTTTTGGTTTTGCCCAAGAACCATTCCGTAATGAATCCCCTGAATCGGTATTTACAGTCTATTCGAGGACCCACTTCCCTCCACGCAGGATCCTATATACCTGAGGTGGACGGTTGAGGAAACTTATTTTTGGTCCTTGGTATGGTTGCAAGGAACAGGTTTTCCACCCCCGGTTCCTCCTCCCTGTTTTATATCGGATGTCATCGAGGCCAACAGGCTTAATTTATTTGACGGATCGGGAACAAGTACCGAAAGG
>JBBRFK010000323.1:0-4131 GCA_038224435.1 Cytophagales bacterium | reverse complement strand
ATTTCATATATGATCGAAGCCAAATCCTTATCCAAATCAATTTTGGCAGTTTGGATAAATGTCTCGTCAAAAAGCGATATAATGTTGGCATATGAATTGGTGCTTTTGCTTTCGCTGAGCAAAATTGCCTTCGCCGCATTTACTATAGCGGCATAAGTATGATAAATGGAGTCAGACCATCTTTCTTCCACAATGCCTTCTTTGGAAAGCTCGAGTTTTTCCCGTGCTTCCAATAATAGAGTTGCCACTAGGTCAATCACCACGCCCGCACATTCACCCACACCGACAGCCACTTTATAGGCTTCCTCATGTCCCCAATCTACCTGATCCGATTCTGTGATATTGGACGTATCTGAAAGTACTTTTAAGATGTCGTAGAAATATATTTGACCTAGGCGGTCATAGTAATCCAAAAAGGATTCGGTTCCGTTGGCGTTTTGCTCAAAATCTGCTATCAGGATTCTCAAAGCCTGAGGGCCTCGGCGGCTTGGGATTTTGAGTACTTTGTCTGAAAACCTTCCCTGACCATTGCCCAAAGTACCACCTCCGAGCAAAACCTGAAGTGCAGGCACAACGGTTTTTCCAACTTTCATGGACATGCCCTGAAAACCGATATGCGCCATATTATGCTGCCCACAGGCATTCATACATCCGGAGATTTTGATGGTCAGTTCTTTGTTTTTGAGGTATTGTGGATATTCATTGAGGATTACTTTTTCAAGTTCTTTGGCAATTCCGGTGCTACTTGCGATGCCGAGGTTACACGTGTCAGTTCCGGGACAAGCGGTGATGTCACCAAATGTATTGTAACCTGCATCTGCCAAACCGATTTTTTTCAGTTCCTGATAAAAGAAAGGAATGGCTTTTTCCTGCACATCTCGGATCAGGATATTTTGCCTGAGGGTAAACCTCAACTCGTTGTTGGCATAGTTGCTTACCAAATCTGCAATCTGCCTTGCCTTATCGGTATAGAAATCTCCCAATAGCACTTTTACGCCTATAGAAACAAATCCATTCTGTTTCTGTGGCAATACGTTGGTCAGTTTCCATTGCTCATAAGCAAGTTCCAAAGGGGCCTCCAAGACCGGGACTTCCGGCTTGGAGAGCCTTTTGGAGGCTTCAAAGGTTTCATGGTTTATGGGGTATTTTTCGAAGGGAAGTGCTTTTTGTTCTTCTTTGACCAGATCCAAGAAAGCCTCGAGTCCGATATCCGCAACCAAGAACTTCATTCTTGCTTTCAACCGTCTGGCCCGCTCTCCATGTCTATCAAAAACGCGCAATACGCCTTCTATAAATGGGATCAATTCATCTATAGGAAGAAATTCTGTAATCAGGTCAGCATGTCTAGGTTGTGAACCCAACCCACCGCCAAGCATCACTTTGAAGCCGCGGATTTCTTCGCCGTTTTCAGTTTTTACTTTTGGAATAAAGCCTAAATCGTGGAGGTAAGCCAAAGCAGTATCTTCATCAGATGCGGAAAATGCTATTTTAAATTTCCTGCCCATTTCCTGGCAAATCGGATTTCTCAAAAAGTACCTGAATACCTCATCGGCGTATAAAGTCACGTCAAAAGGTTCGTTGGGATCAACTCCGGCAGTTTCGGAAGCGGTCACATTCCGCACGGTATTACCGCAGGCTTCGCGCAAAGTCACATCGTCTTTTTCGAGTTCTGCCCAAAGTGCCGGAGTTTCATCCAAACTCACATAGTGGATCTGAATGTCCTGTCGGGTGGTGATGTGGAGTCTGCCGGTGGAATATTTGTCAGAAACATCCGCAATCCTCTTCAGTTGCTCCCCGGTGGCTTTGCCGTAAGGCAACTTGATCCGTATCATCTGTACGCCGGGCTGACGCTGCCCGTAGACACCACGGGCAAGCCGGAGACTTCGGAATTTTTCTTCGTCAATCTTGCCTTCTCTAAAAAGTCTGATCTTTTTTTCAAGCTCGAGAATGTCTTTCTCTACGATTGGATTTTCTATTTCTGTCCTAAAACTTTCCATGTTATTGATAGATTTGAGATGTGAGACATAAGACACAAGACTTTTGCACCTTTTCACCGCTCATGATTTTTGATTTACCTCCCCTTCGATTCATTTTTCTTGGTACCTGGTACATCCTACTTTGTAAACTTAACTTACTCAATAAACCCAACCCCTACCGTATCATAGCTGCCCTCGTCGATCAGGATGAACCTGCCGTTGGATTTGTTGTCATGATAAGTGTCGAAGTGGATGGCTTTGCTTAACCGGAAATTGACCTTTCCGATGTCGTTCAGCTTAAGCTGGGTACCAAGAGCATCTCCTGAAAAATCCGTATGGATCACAGATTCTATGCTCTCGACCTTAGCCAAAACACGGTTGATACCATGTTGAAGCGTGTATTTGTCACCCACCTTCAAAGGCTTTGAATTGACCTGGCAGATGGTGGCAGAGATTTGCTTTTCGGATTTTGGCAGTTCGGATGACTTCACCAACATGTCGCCTCGGCTGATATTGACCTCATCTTCCAACGTGATCGTGATTGATGCGCCGGGTAGTGCTTCGGAATATTCCTGATCAAAGAAATGTATACTTTTGATTTTAGATTCAGTAAAAGACGGCAATACCGTCACATCGTCACCCACCTTCAGACCGCCGCCGTAAAGTTTACCGGAGAATCCCCTGAAATCATGGAAAGCTTCAGTCTTAGGTCTCGTGACATACTGGACAGGGAATCTCGCCACAGTACTTTCGTGCAAGTCCGAAGGTTCCAATACTTCCAAATGGTCCAAAAGTGTATTTCCTACATACCAAGGCATCAATTCAGATTGCTTTGCTATGTTTTCTCCTTTTAGGGCAGAGATGGGAATGAAAGTGATCTGATCGGTTTCGAAATCACTTTTTTCGACCAACGCCTCAAAGTCAGACTTGATTTTCAAAAACACATCTTCGTCATATTTGACCAAGTCCATTTTGTTGATCGCTACGACCACGTGGCCAAGTCGGAGGAGGTTACTGATAAAGAAATGTCTGTTTGTCTGCTCGATGACTCCTTTTCTGGCATCTATCAGGATGATTGCTACTTGGGAAGTTGACGCTCCGGTCACCATATTCCTGGTATATTCCACATGGCCGGGGGTGTCGGCTATTACAAAATTTGTTTTGGCAGTATTGAAATAGATGTGTGCCACATCGATGGTGATGCCTTGCTCCCGTTCCGCAATCAGTCCGTCAGTAGCAAGGGAAAAATCCAGGTAATCAAAACCACGCTGACGGCTGGTTTTTTCGATTGCTTCCAACTTATCGGTAGTCAGCGATTTGGTATCATAAAGTAACCTTCCGATCAGGGTGCTTTTGCCATCATCCACCGATCCTGCAGTGGCGATTTTTATGAGTTTTCTATTTTGTGTCATGGGAATTTGTAAAGGAGTTATTGGTTATTGAGTTATTGGTCAACACACCACAGATGGCTGTCCACAGTAAAATCAATGCGGGACTTTGTCTCACGTCTCAAGTCTCTTTTAAAAATACCCGACTTTTTTCCTGCTTTCCATGGCTGCTTCTGAGCGCTTGTCGTCGATTCTCGCTCCTCTTTCGGAGATCGTGGAATCCCGGATTTCTGCCACCACAGCATCCAAGGTGTCTGCTTCTGAGAGGACGGCTGCGGTACAAGTCATGTCGCCGACAGTTCTGAACCTGACCATTTTCTCAAATACCTCCTCTGCTGCTTCCCTGTAAACATGTTCATTTGCAGTCCAAACCATTCCGTCACGGAAGAAAACCTCTCTCTTGTGTGCGAAATAGATGGAAGGAATGGAGATGTTTTCAGTTTTGATATATTCCCATACATCGAGTTCCGTCCAGTTTGAAATCGGGAATACCCGCACATTTTGCCCTTGGTGGATGCGTCCGTTGAGCATGTCGAACAGCTCAGGACGCTGGTTTTTTTCGTCCCATTGTCCAAAATCATCCCTTACAGAAAACACCCTCTCTTTGGCCCTTGCTTTTTCTTCATCTCTTCTCGCACCACCGATGCAGGCATCAAATTTGAATTCTTCGATGGCATCCAAAAGGGTAGTGGTCTGAAGGGTATTCCTGCTGGCATAGCGGCCACGTTCTTCGGTGACTTTGCCTTGGTTGATGCTGTCTTGTACAT
>JBBRFK010000322.1:0-4147 GCA_038224435.1 Cytophagales bacterium | reverse complement strand
ACGCCGCCCATCTCGTGGATGTCAGATCCCGGAGGTGCTTTGGTATCTTCGACTTTAATATCTGTAAATCCCGCCTTTTCGAACATTTCCTGTTGCTGCTGAAGGAAGTCAGCCGTCATCTTGTCGTCATTGTCTTTCCATTCTACTGAGAGGATGATTTTTGGAATGCCGTATTTATCTTTTTCATCAGTACTGAGACGCACATGATTTGTTTCGATAGGAATAGTCTCTCCCTGCATCCAAGCTGACATTCGCCATGCGCCATATTTTTGGTTGAGCAGGTTGTCTCGGAGGTCATGGCCGATGCCACTTGTGTCCGAACCGAGTCCTCTACCTCCCGCCATCCCGATCGAATAGCCTCGGAGAAAGTCGGTATCCTGACGGAAAACATTCCTGAATCTTGGTACATAAGCATGTCCGGCATGTCTGCCGTCTGTTGCCTTGTCCGCAAAACCCTCATAGGTCGCACTTCCTTTTCCCCGGTAATTGTGGCAGGCAAGGAATTTGCCCATCAGACCGTTGTCATTGCCGATACCGTTGGGGAAGCGGGAAGATTTGGAGTTGAGCAAAATCGCATTGGTAGCGATGGTAGAGGCATTCACGAAAATTATTTTAGCATAAAACTCCATCGCATCACCTGTCGTCCGATCTATGATCCTGACTCCGGAAGCTTTTCCTTTTGCTTCATCATAAATAATTGATTCTACCACCGAGTCAGGTCTGATAGTCAGGTTTCCGGTCTTTTCTGCCCAAGGCAAAGTAGAGGCATTGGCAGAAAAATATCCCCCATAGACACAGCCACGGTTGCACATGCCCTGGTTTTGGCATTTGTATCGTCCCTGCTTTTGGTGGATTTCCTGTGGATCGGTGAGGTGCGCACACCTGCCTTGGATAAGGTGGCGGTCACCATAGTTTTGTTTGAGTTGCTCTTTGTAATACAGTTCGACACAGCTCAGTTCAAAGCCCGGCTGCACAATGGAATCCGGGAGCTCAGGCAATCCGTCTCTCCCTCCTGCGATACCTGCGAAAGTCTCCACATAATCCAGCCAGGGTTCGAGGTCTTTGTACCTTACCGGCCAATCCACCGCAAAGCCATCTCTCGCAGGACCTTCAAAATCATAATCCGACCATCGTTGTGTCGCCCTTGCCCAAAGCAGGGACTTGCCGCCGACATGGTAGCCCCGAAACCATCGGAAGGGTTTTTCTTCGATAATCGGCTGCTCGTCTTCAGCCAATGCCCAATGCATCGTCTCTTCTTTTGCCCATTTTGCAGCGCCGATACCCGAGCGCTTTTCGACGGGAACTGCCCCGCGGAACTCAAACTCCCAAGGCGCCTTGGAGGCAGTAGGGTAATCTTCAACGTGTCGGACCATCCTGCCCCTTTCGAGTATAAGGGTTTTCAATCCTTTTTCTGTGAGTTCCTTGGCAGCCCAGCCTCCGCTGGCGCCTGAACCTATCACGATCGCATCATACGTGCGCTTGTCTTTAGAATCCTCTAACATGTCGTCTTGGGTTTAAGCTTTGGAAGTTACGTCCACGCATCCTTTGTAATAGCCCGCAGCCACTTTATAGCCACGGTAATCTGCCATCACTTCTTTGACAGTGGTGAATCCTATGATGGTCTGTGATTTCATAATGTCAAAAAAATTCTTTTCGGATTCTACCTCGGAAGAACCCAAGGAAAGCAACAGCCCTTCTCTTTCCTCTTGGGAAGCTTTTTCGAAGGGTTTTCCAAGTTTGGATTTTGATTTTTGTTCCAAAGAAGCCAACTGTTCTTTGATCATATCCTGGTCTTCCTTTTCGTAGCAATGCTCAAAAAGTCTGGTCAAATACTTGTCAGTACCGGTACTCAGCGCACCGATAGGTTGGGCATTAGGGCTTGGAACTTTGGGTGGCAAACCTGCTGGAATGATCGTATCGGCGATGGCGGTGATGAGCTGCTCTTCTTTGAAAGAGAAAAAACCTTCGTGCGTCAACTGGTCTACCAACTGCCACTTCCAGTCCACGAGGACCAAACCTGCGATACCGGCAGCGGTACCTCCAAGGATTTTAAGCGATTTTCTTCTGTCCATAATTGATATTTTGGGATGCAATCACTCTGTAATATAGGGGATTGGATTTTAAAATTTAAAAACCAATCGTCTAAAATCTATCAAAGGAAAATGGATGGGATTGATGGAAAATCGCATAAGGGAATAACAGGCAATAGGAAAATAAATGGAGATGGATTAGTTGTAGAGTGTAAAAAAAATCCATGACCGCAACAAATATGGAATTTGAGAAAACCGATAAAGGCATAGAATTGGATGAATTATTCGAACCTGAATTCAATACCCCAATAGACCTACAGGAGGCTATCTGTCAATCCATCTTGGAGAATTTTAAGCCGTATGTTGGAATGGAAATCTGTGAGCTTTTGGTTAGGCAAATCCATTTATTTTTACTTTGATAGAATAAAACATTTTGGAATTCAGCTACAAAAGAGGAATTTGGCCAAGGAAATCCGATATTTATCACCAAGATGATCCATCGTTTTTCAAGAAACCCCATCGGATTCCCACTTAGAAATCCAATCGTTTTGGTGTTATTTTTGGTTACCTGTATTTTGCTGACTGTTCTGATTGATTTTTTAGAGTCCCAATTCCAAAATTCAGGTTTTTACATCTCAGAATCTTTGCTGTTCAGTTCCTACTGGTGGATTTTCCTACCGCTTTGGTATGGGCAGCTAAGTCTTTCGAACTTATGTAGGACCAAGGCTTGTTTTGCTGCTCTTGTTCTTCTTCCGATCTTGATCCATCTTTTTGCCTTTCCTGCATTGGTTTGGCTGATTTCCAGTTTGTTATATTCCCATACTTTTGAATTTAGGCGGACATTTGAATTTGGCTTAACCCATCATTTCTTTAAAATTTTTCTTTTATACACTATTCCTATTGGCCTGTTTTCGATTTTTAAAGAAAGGTTGGCTATTTATCATTCCTCCACTATTCCTGTAAACCATGAAGCCGATGATTTTTTGACAAGCGTTGCGGTAAAGGATGGCAACAGACAACTCTATATCCCGACCAAGGAAATTCTATACTTTTCAGCCAATCCACCCTACACAAATATCATGCATCACGGTAAAAAATACCTTTACAACATGACGTTGAAATCGCTCTCCGAGAAATTGGATAACAGACTTTTCGTAAGGATCCACAAATCCGAAATCGTAAACCTCAGCAAGGTTCAATCTTACCAATCCAGACAAAACGGAGATTATGATGTGACCATATCGGATGATTCGGTGTTGAGAATCAGTAGAAATTTTGCCAAGGATTTTAAGACAAAACTGGACCTATTTACTCAGGATAAGGCATAATCCCCTCCTTTTACGTCTTTTGATTTGTACAGAAGCATTTTTTCCACCCATTTTTACTGAAAAAAAAATGAAAAAAGGATTCATCACATATTTGGCTGTTTTATTTTTCGTATTTAGCTGCAATGGACAAAAAGGAAATACGGACAACGGTAGCGATTTATTACAAAAAAAATCTGTAGTCGGCGGAGGATGCGATGGCTGTGAACTGATGTATGTCGGAATGCCAGAGAGAATCTCCTCCACGGATACAAGCCGCGGTTGGGATGAGAAAGGACAACAATTGTTGGTAACAGGAACGATATTTCAACTTGGGGGAAAAATACCTGCCCCAAACACACTCCTATATTATTGGCAGACGGATACAGAAGGCTATTATGCAGGAGATACCAAAACGCACCCCAAAGCTAAAGTTCATGGTCGTATCAGGGGTTGGGTCAAAACCGACGAAAACGGCAAATACAGCATCTACACCGTCCGGCCTGCCCCCTATCCCAACGAGGATTTGCCTGCACATATCCATATTTCTATCAGAGAACCAGATGTAGAAAATGAGTATTTTACAGACAACATTGTTTTTGATGACGACAGATTGTTGATCCCATACCTGAAAAAATATCCATCCGAAAACCGGGGCGGCAGTGGGATAGTCCGAATATTAGTAAAAGACGATTTGCAGGTAGCAGAACATGACATTATTTTGGGATTGAATATACCCAATTATCCCAAAAAGCAGGTTTCTGATATACAGTCCGGCTTGGACATCGGCGAGGACCAGCCTTCATTTATTCC
>JBBRFK010000321.1:0-4151 GCA_038224435.1 Cytophagales bacterium | reverse complement strand
TTAAGAGGTTTGAAATTGCCAAACTTTTGGATTTTGATCCAAAAGATGTGTTATAATAATTGTGGTTTAAAAATAAGGAGGGAAAAACGCCTGACTGAATTTTTGAAGCATGGCATTTATTCAGACCAATTATTTTTGGTAAATGGCATATTGATCTTATTCTCCTTTTATTCATTTCAATCTTCAAACAATGGAATAGAATTGGGTCAAAACAGTTATTTTGAAGATGATCTGAATTTACCAAGTCCAATTTCGATTCTATGTTAACTGTCCTTTTCAATATTTTTCTTTTTTTGGCCATACCGGTACTCCAATTAGACAGTGGATATGGGATGGTAGATGTTTTCAATTATGAGTATCTATTGGAAACGGATAAAGACTTGAAAATCAATGAGGTAATTTACAATGCTAACTTTAAGCCAATTTTTTCTAAAAACCCAAACTTCGGTCTTGGAGACCATGCAGTTTGGCTAAGGTTTAAAGTGGAGTCAACAGGAAAACCAGAGGAGAACAAATACCTCGTGATCAATAACCCAAATTTGGATGAGGTTTATTTTTACTTGATCCGGGACGGTAAAGTGAGGCTAAATCAGACCAGCGGTAGAATGCATGATTTATATGACAGGATTTTGCCTTCGAGGAAAATTATTTTTGACCTTTCTACTGCGATCGGAGGTACCGACGAAGTTTACCTTAAAATAAAAAGCAGCGACAAGAAAATTGTATCGGCAAGTATAGGCGGCATGGAAGCCATCAATTACCAGCTGAATTTTGAAAACATCATATTTGGGATATTTACAGGGGTATTCTTTGGCCTCTTTTTTTATAATCTATTTCTTTACTTTTCTCTCGGAGACAATACTTACCTGATTTATGTGGTCTATATCTTATTGGTTTGGATAGGCCAGTCATCCATTCTGGGATTTGCCCAGGAATTGATATGGCCCAACTGGGAGTGGATGAACCTAAGGTCAAATGTTCTTTTCTCTATATTGGGGAGTATTGTTGCCCTTTTGTTTGTCCAGTCTTTCCTCAAAACAAAAAGATATCTTCCCAAATTGGATAAAGGAATTTCGATAATTTATGTGGTTTATGGACTCATATTGGCAGGGATTATTTTGGGGTTATTGACCACTACCTACGCTGTTTTTTTGGTTACACAGGGTATCGTAATTCCTTATGCATTTGTAATGTCTATTTTCATTCTTAAGAAAGGTTTTAAGCCTGCGAGGTATTTCCTGATTGCCTGGTCCGTGTTTATGGTGGGTGTTATTCTTTTTGTTTTGACCCAAATGGGATTAATGCCCTTTTCTCAAACATACTTCTATCTGATGCCGTTTGGAGCTATTTTGGGCGTCATCCTTTTGTCATTCGCCTTGGCGGATAGGATCAATGACCAAAAAAGAGAAAATGAAAAAGAGCAAGATGAAAAACTGAAGTTACTTGAGGAACATGAAAGCCGGATAATCGAGCAAAATGAATTCTTGGAAGAAAAAGTAAAACAAAGGACAGAAGAACTCGAACTGACGCTTCACAATCTCCAAAATACCCAGACGCAATTGGTCAACCAAGAAAAAATGGCTTCATTGGGGCAATTGACGGCGGGGATAGCACATGAAATCAATAATCCGATCAACTTTGTGAGCTCAAACATCTCCCCGCTCAAAAGAGATATCAACGATTTGCTCGAGGTAGTCAATGCGTATCGGGAGAAAGGAAAGCTCGAGTTTACCGATTCTTCCAAAAAAGCTTTGCAGCAGGTGGAAGAAGACGTCGAGTTTGATTATATTCTCAAAGAAATAGACCAGTTGTTGAGGGGAATGGAAGAGGGAGCAAAGAGAACCGTAGAAATTGTCAAGGGTTTGCGCCTGTTTTCGCGGGTGGATGAGCAGGATGTCAAAAGAGTCGATATCCATGATGGAATAAACAGCACTTTGATTTTGCTCAACAGCTCTATGTCAGGCAAAATACAGATTTTCAGGGAGTTTGGAAATATACCGATCATAGAATGCCTTCCGGGCAAACTCAATCAGGTATTTATGAATATCATCACCAACGCAATCCACGCTTTGGTGGAAAATATGGATAAAATTCCCGAACCAAAAATTACAATAAGGACAATCCATATCGGAGAAAAAATAAGGATAGAAATAGAGGATAATGGGTTTGGAATGCCTGCCAATGTAAAGCAACGGATTTTTGAACCCTTTTTTACAACCAAAGCAGTCGGAAAAGGAACAGGTCTGGGACTTTCAATCGTCTACACCATCATCGAAAATCACAAAGGAATACTTGAAGTTCGTACCGCACAAGGCAAAGGAACCAATTTTATCATTACCCTCCCGATATATCAAAATACCCAGCAGCATGACTGACAACATCAAAGTACTTTATATAGATGATGAAGACAATAACTTAAACTCCTTCAAGGCAAGTTTGAGGAAGGATTTTAAGGTCATTACTGCCAGTGATGCATTTGAGGGTCTGAAAATAGCAGAAACAGAAGAGCTTCATGTGGTAATAGCCGATCAAAGGATGCCGGGATTGGACGGGGTGGAATTTTTTGAAAAATTGATGAAAATAAACCCTGAACCGGTCAGAATCTTGCTGACAGGATATTCAGACATTGCCAGCGTCATCGATGCGATCAACAGGGGTCAAGTATATCGATTTATTGACAAACCATGGAATATTGAGCAGATAAAAAATGCCATCAAGACTGCCGGAGACATTTATTTTGCAAGGAAAGAACTCAAAGACAAAAATGAAAGACTCCAGAAAATCCAATCTGAAATGAATCAGTTTGTTTATTCACTTTCACACGAATTGAGAGGGCCATTGATGAGTATTTCTGGTGTATCCAAGCTTGCTAAAATGGAAGTCAAAGACCCATCCATTCTAGAATATTTTGATTTGATAGATACCGCAACAGACAAATTGGATGAATTTATCTATAAAATGCTGGATTTCTACAGGTCTACAAAAATTGAAAACAAAGTCATTGAAATTGATTTTAAGGAAGTCTTGTCCCAGCAACTTGAAATTTACAAACAGAAATGGAATTTGGAAGGTATAAATATCAAAATAGACATCAACCAAAACACAACATTTAACTCTGATGATTCCAAAATCCGTGTCATTTTAAACAACCTATTCCATAATGCGGTAGTCTTCCAAAAAGAAAACTATTCAGATAATACCATTCAATTATCCATTAATGTGGCTGAAAATATTGCAACGATAATAGTCGAAGACAACGGGGTTGGGATTGAAGATAAATTGATTAATGATGTGTTTAATTTGTTTCAAAGAGCAACTCAAAAGAATGTCGGTTCAGGACTTGGCTTATATATGGTCAAAGAATCCGCGATTCAAATGGGAGGTAAGGTACAGTTGGATTCCACTGTCGATGTGGGGACCAAAGTTACTGTGATGCTGCCGAGTCTAATTCCTGGTGGAGCTTAGAAATCTGAAATCGATAGTTTTTTTCAGTCCAATGACTGCTTTTTTGGCCGCGACCAGCTCAATTGGTATTTGATTCCAAGTGTTTTTCGCTTTTCTTTGTTCTCAATTTCATTTTCCAAACCAAAAAGTTTTTAGATATGATCAATCCTTGGCATGATGTCAATATTGGCAAAGATTCTCCAGAGTATGTGATGGGAATAATTGAAATTCCCAAAGGCAGCAAAGGCAAATACGAGTTGGACAAAAAGACCGGTATGCTTTTGTTAGACAGGGTTTTGTTTTCGGCTGTTCATTATCCTGCCAATTATGGTTTTATTCCACAGACATTCTGTGATGATAAAGATCCCCTGGATATCCTGATCATTTCACAGATCGATATTCCCTCGATGACTTTGGTCAAAGCAAAAGTAATCGGCGTCATGAGGATGGTGGATGGTGGTGAGGCAGATGATAAAATCATTGCTGTGGCATCTGAGGACCAATCTGTGAATTACATCAACGACATCGATGAACTTCCTCCCCATCTGATGAAAGAGGTCCGTAGGTTTTTTGAAGATTACAAAAAACTTGAAAACAAAGAAGTCAAAGTGGAGGACTTTTTGGGAAAAGAAGAAGCTTACAAAATCATTAAAGAAAGCGTTGAACTTTACGACTTGAATTTTAGAACCAAAAGATAATCACAAGCC
>JBBRFK010000320.1:0-4174 GCA_038224435.1 Cytophagales bacterium | reverse complement strand
TTTAACATCGCCGGATTGGTTCCACCATATTCATGGCCATGGAAATACGCAAAGCAATTGTGGTACAGCGCCTTCAATTCTTCAGGATCGGTGACATAGCCGGTAAACAAAAGCCGTTCATCTTTGAGTGCTTTGAGATTTTCGACATAGGCATCCTGATAAGGGACATCGCCCACGACCACCAGTTTCCTTTTGCTATTGGATTGGATAAACCCGCTGAGAATCAGGTCCGCATTGTTGTCAGGGACCAGTCTGCCCACGATCAAAAAATAGCTTTCCTTCTCCAATCCCCGTTTTTTGAGTTTTTCGGGGTCAGACTCATAAGAAGGGTTTGCGCCATAGGCGATGACTTTAGATTCTGTTTGGAAAAGTTCTAGATAGATTCTTCTCATTTCATCGGAATCGTTGATAACCTGATCATAAAACCTCGTGGCCATCTTGGATGCCCAAAAGAAATATTTCGAGCCAAACCCTTTCCATTTGGGCCTAAGCCATTCCAGTCCGTCTACATTGATGGCAGTCGGTTTACCAAAAATCCTTGAAATCAACCCAAATGGCCCATTGCCACTATTGACTACAAAAATGACATCTACGTCAGATAGACTTGCATGGAGCATTGAAAAAAATGAATGTGTCAACTGTGTCAGGCTCTTGGTCTCGATGGCAGGCATGTAAATCAGCTTGATGCCGTTGACTTCTGCCGGCCGCTCTTTGAACAATGCCCTGTGGCAGTACACCCGGACTTCAACACCACGCTTTTGGAGCCTTTCTCCCAATTCCTTGACCATCGTATCATAACCGCCATAGACATAAGGATAGCCCTTTGCTCCAAGAATGGCAATTTTGAGCATCGGGGATAAGGGCTTGCTAAGCATACTTTTTTGATTGATTTTCAGTCTTTATGGGCTAAAAATCGAATTAATGTTTTGTTAGAAAATATTCCTCTCTATTTTGCTTTAAATGAAACTATTCCTTTTCAAGCTACATTGAAAAAGATAATTTGCATTTCTATTTATTGGATTATATTCCTTCTACACCTGATGCTGGGTTAAGGCTGAAATCTCTTCTCCAAAATTTTTAATGTAATTTTCTACCGAAAAATGGTCAATGATCCTCACTTTTCCTTTTTTTCCCATTTCAATTCTTTTCCTTTCATCGCTGATAAGTATTTGAAAATATTCAGAGGCTTTGGCTGCATTATCCCATGGCACCAAAAATCCGGTTTCTCCATCTAATACCATTTCCATTGCTCCTCCATGATTTGTTGCAATCACGGGTTTTCCTGAAGCCATCGCCTCCAATACTGTGGTGGGTAAGGGGTCAGGAAGTATAGAAGGAAGCATAAATATATCTAAGGCGCCAAGGATATTGGCAATATCCTTGCGAAAGCCCAAGTCGGTGACATGGTTTTGCAGACCAAGATCCGACAGGTGTGTACGCACTTCCTCATACAAATACTCGTAACCGGGGAAAACATCTCCTGCCATAACAAAATGGATATTCGGATTGGTTTTTAATAAAATAGCTGCCACATCAAGGAAATATTTCTGGCCTTTCCAAAAACTTACCCTGGCAACCATCCCTATTAAAATATCTTCTTGGTGGAGACCAAGTTCCTGCTTTAAGTTGGATGCTTCGGAGTCAAATCCCATGCTGTCAATCCCATTATAAAGCAACTTTAATTTTTTCTTTGGGGTCAATGGATAGTTATCAATAACAGCCTTGGATACACATAATAGCCGGTCGCCAAACAAGCCATTATATAGTTCCAAAGCTACTTTAAACCATTTTGGATGTTGGATGATTTCGTGGATATGCCAAATATGCTTGGTGGCTGTCCTCCTCGACAGCAATCCACCAATAATATTAGCATTGGAATTTGTATAGATCAATGTTACCTCCCTCACTTTTATCAATTTGTGCAAAAATTTGAAGGAGTTGAACAATTGTTTCGAAAGGTCAATGATTCCTTTAAAACTTAAATTTTGTCTTCTGATAACTCCATGATCAAGTATAATTACTTCAAAACCAAGTTTGGAGATTTCTCCAACCAATGGTCCGTCATTTGGTAAGATGGTAATGGGATTCCAATTAATTTTTTGAAAAGCAATAAGTGACCTGATCAGATTTTTGCTTGCGCCGTACAGATCTGCTGCACTGTGTATTACCAATACATTTTTACCTGGCATTTGGAAGGACTATTTATTGGTTATTGGCGGTTCCACTTCCAAATAATTTATTCTTCGATTGAACCAAGAAATTATAATTTTTAGCCAATAACCTTTTTAAGAATCCTGAGTCTTCTTTTGGATGCCAATCTGTAGTCCTGATTTTTTCAATCAATTGCTCGTGCACCTGATATGCATAGGTAGCGATGGAGGTTCTGTATTTTCCTTCAGGAAATGAGGTCATATCATAACCATGCAAAGAATAAGGGGCACATTGCTGGATTACCAACCGATTGAAAGGAACTTCAATTTCTGCTTCTTTGCCTGTTCTAAGGTCCAAAATCTTAAGGCTTCCTTTGTATTCTGGTTTCCATTCTTTGTTGATATACAGTAAAAGATTGAGTTCGCGGTACCAATTTTTGTGAAGGGGGTGGTAATTAAAATCAAGGTGCATATCCAAAAAACTGTTCTTCTTTCCTTGGTGAAGACCGCCTCCATGGTTTTTGGGGTCAACGAATACTTCTTTAGAAGTAATGAAGGACAGGATTTTATTGAATCTTTCTGAAGTATAATCCTCATAGAGTTCATTCAGCTCCGGACAAAGTTCCTTATAATTTGACTTTTCAAACTTATTATTGGCAAAAACATAGTCTCTGCTTTTATTGCTTAATTCGGGAATAGAGTTATACGCAGCAGTCAACCTAACTTCATCACAAAAATCATCGATAACCAAATGGGGAAATGGCTGGGCAATATGGTAGGTTAACCTCAACTGCTCTAAGTTTTTTTCTATTTCATCAAAATTAATCATGTGTTTCTTAGTTAGTATTCAGTTTATAAATATTGCTGTTTTTATCAAATTATGAAAGAACCTTTAAAATTCCCTTTTGAACATATAGGAAGCTCCCAAAAATCCTGTGTGGTCTGTGAATTCCACATGTATGGAATTGGAGTATTTTGAAAAAAGCCGAAACAAAGCAGCCGGATCGTAGGGATTCATCTGCATCATGGGTTCGGCTTTCAGTTTCCTGTTTTTCAGACTTGAATACACAAAGTTGTAAAGCGAATTCTTTGACCTCAGGTAATAATGGAAATATTTTAGCTTTGGCCAATTATTGCCATAGGTAGCCTGCACCTGTATGATCCCCCCGATTTTCAGTTTCCCCAACAGCTGATGAATGATGTTCATTCCTACGGCTGTTTCGATGTGTTGTAATACAATGTAGGAATTGATAAAGTCAAACAAACCGGTCTCGGGCAGGATTTTGCCTTCGGAAAGCAGGAATTCTACCTTATCCGCATTCATTTCCAAGGCGTGGAATTTCGCCTTTTCCAATATCTCAGGGGAAACGTCTATGCCTAGCGTTTTTTTATTTGTGACAAAAGAAAACGGAATGGCCAACCTACCAACCCCGCAACCAAAATCCAGTATTGCTGAGGAGGATAAATCCGATTTGTATTGGTGCTTGATCCGCTGTAAGGTCTGTGCTACATATTCCTCTCCGGTGGCAAAAAATTCTTTCAAATCCTCGGAGGTGATATTTTCAGATTTATATTTTTGATCAGAAAGCACCCCATAATAGGGATCTTCCTTTCCGAATTGTTTCCAAGTATGCGCCGATTTGCTTTTCATCTACTTCCTGCTTTTGATGATCCGGGCGGGATTTCCGCCGACGATACTGTAAGGGGGGACATCTTTGGTCACGATACTTCCCGCCGCTATGACCGAACCCTTTCCTACTGTCACTCCGGCCAAGATCACCACATTGGCAGCAACCCAACAATCATCTTCAATGATCACAAAAGAACGGGTAACGCCCTGTTCGATCATTGGTCTGTCTGTCTCAGAAAAATTATGGTTCTCAGAATAAATACTCACCCTCGGGGACATCATGACATTGTCACCGATCTCGATATATCCAGAGCAACCGATATAACTATATGGCCCGATGCTGCTGTTGTTTCCGACTTTCAGACCGACTCCTGCCTCACCTCCATATAAGTTG
>JBBRFK010000319.1:0-4176 GCA_038224435.1 Cytophagales bacterium | reverse complement strand
TACTTTCTGAGAACTAAAATACCCCCCCCCTTTATATTTCCTAATTTTCTAAGGAACTTAGTCGTTTAATTTAAAATTGAAACGGGTAGAGATATAATCGGAAAATCCCAAAGATCATGCATTTGAAAAAGTCTTAAGCTTTAAATGGATATATAGGAAATATTTGATTTCCAAAAAAAACTTATTAAAAAAAAATCAAATCGAGACTTCAAGTTGTGATCCAAGATCCATCTCAAAACCAATCATACAAATATCCATTTTGGAGAATGAGATAGGGTATTCATAAATCCTAAGCCGAATACCTTCCGGCTTATTGTCCTGATAATGATTCATCAAAAAATAAACGGTCTCCTGATCAGGAACTTCGATTTTGACTTTGGCGAGGCCGTCTTTTATCATATCTATTTCTGTGGCGGCACCGCGGGAAAGGTCGATGATTCTTTTGGAATTTTGGGGAAGGCGGTCATTGACCTTGACCCATACTACCTTGTCGTTTTTGAGGTTGGTCACTTTTAGCATCGTACCGAATGGCAGGTTTTTGTGCGCAGCGGTCATTTCAGCCATATCAAATATCTCCCCGCTTGCTGTCTTTCTAAGGTGGAATTTCTTGCCGTAATAACTTGCAACACCTTCCTGAATCTTCAACGAATTGTCGTTATCGGGCTGATTGCCGGTCGCTGACAGCAGCAAAGGACTTATCGCCAACAACAAAACCAATATGTAGTTTTTTATTTTCATCTTTTCGTATTTTACAATTAATGTGCCAATTGTCGTCAAAGACAGGGACAGCATTTGGATTGATAAAACTAAGCGTCTATTTTTATCAAAAATAGCAAGGCTAATTTAGCATTAATTTTCAAAATAGCTACGCCACATTATCAACAGACGACAAACCATCCTGAACATGATCAAAATACTCCACACAGCAGATTGGCACTTGGGCAAAAGACTCCAGGAATTTTCCAGATTGGAAGAACAAAAGCTAGTTTTGGAGGAAATCATCCAAATCGCTGACCGCGAAGAGGTGGACCTTGTGCTCTTGGCCGGGGATATTTTTGACACATTCAATCCTTCCCATGAAGCTGTGGAGCTCCTATACAAAACCCTCAAAAAGCTCTCCAAATCCGGCCAAAGACCGATTGTCGCCATTTCCGGAAATCACGACAGTACGCAGTTTGTAGAAGCACCTGACCCCTTGGCAAGAGAAATGGGCATCTTCTTTTACAGCAGATATGACAGCGTCATCCAGAGAGGAACATTGGACAACGGCATCGAAATCCGACAATCTGAGCCAGGCTTTGTTTCATTGATGCTACCGCAAATTGATTTTCCGATCAGGATTATCCTTGCCCCTTATGCCAATGAAATGCTGATGAAAACCTACTTGGGGGAAGGTGACCGTGAGGCAAGTTTCAGGGAATTGATGGCAGAAAAATGGAAATCCATAGCAGACAGGTATTGTGACCAAAGCGGCGTAAATCTTTTTATAGGGCATTTCTTTTTTATGAAAGAAGGGGAAATCCCCGAACCCGAACCGGAATCCGAGCGTCCCATCCTCCATGTCGGCGGCACCCAGGCAATTTTCACCCACAATATCCCAAGCCAAATCCAATATGCAGCTTTGGGACATTTGCACCGGTACCATGCTGTAAGCCAAAAGCCATTTCCCATCGTTTATTCTTCCTCTCCCCTAGCCTATTCTTTTAGCGAAGCTGAACAGCAAAAACAAGCAGTAATCATCGAACTGGAACCCGGAACCGATGCAAAATACCGCGCCATTGCTTTGGAAAAAGGAAGACCGGTCTACAGGAAAACATTTGATGACCTCGCTCCCACGGTCCAATGGCTGGAAGAAAATCCATATTGTTTTGTCGAATTGACCTTTGTCACCGAGCATTCCATAGATGTAAATACCCGCAAGGCCATCATGAAAGCCCACGACGGCATCGTCAACCTTATCCCACAAATCAGATATCCCCAAGGTCAGGAAAGCCTCAGCCTTAAAGTAGAAGACCTCGGAAAAGACATGGTCACACTTTTCAACATGTATTACAAAAGTGAAAAAGGACAGGAACCAAATGCCGAACTCATCGGGATATTCAAAGAAGTCATCAGCCAAAACGACAGCCTATGATTCCGGTAAGATTAGAAATCCAAGGATTGTATTCCTACAAGGAAAAACAGACCATAGAATTTGACCAACTGACAGCAGCTGGATTATTTGGGATCTTTGGTGCTGTGGGAAGCGGAAAGTCTTCGATATTGGAAGCGATCCTTTTGGCACTCTATGGCAGTACCGAGCGGCTTTCTGACCGGGGAGAAAAAAACAGCATGCTCAACCTGCAGAGCGAAACTTTGCTGGTCAATTTTGAATTCAGGTCAGGAAAAAACAACTCTAAAACCTACGTTGCGCGCTACGCTGCCAAAAGAAATCCCAAAAATTTTGAAGACGTCAGACCCGCCGAACATACTTTTTATGAGAAAGACGGAGATAATCTGATTCCGATTACGCTGGGAGGGGAAGAAATCATTGGGATGAAAAAAGAGCATTTCAAGCAGACCGTGATCATTCCGCAGGGCAAATTCAGGGAATTCATTGACCTGACTCCCGGCCCGAGGGCAGAGATGATGAAGGAGCTTTTTGGATTGGAAAGATTCGATTTGTCCCAAAAGACCGGAGGTTTACTCAAAATCGTAAGGGAAGAAAAAATCAGGTTGGAAACGCAATTGATGGCTTTGGAATCCTACACCCAAGACATTCTCCAAGCCAAAGAATCCTTATTCGCTGATTCCAAAATAAGGGCAGACCAAGAAGAAAAGGCCTTCCTATCTACTGAATCCAATTTCAAAAAACAGGAAGTATTCCAAACCAAGCACCTGCAGTTCGTAGGATTTCAAAAAGATTGGATCCTGATCGAAGAAAAACGGGCAGACATCGAAGCCAAAAAAGCAATTTGGAAGGATTTTCTCAAAGCAAAGACTTACCTCAAGCCCGTTTGGGATCAAATCGGAGAATCCAAAATCGAGTTGGAAAAATATCAGGTCAGTGTCAAAAACTGCACTGATTTCAAAGAAAGGTATGCGTATGAGGTTTCCGATCTGGAAAACGAGGAAAAAGAACTCAAAATAAAAGCAGACGAACGACCACAAAGAGAAGCCAAAATCAGGGATCTCAAAAAAGTAATCGAAATACAGGGCTTGATGGCGGGATTTGAAGAAGCCAAGAAACAGGTAGAAACACTCAGCCCGCTTATCGAAACTTTAAAAAAATCCCAAAAGGATCTTGAAAATTCGATCAGGGAAAAAGAATCCAAAATGGAAGCAATCCGGATTCCTGATACTTCCGAATTGGCAGATCTGAAAGGATCAGAAAGAGATTTGAACAATCTGGAAAATCAATGGACCAAGTTGACATCGGAATCTAATTTGCTAAAACAGGCCTCCAATACCTTGGAAACAGCCATTTCGGAGATCAAAAAGCAAATCCCTTCAGGCATACACAGCCTCGAATCTTGGACAGAAACCCAAAAACAGCATATCCAAAATCTCGAAACCTCAAAGGAAACATTACTCCAAAAGAAGGGATTGGCTGCTCATATCCATCTTTTGCATGAAGGGGAAGCCTGTCCACTTTGTGGCTCGACCGAGCATCCCGACCCCATCAGGGAAAGTCAGGAAGAAGATGAATTGAATGGAATCAAACTGAAAATCGATCAGGCAAAAAAGCTGGCAGAGCATATTTCCTCGGAATCCAAGAAGCTTTCAGAGCAATTGATCCGGCAAGAAAACAACTTTCAAAACTTTACAACCAAAGCAAAGGAACTCGAAACCAAAAAGCATGAATTATTCCTCCTAACCGAAAAACTAAAATCAAAGAACATCCACTCCAAGGAGGACTTGATTTCGTGGATCAAGGAAACGGATTTGGCTATTCAGCAAAAGGAAAAACTCACACTAGAAATCAGGAACTTGAGAAAAACGCTAGACGGGGGAAAATCACTTCTGGAAAAAGAAGAACAGCAACTCCGCATTGCAGAACAAAAGCAGCTTGCCTTGCAAAGCACCATAGCTGCCAAAAAAGAGGAAATCAAAGATCCGATTTTCAGCAAATCCTTTTTTGAAAAAAGTACTGATTATATAGAAAGCACCATTGCTGCAGTCCAAAAAGACATCGAA
>JBBRFK010000318.1:0-4179 GCA_038224435.1 Cytophagales bacterium | reverse complement strand
ATCGTAGGAGAAACAGACATTACCATCCATTACGATATGCTTCACATCGCTCCACCCCAGCAAGCACCAGATTTTGTCAGAAACTCTAGCGTATCCATGAAAGAAGGCCCTGGGAAAGGTTGGGTGGACGTCGATATAAATACCCTTCAGCACCTGCGATTCCCCAACGTCTTTTCACTAGGTGACGTGGCTGCGCTGCCCACCGCCAAAACAGGTGCAGCGGTGAGAAAGCAAGCTCCTGTCGTGGTGGGGAACTTACTTCACCTGATGAAAACAAAGAAAGTGGGCGACTTAAAATATGAGGGTTACTCCTCTTGTCCTTTGGTGACAGGATATAGCAAAATGGTATTGGCAGAATTCAAGTATGACAACGTCAGAGACAGTGACCCACTCATCTCCACTTTTGTGGATACTACCAAAGAACAATACAGCATGTGGCTGCTCAAAAAATATGTACTCCCAAGGATGTATTGGGACTTGATGCTCAGAGGAAGAGCCTGATTGGGATGGCCCGGAGAGACACCGGGCCATCTTCTTTTTAAGAAAACCCATTGGCGGATGATTTTCATTCACATAAATTCCCCTTCATATTTTTCAAAAGTTATCTAACTTCCCGAGCGAATTTTTAAAAGAATGCTCAGAATAGGATTATTGCTTTTGATTTTATTTCAATTGGAAACGGCCTTTGGTCAGGTCCTTTCAGTCCGGGAGTCTGCTTCAGAAAATCCAATGGGATTTGTCACCATTGCTTCCCCAAAATCAAAGCTGATGGTCCAAACCAATGATAAAGGAGAGGCAGATATCAGTTCATTCAAAGGTCAGGAAAAAATAAACATCATGCTCTTTGGCTATATCCCGATTACAAGAAGTTACCGACAATTAGAGAATGAAAGCTTTCAGGTTTTCTTGGAGCATTCCGAAATCACCTTGCAGCAAGCCGTCGTCTCTGCTACCAAATGGAGCCAATCCCGCAAGGAAATTCCTGCCCGCATCACGACCATTACCGCCGAAGAAAGAAACCTGCTCAATCCCCAAACCGCGGCTGACTTATTGGCGATTTCCGGTGAAGTCTTTGTCCAAAAGAGCCAACAGGGAGGTGGAAGCCCAATGATCAGGGGATTTTCTACCAACAGACTGCTTTATACCGTGGATGGCGTCAGGATGAATTCCGCTATTTTCAGAAGCGGTAACCTACACAACGTCATCTCTTTGGACCCATTTGCTACAGAAAGTACAGAAGTCTTTTTTGGTCCGGGATCTATTATTTATGGCAGTGATGCGATCGGTGCTGTGATGAGTTTCCAAACGCTGCAGGCGCAATATGCCACCTCGGACAAGAAATACCTATCAGGAAATGTCAGCCTCAGAACCAGCACCGCCAACAAAGAAAAAACCGGACATGTCCACTTGAAGTATGGCAGCAAAAAATGGGCAGGGGTAAGCAGTTTCAGCAACCATTATTTTGCTGACCTCAAGATGGGAAGCCATGGTCCACAGGAATTTTTGAGGCCGAAGTATGTAATTACTGAAAACAACCAAGATCTATTGGTAGAAAATCCCAATCCAAAAATCCAGGTTCCTTCAGGATACAGCCAACTCAACCTGATGCAAAAAATCAGGTTTTCACCAAACCAAAATTGGGATTTCCAATATGGATTCCATTATTCAGAAACTTCCCCTTTTTCGAGGTATGACAGGTTGATCCGATTTAGGCCAAATGGACTCCCTAGAAGCGCTGAGTGGAAGTATGGCCCTCAAACCTGGATGATGAACCACCTGAAGATTTCCCATTCCTCCACCTCAAAGGCTTTTGATCAGGTGACTTTGAACTTAGCGATCCAAAAATTTGGCGAAAGTAGGGTCGACCGGAATTTCAATAATCCCATCCGCCGCACAAGGACAGAGGAAGTCATGGCTTATTCCGCGAACCTTGATTTCCTAAAGACATTTCCCAAAAACGCCAAACTTTTTTATGGTCTGGAATTGATCAAAAATGATGTTCAATCCACCGGCTTAGATAAGAATATCAATTCCGGGGAGATATCGGTGGGTCCTTCAAGGTATCCACAGGCGGCCTGGCAGTCATATGCCGCTTACGGCTCTTATCAAAAGAAATTGACAGCAAAATCTTTGGTTCAGCTAGGACTGAGATACAATTACTTTGGGTTGAAGGCAGACTTCAGCGACAACCTCGAATTTTACCCCTTCCCATTTGAGAAGAGCAACAACAGGGAGGGGGCGCTCACAGCCAGCACCGGATGGGTATACACACCCGCGCCTGATTGGACGGTTCACGTCAGTGCTTCCACGGGATTCAGGTCTCCAAATGTGGATGATATGGGAAAGGTTTTTGACTCCGAACCGGGAACAGTCATGGTGCCCAATCCTAACCTTGATGCAGAATATGCCTATAATTTGGAGGCAAACATCGGGAAAGTTTTTGGGGATTGGATGATGGTTGACCTTACCGGATACTTTACCCATTTGGACAACGCCTTGGTAAGAAGAGCCTTCACCATCAACGGGCAGGACAGCATCATCTATGATGGTGCGTTGAGCAGAGTATTGGCTTTACAAAATGCCGCTTTCGTACGAATCATAGGCTTACAGGCAGCTTTGGAAATTAAATTACCCAAAAACCTCACATTTTCCTCGAGATTAAACATCCAAAAAGGTACTGAAGAAACCGATGATGGCAACCAAAGTCCAAGCCGTCACGCACCTCCGACTTTTGGCGTTAGCCGATTAGAATTCCGAAAAGAAAAATTGACCGTGCAGCTCTTTTCCGAATATGCGGGAGGATTTTCATTCGACCAACTTCCTCTTGAAGAAAGGGGAAAACCTGAATTGTATGCCATCGATGTAGATGGAAATCCATACAGTCCTTCATGGGCGACACTGAATCTGAAAGGTTTGTATCATGCCCAAAAGCATTTGTCCGTCAGTCTTGGCGTGGAAAACATCACAGATGTCAGGTTTAGGACATACAGTTCGGGGATAGCTGCGCCCGGCAGGAATTTTATCCTGAGCTTGATCGCAAATTTCTGATAATGATTAACTTGTCCGTGACTCCTATCACGAAATGCTATCCGGACAAACCCTAGCTTAACAAAAAAAACTATGCGCACTTCCATCACCTTACTCTTATTGGTTCTTTTTACCACATTAGCCTCGGCCCAGGTGGTCTCTACGGCTGAACATAAAATCCTCTTTCAACTGACAGATGGTGACCAAGAAGTCCATAAGAAATTTATCCGACAGCTCAGCAATGTGCTTACCGCCGCACCCAATGCCAAAATCGAAGTGGTCACCCACGGCATTGGAATCGATTTGCTCCGCAAAAATGACAATCCTTTTGAATCCGACTTACAAAAACTGGTCGATAAAGGAGTTGTCTTTGTCATCTGTGAAAACACCCTGAAGCAAAGGGAAATGAAAAAAGAGCAATTCCTTCCCTTGGCCGGTTTCGTCCCTGCGGCTATCATTGAGCTCGTTATGAAGCAGGAAGCGGGTTGGATTTATATCAAAGCAGGAGGCTAAAACCAAGTTTTGAAGCGGTACTTTCTTTGATTCTCGTTTCTCAGTGGCTAAAAGTGATTATTTACTAATTATTTCTTTTTTTTCAACATATCGAAAAACTTGGATATTTTTGTAAAAACCATTTCCAATGTTTGAATCCATTGAAATTTATGCGACAGAGATTGGACCTGTAAAGGCCGCATTGCTTGCTACTTTATTTACCTGGTTTTTGACTGCGTTAGGTGCTTCTATTGTATTTTTCTTTAAGACGATCAACAGGGCAGTTTTTGATACCATGCTCGGATTTACAGGAGGCGTGATGATCGCTGCAAGTTTTTGGTCACTTCTCGCACCGAGCATCAAGCATTCGGAGAAGATGTTTCCTTCGATGCCTTGGTTCCCTGCTGCCATCGGCTTTGTTCTGGGTGGCCTGTTTATTTTTAGTTTGGATAAGCTTACTCCCCACCTGCATATCAATTTCCATAGAAATGAAACCGAGGGCGTGCCTACTAACTGGCACAAATCCACCCTGTTACTTTTGGCCATCACCTTACACAATATTCCTGAAGGGCTGGCAGTTGGGATATTATTCGGTGCAGCTGCAAACGGCATGGAAGGGGCGAGTATTTCCGCTGCGGTGGCATTGGCCATTGGTATTGG
>JBBRFK010000317.1:0-4179 GCA_038224435.1 Cytophagales bacterium | reverse complement strand
ACTGCGCATTTGTGACTTCGGTGGCATCCATCCAAAAACCATCTACCACTCTTTGGACAGCGGGTCTCTCGACATGATATGCTTCCTTTTCATTGGTACCCATCAAAAATTTACCTCCTTCAATCCAGACCATTCCTTCTTTCGAAAAATCCGAAGACATTTTAATCTCATTTTCCGCCACGTTTACCTCAGTTTCCTTTGGACTACATAGTATAAATAGGAAGACAGCCGACAAAAGCGGGAAAGCCAAATAGGGAAATTTTCTCATTTGCGGGTTTCAATTTGATTCCCTAAAGGTAGGGTAGTCACGGAATAATAGCAATCTCGGATTTTTGCCAATTGGAATAAAAAAACCTTCCCCTATCTAAAGGAGAAGGTAGAATCCCATCATGGAATAGTTCCCATGGTAACTGTCTGCGTATTGATCGCAAGACCGGCTAGAATCGCAAAGACTAAAACTTTTTTCGCAATTGAGGATTTTTTATAAGAGTATGGTTTTCTTTTATTGTTTGACTAACTGGTGATTTTTTTCAAGATCTCCGGTAACCCTATTTCCGTCTATGTCTAAGTGGAAAAGGACCTTTTCTCCGACAAAATATTGGTTTGGAACCCCTTCACTTGATAAGGTAATAGTGTTGCCTGCATCATTCCATGTGAAAACGCCGGAAGATTCTATAACACTTTGATTTTCTTTGCCAAGATAGGTGGTTTTTTTTGAGTAAGAATTACCGGTACCAAGCTCAATGCTTATTTCTATTCCTTCACAATCGGCACACGGCAAAACTCCTTTATATATCCCCAGAAATCCAAGAGAATTGATTGCGGTATGTTCATCGGCCTCGGTGGTTTCTTCAGATTCAAACATGGCATCATCTACGATCAATTCTTCTTGTTGATTGCTGTTTTTACAGCCTGAAAAACTTGCCAAAAAAATTATAACAATGGCAAGCAACATTCCTTTGTGTTTCATTTTCATTTTGGATAGAAAGCTAAATAGTACGGCAAGATACAATCAAATCGGTATTGTGACAATTATCAGTTTTGCTTTTCTAAGATTTTCAGATTCAAGTTCCAGCATAAGTTTGATTTTGGCTTGATTTGAAAGTTTTGATTGACTTATGTTTTGATTAACTTTCGGACTTCAAATGACTTAGTGAACTGAATAAATAAATGAAAAAGAACAATAAAAACAATGGGCTGAAATCCGGTACAGAAGAACAACCACTATCCGATCACCTGAATCCACCCCAAGAAAGGGAAGATTCAAGAACAGGTTTGACTGTAGAAACTTTGAAAAAAGCGATTTCCAACAACCTTTTTTATGTGCAGGCTAAATACCCTGAAATCGCCACAAGAAATGATTATTATATGGCTTTGGCCTACGCAGTCAGAGACAGGCTGTTGCAGAGATGGGTCGCGTCTGTGAAGCAATATATTCAGGGAAAAGAGCGGATAGTTTCCTACTTATCAGCTGAATACCTTTTAGGACCGCATTTGGCCAATAACCTCATCAACCTTGATATTTACAATGAAGTAGAAAAGGCATGTGAAGAACTGGGTTTAAATCTGGATTGGTTGATTGAGAAGGAAGTTGAACCTGGTCTCGGCAATGGCGGTTTGGGAAGATTGGCAGCTTGTTATATGGATTCCCTGGCAACTTTGGAAATACCGGCCATCGGATATGGAATCAGGTACCAATTTGGGATTTTCGAGCAGGATATCAGAGATGGATGGCAAGTAGAAGATACCGATAACTGGCTTAGAAGAGGAAATCCATGGGAAGTCGCCCGAAGGGAACTCAGCCATGATGTAAAGCTGGGAGGATATATTCAGCATTATATAGACCGAAGCGGAAAATTCTGCAGCAACTGGATTCCTGATTTGGTAGTCAAAGGTGTCGCCTATGACACACCTATTTTGGGTTACAAAGTCAATACAGCAAACACCTTGAGGCTTTGGAAATCTGAGGCGCCACACTCATTTGATTTCCAGTCATTTAATGCCGGGGAATACAACAATGCTGTGAACCAAAAAATCATCTGCGAAAACATCAGTAAAGTCCTTTATCCGAATGACGAACAAAGAGAAGGAAAGATACTTAGACTTCAGCAGCAATACTTTTTTGTCTCCTGTTCACTGCAGGATATGATCAATATTCACCTTAACCAAGGCGAAAAAATCGAGGATTTTGACAAAAAATTCGCTGTCCAATTAAATGATACCCATCCTGCAATCGGGGTGGTCGAACTGATGCGGTTACTGATGGACGAGCATCTTTTGAATTGGGATACAGCATGGAATATTACTACCAAAACTTTTTCCTACACCAACCATACCTTGCTTCCTGAAGCATTGGAAACCTGGGATTTGGAGCTCTTCGGATCCGTTTTGCCTAGGCATCTTGAGTTGATATATGAAATCAACAGAAGGTTTCTTGATTTTGTGACGGTAAAGTTTTTTGGTGACAACAAAAAAATCAGCAACCTATCTCTAATCGGTGAGGGTAAAAGAAAACATGTCAGGATGGCCAATCTTGCCTGTCTCGGTAGCCATGCGATCAACGGCGTTGCAGCCTTGCACTCTGACTTATTGAAGAAAACAGTTTTGCACGATTGGTTTGAACTTTCACCGGAAAAATTCAGCAACAAGACCAACGGCGTTACCCCAAGGAGGTGGATGGTATTGAGCAATCCTGCGCTGACAAAACTTATCACCGAAAAAATCGGAGATGGTTGGATCAAGGATTTGGAGGAACTGAGAGGTTTGGAAAAATATGCCGGCGATCCGGAATTCCAACAGGCTTGGATGAAAGTCAAATTGGATCAGAAAAAAGCCTTGGCAAAGAAGATACAGAAAAGGTTGGGAATGAAAGTAGATCCCGAATCAATGTTTGATATTCAGGTCAAGCGTATCCACGAATACAAGCGTCAGCACCTGAATATCCTCCATGTCATAGCCCTTTACAATCAGATTAAGAAAAATCCTGACATGGAAGTGGTTCCAAGGACGTTTATTTTTGCTGGAAAATCCGCTCCGGGTTATCGAAAAGCCAAGCTTATCATCAAGCTGATCAATTCGGTAGGAGAAGTGGTCAACAATGATCCTGATATAAGAGGAAGGCTGAAAGTGGTGTTTTATCCAAATTACAATGTGACCAATGCCCAAATGATTTATCCTGCGGCAGATTTGTCAGAGCAGATATCCACCGCGGGAAAAGAGGCCTCAGGAACAGGTAATATGAAGCTCTCTTTGAACGGTGCATTGACCATCGGAACCATGGATGGTGCCAATGTTGAAATCCGCGAATGTGTAGGGGAGGAGAATTTCTTTCTGTTTGGATTGAATGCCGATGAAGTATCCAAAACCAAAGCTGAAGGATACAGGCCAAAACAATATTACGAATCAAACGCCATCTTGAAAGAAGCAATTGACCAAATCAATGCCGGCTATTTTTCTCATTTGGACGTCAATACTTTCAGGGAATTGACTGATTCTTTGATGTATGACGATCAATACCTGCTGTTTGCTGATTTCCAATCTTACCTTGAAGCACAGGAAAAAGTATCTGAAGCATTCAAGCAAAAGGAAATGTGGGCAAAAATGTCCATCCTCAATACGGCAAGAATGGGTAAATTTTCAAGTGATAGGAGTATCAGAGAGTATTGTAATGAAATCTGGAAAGTGAAGTCTGTTCCGGTCGAAATCGACACAGTAAGAATTATGGAAAAATAAAAAAGGGGGCTTGTACCCCCTTTTTTTTTATTCCCCATGACTTTTGTGGATTGGACAATCACGCCATTTGAATTAACCACCTCAGAAAACTTCCTTTATTCTATAATGGGTATCCTTAAAAGAAAAACTTTCCCCTTGCTTCTTTCCTTTCATGGCTTGGTATAAAGGACTTTCTGTGGATAATCCAAATACTGGTAATCCGTTGACCTTCATTCTTTCAATGCTTGCCGATACAAAAAATATGTCTTTGTCGGTCACCACAACACTTCCCAACCTTACTGTTTCGTTGATGTCCCCAATTGTTGGGAGCATGTTTTGGAGCAATTCCATTTCCCGGTTGGCAAAACTTACCTGATCTCCGATGGCATTGGCGCGGTGGATCTGCTCAGAATTGAATCCCTGTTGGGACATATCGGGTTCTTCTTGGTTGGCCTCATTTTCACTGCC
>JBBRFK010000316.1:0-4213 GCA_038224435.1 Cytophagales bacterium | reverse complement strand
GGGCCTTGGGATGGCTGTCAAGGTTTTGTGATGAATTACAAAGCTTAGACTTTGATCCGGCTTTCAAACAAAGGAATCATTCCCCTAGAAACCGGAATCGGTTCGGGGTGATGCTTTAAATGCAACTGATAACCTTGGGCATTTCCCTTGATATCGCTTACATGATGGAGGTTGACGAGGTAGGACCGATGGGTTTTGATGATATGTGCGGGAGCGTTCAATTGGGTTTCCAATTCCTTCAACGTCATCCTTTTCAGCAGTTTTTGGCTTTGGCCATTTTGGCTGACCATGATCTCGAGGTAGTTGCCGTCTGCTTTGGCAAAGAGAAGATCTTTGGTATCCAGATAAAAATCATCGCTTTTTTGCTGGGTCTGAATGGCGATGGTTTCGTCTTTTTCCTCTTCAACTTCAAGATGAGGCATTGCATTGTATTGGGAAGCAAGGTCGATATGCTGGCTTTTCAGTCGGATATAATTGACCGGAACAATTATCGAAAAGAACAAAGCCCCAACCATGCAGGTATTTCTGATTTCTTCATACAAATATCTCCAGGTCCAATTGTAGGGATTGTCATAGATAATGTCCCTGACCAGAAACTGAAAAATCCCTATGCTTATGAAAAGTGCTGCTGCCAAGACCATTTCATTTTTGACTGTCCATTTGTCTTCATCAATCCACATTCCTATCGGTCCAAACAGGAGGATGACCACCAAAGCCGCATTGGCAGAATGGATCAAACTGATCCAAAAGAAATCCATTTTGTGTTCGGGAACATAATTATTGAATGGTTCAAAAAAATAATTGAAGAACACACTCATCATAAAAATCAGCAAAGCAAAGTAAAAAAGCTGTTTGCCTTTGTAATAGAAGGGGTAAGGTTGGTTTACAAAGTGCAAAAGTTTTGAAATCATCGTTTCCTTTTGAGAATAGTCGTGGATTAGATTCTTGACAGGATAAAATTAGCAGAAATCCCCTAGGGCAGTGACCCAAACCAAAAAATCTTATCAAAGTTTTGCAGGCTACAATTAAAGGTGTTTCCAGATTTTACTCCATTTTACAAACTTTCCTTTGGGACAGGTACAATCTGAAATCAGGTATTTAGAGCCTCTTGAGAAACTAGTCCGGGCATTGCCGTAAACATCGCTGAAATTGAAACTGACCACATCCCCATCTGATTCTGAATAACTTTTTTCCGACGTTTCGGTACTTACATCGATAGCACCAAGCCGGACTCCTGATTCGGTTTCGATCAATTCAAACCTCACCACGGCACCTACAGTAAGCGGCGGACGATAGACAGGATAGAGCGCATTGGCTTCCTCTGAATCCTGAATATCAATCCCGCCTTTGTCGATAACTTTCTTCAAAGTTGGCTTCAGCAGGTATTGATAATTGAGGTTAAAATGGACTTTTGCCAATTGAGCCGGGTCATTGAGATCTTTGATGCTGTTGGCCAATAGCTCGTATTCCAGTTCATCTATGAAGCTGAATCTTGTAAATCCTTCTTTTCTGAAAATTTCCCGCATCAGTTCTCTGAGGCCCTCTTCTTCAGAAAAAGTAAATTGAGGTTCATTGATGACCACAAGAATCCCGTTTTCCTTATCCAGACAGGCTTTGCAATAGTGTAAGTTTGTGATTTTGGTGTTTTGGCATGAAGAGAAAATAAGCAGAAGGAGAAAAATTTTAAAGGAGCGCATAATGATGGAATTTGACTGAAACAAAAAAATTCAATCACTCCAAAAAAGGAATGATTGAATTTTTGGGATTTTAAAGCTTTAAAGAATCACAATTTTTTATTCAGATTGATACCTAGATTCAGTTCGATACTTAAAATGGACCATCCGCTATTACCCAATGTGTCAAAATTGAATGTTGGGCCTATACTGGTCTGGAGGTTCAATTTTCCATAATTTCTTTGCAAACCCCACATAGGACCTACTGCAAAAGTATGGTCAGAAAACCTGGTAATGCTAGAGGCAGCAGCTGGGCCTGTATAAAGCATCCTTGCTGCAATAAAATTTCCTGAATTGCCTTTAATGGATTTACCTTTTCCTTCTCGTTTTGCAAGGTTGTAAAACTTCCTTCCTTGAATATCCACAAATGGGGCAAAAATATATTGCCAGCCATCTTCAGTAAATTCTTCCAAATTTTCATTGGCTAAATTATATCCAAATCCTACCCCGGTCTCAAGTGTAGTAGTTTTGCCTAAGGATTTTTCGAAAGCGATTCCGGGATTGATGATTTTTAGCCTGAGCACATCCTCAGTCTGAGCGAAAATATCAACTTTCAAAAACTGAAAACCTAATATCAACAGCCCAATAATTGCTTGGGATTTAATTTTCATAGTTATTCTATTTCTTTGATAATTCTTATTCCTTTTGTTTGTCCATTAAATATAGCGGCACCAAAAACTGAAGCTCCTTCTAATTCATATAATTTTTTTTGGTTAAACGTTGGTCCCAAAACATTCTTGCTAAAGTCAGAATATTGAGCAGTTCCACTTGCACTATAAGATACTTGAAAGAATCTATCCAGAACAAAACTCATTTCATTCGAATTTAACTGGACTGCTTCATTTCTACCGATAAATAATTTAATTTTATCCGGAAATATTTTTCTGTAGGATTTAATTTGCTCTTGTTTTATTTCAAATGAAGCATTTGCCAATAATTGTTCCGTTTCTTTCCAAATTAACTCAGAGATTTTTGAAAGACTACTGCTTACTGTTTTATTTAGAATTTTTTCAAGTTGATCATAGTCGATTAATGGCTTATTTTGAAAAGGTATACTTGCATCTGTTACATTAGCAGTCGGTAAATCGAAATTGGCAAATTGTAGAAGTTCTTTCGTAATACCTTTACTAGGAAAACTTGCATATCCAATTGGTAATGCATAAGGAATTTTGATAGTTAATAATAAAGCATCCCACCCAAGAACCAATTTTTGTGCCCTTGCATCATTGTGCTTGGCCCAGAAACCCGTCCATCCTCTCTTTTGCATAGTTGCATTCAACCCAACACTTTGGTAGACTGCATAATTAAATGCATAAAGTTTAACTTTGATTCTGTAATTCCAAACAAACTCTTGTTCAAACGAGGTATTTGTTCCAAATGCCCCTTCAATTAATTTACCAACGGCGGTTTGAGCCCCAAAATTATAAACAGTAAAATTATTGTACTCTGCCTTAGGCAAGGCGGTTGGAATCTGTGGAGCGCATGGACCACAAAAATCATCTACTTGATAAATAGTATTATTGGGATCAAAAGAGATTCTTTCATTACTAGCGGTTTCATTTCCTTTAAAAGTATCCACAAAGAAGACGTTATTTCTTAATTCATAAACATCATCAGTTGAATTTTTCAAGGCTCTTAGGTTGTCTAATTGTTCCAAAGAGAAATCATTTAGATGAAGATAAAGTGAATCTATATTGTTGGCAGGTGTATAAAAAGTTCCATAAGGCGTTACTTTATAGATTATCCCCGCTACTTCTATTTCCAAATCCTTATTGAGAACGGCTCCAAAGGCTTTGTCAGGAATTAGATTAGAAACAGAATCACTTGACAAAACGAAAGGTTCATCCAAGGATCTATTCCTTATTGAAATTAATTTCGGAATTTCAAGAGATTCTTCCTTGTCTAAAATTTCATTGATTGATTTAAAACCATTAGGTACATCATAGAAATTTTTCAGTAATTCCGTAGAATTTGAAACATTTACATTTCTTCCTAAAGAATTTATTGTATTTGAAAATGAAAGATGACTATTAAAAACAAGTCTATTTGATTTATTTTCAATAATTTGAGGCGTATTGCCCGATAATTCAGGGTCAATACTTTGGCATCCATAAAATATTCCAATTAGGAAAAACGAAAGCAATAAATTAAATTTGGGGTTTGATTTCATGTAGATAGAGGATTAATTTTGAAATCAAATTTAATTCAAATTATTGAATAACCTCCTAAATTGTATGTAATTTTTTTAATAGTTTTTTAATTAATTTTTAAACTATTGATAATATGACACTTGGCTTTTAATTTTTTTCATCAAATAACCAAATAATTAAAAAAAGAATTTCACAATAAACAGAGGTTACTATGTAACAATAAGCCCGAACCAACAAATCGGCAACGATTCCTGATCCATTGATGTGCTAAAATCCCCTTTTGAATAATAACTTAAGAAATACCAAACCACTTAAAGACAAGTAGGGTTA
>JBBRFK010000315.1:0-4226 GCA_038224435.1 Cytophagales bacterium | reverse complement strand
AAGGGTCAAGAAAAAATTCTTGACCCTTGGTGTTTGTGGAAGGCGTATTTTTATCTCTTGTTTCTCGTCTCTCGTTTCTTGCTTCTTGCTTCTCTCCCTTAGGCCGGCGTACTTGGTCTGACTTCGATTTTGCTTAGAAGTGTCCTTGGATTCATTTGCATCAGATCCACCACCATTTGTCCTATATCCTCGATCTGTATTTTCCAGGCATCTTTTTCGGATGGTTGGTGGTTGTTGAAATAGGTAGCCACCGAACCCGGCATAATGGTCGTGGCACGGACACCGTGTTGTCTCAAGTCAAGCATAGCGGCTTGGGTAAAACCAGTGACCCCAAACTTACTTGCGTTGTAAGCCGAACCGTCGACAAAGAAGTTGGTACCTGCCAAGGATGAAATAGTGATGAAGTAACCTTTTGTAGCTTTCAGACTCTTCAAACCAGCTTTTAGGCTGTAAAAAACTCCGGTTAAGTTGGTATCAATGGTATCATTCCATTGCTCAAGTGTCATTTCCTCAACCGATGCGAAAAAACCTACGCCGGCATTCGCTACCAATAGGTCTAAACTTCCCCATTTCTTAATGGTTTGATCGACTGCCTTTTGTTGGGATTCAAAATTCCTGACATCGGCTTTAAGACCAATGGCTTCGCCTTTTCCGGATTTATTCAAATCGGCAGCGGCATCGTCTGCACTTTTCTGGGAACGGCTGGTAATCGCCACCTTCATCCCTTGCGCCATCAATGCGGCTGCAATCCCGTATCCGATCCCTTTGCTTCCGCCTGTGATCAGTGCTGTTTTGTTTTCAAGATTTTGCATAGTCATATTGGTTTAAAAATAAATTGGTATGCGTTAAGAACCCTATTTGGCTAATTGGGGTTCAACTATTTTGATTTGGCAATCATCACCAAAGACTAAATTCCTGTTCCAAAGCTGATGCCGGTGGAATTTAAAAAGTTCTTGTATCCTGAAGTAAAAATTAAAAAAATTGACCGGGTAGTTGGTCTCGAACAGACGGTCTTCAGCTTGGGATCCGCCGAGGCGGACCACCAACTGAGCTATAACCGCTTGATGTACTGAAGATTCGGACAATTTTTTCAACTTAAAATTGGAATTTCAGCTTTGAACAAGCTGATTTTTTGGATGGAAATTGAACCGTAGTTTGATTTTTTCCCATTCCCTATTATACCAATTGCAAGGCTTGCGCAAGATCCTCTTTCAGATCGGCCACATCTTCAATCCCGACACTCAATCTGATCAGTGAATCCACCAAACCGACTTTTTCCCTTTCAGCTTTTGGGATACTGGCATGCGTCATGGTCGCTGGATGTCCGCAAAGTGATTCCACACCGCCAAGAGATTCTGCCAAAGAGAAGTAATGCATGTTTTCCAAAACCTTGAGGGCATCTTCCAATTTGTTTCCCTTGATGACAAATGAGATCATGCCGCCAAATCCACGCATCTGTTTTTTGGCTACCGCATGGTTGGGATGGCTTTCAAATCCCGGCCAATACACTTTGTCCACTTTGGGATGGGATTTTAGGAAGTGGGCAATTTCAGCCCCGTTTTGACAATGCCTTTCCATGCGGATATGGAGTGTCTTGATTCCTCTCAGTACCAAAAAACAATCCTGAGGTCCCGGAGTGGCACCACATGCATTTTGGATGAAAGCCAATTTCGAGGCCAGTTCATCGTCATTCACTATCAAAGCACCCATGACAGTATCAGAATGACCTGCGAGGTACTTGGTGACCGAGTGCATGACGATATCTGCACCCATGTCCAGTGGGTTTTGCAGAAAAGGTGTGGCAAAAGTATTGTCCACTGCAAAAAGAACCTTATGCTTCTTGGCTATTTTACCGATTTCGGCCACATCAACGATATTCATCATCGGGTTGGTAGGTGTCTCAGCCCAGATCAACTTGGTGTTTTTGTTGATGTAGGATTCGATGGATGCGGTATCCTCCATGGAGATAAAATGGAATTTGATCCCATAGCGCTCAAAAACCTTGGTGAAAATCCTGTAAGTCCCTCCATAAAGGTCATTGGTACTGATCACCTCATCACCCGGATTGAGCAACTTGACCACTGCATCAATCGCACCCATTCCTGATGAAAAACACAATCCGTGCTTACCGTTTTCCAAGGCCGCAAGGTTTTTCTGTAATGCATCGCGAGTCGGATTTTGTGTCCTGCCATATTCATAGCCTTTATGGTCGCCTGGGGATTTTTGTACGTAGGTGGAAGTCTGAAAAATCGGGGTCATTATGGCCCCGGTGGACGGATCCGGTTCTATGCCGGCATGTATTGCTTTTGTTCCAAATTTCATATTTCTGCTATCTAATTTCTTTGGGTTTAATTCCGAAGTTTTGTTTTTCTTTGCGCTTCAGTCGCCCAAAGATGGAAAAAAAGAAAGGCATATTCAAGGAATTCCAATCCGCTTATCAGATTAATCCCGCATTGGCTTTCGCAATCCTTTGGGTAACATTGATGCCCTCGCTTGGAAGCATCATTGGTATCCCCTTCGTTGTCAATGGCTTGAATAGGATACAGGAATTGGATTTCTTTTCGGTTTCTGTCATCTTTTCCTACCTGTTTTTAGGAACTGTCATTATGGGATTTGCACTCATGCCCACTACATTGGTTGCAGGTGTATCGGGGTTCATTTTTGGCTGGGTTGCTTTCCCAATATTATTTTTAGCCTACAACATGGCTTCACTTTTAGGCTATGGATGGGGGAAAAAACTAAGCGGAAATAGTCTCGATTTTCTTTTGGCCAAATACCCCAAAGCAAATGCCCTCATAGAAACCAAAAGAAATAGAATCGGTGAGCTGGTTTTCTTTGGACGCCTCAGTCCCATACTTCCTTTTGCCATATCCAATTTGATTTTTGCATTACTTGATGTAGGGTGGAAAAGGCTGTTGCTTTTTGGAAGCATCGGGATGCTTCCACGGACAGTTCTTGTATTTTGGTCAGGAACTGTAGCTTCTGACATTTATAAAGCCATCAGTCAGGATGGGGTTTCATGGAAAGGTTGGGCTTTTATTGGATTATTACTCATCAGTATTGTGGGGATTTGGAGGATTTTCAAAAGTAAATAACCATAAGATCGGTGATAAAAGACGGCAAATCAAAAGGAACTAAAAATCCAATATTACCCGACATCTTCTGCGCAATCTAAAATTATGGCAGGATCCTCCATCCTACCTTTCCGATGGCCGGGAGTTTGAAAATTATCCAGGGAAAGCTGCTTGGATATCCGAACAATGGAAAACAATATTGAAGCCTGCCAAAATCCGATAATTAAAAGGAAAATTTATTTTTTTCCCATAAAACAAATAGTTGTTTGTTACCATAGTTCTAAATTTAATTATCGTTCACCGACTTCATTTTAATTGTATTCATTTATTTACATTCAACATCAATATGCGAAAAATAGGCAGTATAATGATTACTTTCATGTTTGTTCTCCGCTTATAGAAGCTATTTAAAAAGCCTGCTTCTGATCAGAAGCAGGCTTTTTTGTTTTATTTTTTGATTGAACAAAGACCTGAAGGCTAGACGCCTGTTTCCAAAAATCCAAGCTGACCTACCAAAAAATACTTTATAGGATGACAATTCACGAGTGTTTCCCAAAAAACCTTTTATGTATGCACGCTTCTTTGCCAGCAAACCATAAATTCAAAAAGAAACATGTCTAAATGCTAGAATCCACGATAGCAACCGGGATGGTGCCATCGTCCCGATAGCTCACGGCTTCTGTCTTCCTACAATTAATCAAAGTAAAATTTGCTTATCGGCAGGATAGCTGATAACCATAAAACCTTTATCTCAACAAGTACATTTTTCCATAGCCCTGCTTAAATGCCTTGTCCCCGGCTGTCCCCCTAAGCTCCACGAATTGGCCGTCTTTGCGGACCAATACACGGTAGATATAGACGCCGTTTGCAAGTTGGTCTCCGAATTCATCACGCCCATCCCAAGCAAAATCACTGATGTTGTTTCCGATTCTGATTGGTCCGAGCTCGTCTTGGAGGATTTCACGGATTACTCTCCCTGTCACGGTCATAATCTGTATCTTGATCTGGTCAGGAACTTCCGAACCTGTCACTGTAAAGACAAACCTGGTACTCGTGCTGAATGGATTGGGGTAAGGATAGAAATTCGTAATAGTAGACTCGTTGATGACCTCGAAGTTGATTTCGTAAGGTTTGTCCACACCCAAGTCTTCG
>JBBRFK010000314.1:0-4247 GCA_038224435.1 Cytophagales bacterium | reverse complement strand
TTGGTAACCCAGAACATTACCGAATCCAAAATTGCGGAAACTGAACGTGAAAGGCTCATCAAAGACCTTAAATCCCAGAATGAAGAGCTTCAGCGGTTTGCTTATATCATATCTCACAACCTGCGTGCGCCCATAGTAAATATAACTTCGCTCCTAGACCTCTATAACTACCGAAATCCTGCGGATGAAGAGAATATAGAGATCATCCAAAACCTTAAAATCTCCACTACGATCCTCAACAGCACTTTGGAAGACCTGATAGAAGTCGTTTCGATCAAAAAGAACAAACTACCAAAAATCGAAAGGGTCAGCTTCAGAAAGCTGCTAAAAAATATTGAAAGAAGCCTTTCCAAACAATTCCAAGAATCAGGAGCTGTGATCGTGAGTGACTATAACGACGCACCTTTTATCAATTATATATATTCCCATTTGGAAAACTTCATCATCAACCTGACTACGAATTCCATCAAATACAAACACCCAGAGAGAAACCCCGTTATTGAGATCAAATCCTACCTTGAAGAGGGATTTACGGTAATTGAATTCAGGGACAACGGCATCGGACTGGATTTGGAGAGATACAAGGACAGGTTATTTGGGCTTTACCAGAGATTCCATTCCCATGTGGATGGCAAAGGATTGGGGCTGTACCTGATCCGGGAGCAAATCAGGGCTCATGATGGCAACCTTCGGGTAGAAAGTACCGTGGGAGTAGGCACAACATTCTATATTCATCTCAAAAATATGAAGGCAAATTTTCCTGAGGAAAAATAAACCTATCTTAAAATCAAACATTAAAGATATTCCCATCAAAGTTTTAATTTTGTGAATCATTAAACAAATCCAAAAAATGAAAAAAGCGCTCATTCCTATTTTGATCATTGCAGTAATAGGCATATTTATGTACACCAAAGCCGTGGGGGTTTATAACATGTTTGTCCAAAATGAAGAAACTATCAACGGACAATGGGCCGAAGTCCAAACCCAATACCAAAGAAGGGCAGACCTGATCCCTAACCTTGTCAACACGGTCAAGGGATATGCGGATTTTGAACAGGAAACTTTGACCGGGGTGATCGAAGCACGGGCAAAAGCTACTTCCATCAATATTAATGCAAACGACCTCAGTCCTGAGAAAGTCGCCCAATTTCAAGAAGCCCAAGACCAGTTGAGCGGTGCTTTGAGCCGATTATTGGTGACAGTGGAAAAATACCCCGATCTTAAGGCAAACCAAAACTTCCTTGAATTGCAGGCTCAACTGGAAGGCACTGAAAACAGGATTGCTGTAGCGAGAAGGAACTTTAACCAGTCAGTACAAACATATAACTCAGATTTGAGAAAATTTCCCAACAACCTTTTCGCCGGTTGGTATGGATTTGAAACCAAAGGTTATTTTGAAGCAGCGGCAGGTGCCGAAAATGCTCCGACAGTAGAATTCTAATTATCATGGCAAAAAATCTATTTTCTCAGGAGGACAAAAACAGGATCGTTTCGGCCATTGCAGCGGCTGAAATGGCTACTTCCGGGGAAATCCAGGTACACATCGAAAACCACTGCGGCCCAAATGTTTTGGACAGGGCTGCAGCCGTTTTCGAAACTTTGAAAATGCATAAAACAAAAGAAAGGAATGCGGTGCTTTTCTATCTCGCTGTGGAAGACCATAAATTTGCCATCCTTGGCGACTCCGGTATCAATAAGGTTGTTCCTGAAAATTTTTGGGTTAAGATAAAAGAGGAAATGGGCCAATCCTTCAAAGAAAACGCATTTTCCGAGGGCTTGTCAAAAGCCATCGAAACTTGCGGACAGCAGCTAAAGGTCCACTTTCCCTATGATAATAAAGGAGACATCAACGAATTGCCGGATGAAATTTCCTTTGGATAATAATGCCATGATCTATAAATATCCCCTTTCAATTTTATTGACTCTTTTGTTTGTTGGAATACTTGCTGCCCAGGAAGATTTTCCTGCTATCCCTAATCCTCCCAGACTGGTCAATGATTTTAGTAATTCCCTTTCCGCAAGTGAGGTTGCAAGTTTGGAAAACAAACTCGTAGCATACAATGACAGTACCTCGACTCAAGTGACCATCGTGATGGTCCGCTCGGTAGGGCCATATGATATCAGCGATTATACATTTCAACTGGGCGAAAAATGGGGGATTGGACAAAAAAAGTTGGACAACGGGGTTTTGATTTTGGCAGCAATGGAAGACAAAAAGGTGTTCATCGCTACAGGATATGGGATGGAAGGTGTCTTGCCTGATATTTTGGCAAAAAGAATTGTCGACCAGCTTATTGTGCCAAATTTTAAAATAGAGGCCTATTATGACGGACTGGACAAAGGCACAGATATGATTTTTAAATTGGCGTCCGGTGAATATGAGGCTGAAAAAATGACCTCTACAGGTGAACATGGAGGAGCAATTATCTTCTTTTTGATATTCATTTTTATTTTCGTAATCCTTCCAATGATCAAAAACAGGAAGGACAATAACAACCACATGGGAGGTAAAGGCGGAGGGATAGATTTGTTTACGACCATCATGCTTGCCAACATGCTCAAAGGTGGTGGCAAAGGTAAATTTGGTGATTTTTCCTCAGGTGGAAGTGGATTTAGCGGCGGTGGCGGCGGTTTCGGTGGATTTGGCGGCGGTTCTTTTGGAGGTGGTGGAGCTGGAGGAGGCTGGTAATCAGCTGTATTTCATCAGCAGGTTGAGGTATTTTCTATCCAACTTTTGCCCATACCAATTTTCATATGCGACATCTTGACGACCGGAATTGAGTATTCCAAATGTTCCCGAAAATTCCCAAATCCCAAAACCTATTCCATTTTCGTGTAAAATATCCAACACATCTTCAAACCAGGCCAAGAAAACTTCATGAGGCGTTTTGTTGTAAGCGCCACATTCCCCACAGTGTACTCCGACTCCCATTTTCAGTAAAGCAATCCAAGGTGCATAATATCTTTCAAGAATTTCTCTGTTATAAATTTGCCCATTGGATTCACCCGGCCATATAGGGGGAGGAAGTGATTCTGTATCTTTATAAACCCATGGTGCATTATAATGAGATACAACCATCGGATGGTATGCGCGGCAGCTTTGAGCAATGTCAAGGTCAGCCAATTCAGGCATAGCTATCCCACCGCCGCCGTTCCCGTCCGCTATGACCAACCTAGATGATTTAACATTTTTGATGGTTTCCAACGCAGCTTTGGCTACCCGATGGTAATCTTCCACTGGAACTGGACCCCCGGGTGAATGCTGGTCATTGACATCTTGACGCATAAATGGTTCATTAACCAGATCAAAACTGAGTTTTTTAGAATTGATGTTCTTATACCGCTTTGCCCACATCTCCCAATGTGCACAAAAAGCATCCAATGCTTCTTGGTCTTTCCAAAGGTTATAAGGTTCTTCAAATCCGGCATTGATACAAAATCCCGGTGCTCTATGGAGATTTAGGCTGACATGAAGGCCTTGCTTGTGGGCATTAAGGATAAGATTATCGATTTCCTCAAGTCTCCTTTCATCAAAATTTAAGACTTCTTCTGCCAGAATAGGTCTTGACCTGTCAAAATCAAGGTAGGCCGGATAAGAGATCGGAAGTCTTACAAAATCAAAACCCCAATCAGCCATCCATTTGAAGTGCTCGATGGGATTTTTTCTACCCTTATCAGCTTCAGGGTGGAAAAAATCAAGAAGATTAAATCCCCTCCATTTAGGCAGCTTATTTTTGGATTTTGCCAAATGTGAAGCAAAACTAACGTTTGCTCCTAATGTTAAACCCGCTGAAATCAAGCCTGATTTTAATAAAAATTCTCTTCGGCCTCCATTATTTTTATTTAGCATAGCATTGTACTTTACAGATCAAAGTAAATAATGATGTCTTTGAATCAAAATGGCATTTTATAAATGGCCAATAATCAAAACGGTGATAAGCTTTTTGATACTTTACTCAAATTACTTTCTAAAAACTTATTGATTTTTTCCTGCGGCTATTACAGCTAAATCGACCTTATCTGAACCATATGAATGCAAGACATTGGCACAAGTGATCAAAGTCGCTCCGGTAGTCATGACATCATCCACGAGCAGCAATCTTTTGCCTTGGACTTCATTTTTGGGGTCTACGTCAAATACCTCAGCTACATTTTCAATCCGCTCCATTCTTGACTTACTTGTTTGTGTCTCGGTAAATTGCACCCTGATCAGGGATAATACGACCGGAATCCCTAAAGCCACTGAA
>JBBRFK010000313.1:0-4252 GCA_038224435.1 Cytophagales bacterium | reverse complement strand
ATTAATCAAGAACCCATGAAAAGAAGAGATTTTGTAAAAACACTGCCAATATTGGTGGCAACGCCTTTGTTGCTTGTTTCTAGTCAAGCAAAGCCGGTCATGAGGCATTTGGTTGTCTTAGGAAGTGCAGCGACAAATTTGATAGTAAAATATGGCAGTAAAATGACTTTCGATTCCTATACTGTGGCCAATGACCTGAAACCGGACGGCTGTGCTGTAAACTTCGATTTTTTTCCGTTTTTCAAGCCTGATACCTCCGATTTGATCTTGGAGGAGTTTAGGAATCAAAAACCAGAAAACCTTCCTTTTCTTGAGCTGAGCGATGATTTGAAGTCAACGATAGAGGGGAAATCAGGAACCATCACGGTATTGGCGGCCTTGGGAGACTATTCAGGGACTTTGCTATTCCAGGCCTTGGGAACGCAATTGGATATCAAAACGGCAGACCTTAGGATGCTCGGTACTTTGCCTTTTTTGTTTGAAGGCAGCAAAAGGCGAGAAAATGCCTTGGCGGCAATCCGAAATTTGAAAATAAATCCATCTCAAACGATACTTCCCTTGGATCAAATCAGGCAAGTTTACGGGAATTTGTCCATCCGGAGTGCCTTCGAAAAAGCGGATGATTGGATCGTAAAGGCTTTGGAAGAAAATCAGGGATTTGGTAAATCTTAAAGTAGGACTTTATTGGAAGAATAAATTTCATGGGTTGCCGGTTTTCCAAAATTGACTGATAAGTATGGTTTGTTGCTATTGTATAAAAAAGTCCACAGCTAACCGGTTCAGCTGTGGACTCGAAATTGGTTTTAAGTTTTAGTAATCTTTTGAGATTCCATTTACTAAAATTCTACACTATCCCTCAGTTATGCTTCCTGAGTAAATTAAGCGGAAAAATCCATTTTTTAATTATCAATCCTTAAGAAATCTCCGTTCATATTGAACTCTAATCCAATTCCATTTTCAAGTTCAATTTGCTGTTTTTTTCCCTCAATTTCCCAATCAGTGATTACATTGGAAGGATAATTGGCGATGACATATAACCTTAATTTTTCAGGAATAACACTATCTGGAAGTTTTGAATTTGCATCAATGTCAATGATTTCCTTGTCTCTATTAAATTCAAGACTGATAGAACCTTCCAATATGAGATCATAGGTCTTCGTTAACCCATCTTTGTCTTTTACGACTTGAAGGATTCGATTGTCCGGGAAGTGAGTTGAAACATAACTAGCGATTTCTGTTGGCAACTCTGAGGTTGGAATCATTTCTTCTTTTTCGCAACTGCTCAAGAAAGCTGCCATGGAAGTTATTAAAAATGCTTTTTTGGAAACGTTAATAATTCTCATTTTTTTTTGTTTTATTGATTGGGCTACTCTTTTTAGGATTTTCGCAACCTCCTTTTTCTGCAATTAATTTATTGTTTTTGATACTAAATACACCTCTTGATGAATTGCAATTTCTGTCAGGATCAATTTTGATGCTGCAAAATTTTGAGTTTTTCGAAAAGAAAAGTTCATTCTTCTTACTTTCTTCTCCCAAGTCTTGTCTCCACTGACTTTTTGTATTTCATTTTCAGTGGAAACATTGCCTATTTCCTAAGATTACCTTCCCCATTTTCCCCCACCTACAAAATACCCAAGCGTAAACCCGAAGTATTCATTGATGGCTTGGCCAATCACCTCTCCGCTTATGTTTTGAAGATCGCTTTTTGGGACAAAGTTGTATTCTGCACCGATTCGGAATTTTCCCAGCTCCACGCCCGCTCTCAGCATCGGCGCCCAAGCAAAGTTCGCTTTGAGGTCTCTCACCTCATCTGCATCAATATTGGTTTGATCGATGTCAATATTGCTCAATGCATAATATCCAAATCCGGCACCGATGTAGGGAGCTACCTTCCTTTTCCCATAGTTAAAATAATAATTAGCAGTACCAGAAACCGATGCATTCGCGGATAATTCTCCGAGGTAGTCATTCGGGATTTCGTAATAGACAATGTCCTTTGCAAGTCCTGCTACGCCCATTCTCAGACCCAAGGCCAAATTTTTTATGACAAGAATCTGCGGCTCAAAATTGACCAATGCGCCGATCCCACCGTCTTTGGGTGCTGCTAAACCCAGATCCATTTGAAATCTAAACTTTTCTGCTTCTTGGCTATAAGCTGTGTGGACGACAAGCAATAGGATAAGAATTGACAATAGCTTTTTCATGTTGTTTTAATTGTTTTAGTTTTTTGAGAGAGAAGGCCCGCCCAAGCACTGATAAGCTTGGGCTAGGTTTGTTCTGTTGTTGGTTTAGCTTTCGATTTAAAGACAATTCAAAGTGATTTTACCCCTATTTGACTTTTGGTTTTTTTAGAAGCATCAAAAAATAAATCTACAGGAACCTGAAACCGGCTCTAAATCCCCACCACAATTGACTGGAAAGGTCTTGAGGATAGAATTTTTCATTTCGGATTTGCGGACTGATATTGGTAAAAAGGTCAGGATGGCCGTCGAAAGAATTGTCATATACCCGGAAATTTAATGTCGGGCCTGCAAAGATTGCCATCTTTTTGGCTACCTGAAAATCAGCGCCCACATGCAGCCTGTTGATCAGATTAAGGGCATGGACTCTCCCTTTATTCAATTGCTCCGAGCTGACTTCGATATTGAGGAAAGTCTTTTTTCCCAGCCTTGGCGAAGTGCCTACACCGTAGCCATAAGCCCAAGTAATGTCTTTGCTGACTTCTGGCCGGATGCCTACATAGAGCATGTTATAGAACTCCCTTTTGCCTGTACGGAGAGCAAGGTTGAATGGAAGGACCTCATTGGTGCTCAGTTCTACATTGTGATAGCCCGATTTGACAAAACTGATCAAGCCGACAGGAATGCCACTCATGCTATCCGCATAGTTGAACACGCCAAGCTGAAAGCCATTTACTTTACCGCCAAAATTGAATGGACCAACCTGTGAACCTTTGACCTCATGGGGCGTAAAGTTGGCTAATCCAGCTATTTGAGATCCTTCTAGGTTTTTTCCCGAGAAGTTGACCAAGCCTGCTACCTGGACTCCTTTCACTGATTTGGGAGAAAAATTGGCCAAGCCTGCCAACTGAACACCTTCTACTTCTCCTGTGGTGAAATTGGTCAAGCCCGCAAGCTGCACGCCTTTGACGGATTGGAGATTGGAGTTGAAGAGTCCGGCCAACTGCACGCCGTCCACCTTTCCACCGACTTGGTTAAACCACCCGGCAAGTTGCACACCTGTCATGTCGCCTCGGTTGATGTTAAAGAGGCCTGCCATTTCAAATGCTGTGGTGCCTGCGGAGTAGCCACCCAAAACGTTGATGGAGACATCATTGATTACATTTCCGGAATTGGTACCGTTGGTTCCGACAAAGGGAACAAAGGAGAATTGTACTGAAACCCTCGTGGTATCCTCAAAGTCCTTGCTAAAAGGTTGAAATTTTAATTCCCTGATTTTATTTCCAAATCGGGGCGAGGCTGGTTTTGTAGCTTTTACCGCTGTGCTGTCAAGCCCGTTACCAAATACGGTTGCTTCTATTGGATGAAGGGTAAAGAATGCTGCCGTGGCTAAGATTTTACTGATTGTGTTCATGATATTGGATTAGTTTCAGTCTTAGGACAAGCGAAACAAAAAATACCCCTATGTGAGATGGAAATTTTTTTGGGGGAAAGAAGGAAGACGGAAAAGAGACGGAAGACGGAAGACGGGAAAAAGACGGAAGATGGGAAAAAAGACGGAAGACGGGAAAAAGACGGAAGACGGGAAAAAGACGGAAGACAGGAGACGGAAAAAAAGACGGAAGACGGGAAAAAGATAGAAGACGGAAGACAGGAAAAAGGACGGAAGACGGAAAAAAAATAAAGGAGGACAAATGTTTGATGTCGGATGAAAATTTGCCTCCAAACAACGGTTGATTGGTCTGATTTCAAAATTGAAGAAAGGATTGGAATTTGAGGAGAAAAAGGTAACCCTTTCAGGGCTAATTGGAATCTCCAAAACGCAATAAGGACGGGCTTCACCCTTCTCTTGGATATCTTGGCCCTTTAGGACGTTTTTAGTTTTTCCTACAAAATCAATGTCATTTTGGACATTTTTGAATTCCTTATTATAGGACCCAAACAATTGCCGAAAATTAAATTGTTGTTCCTATTATTCATTCAAAAGCTTAGAAATCTGATGATTCATGTCAGGAATTTTATTTTTCATAACGTCCCAAACGATCGTATAATTTACTCCAATGTAATCGTGA
>JBBRFK010000312.1:0-4339 GCA_038224435.1 Cytophagales bacterium | reverse complement strand
ACCTGCGTTTTGATATAGGTAAAGCAAACTGTCTGCATTGCTGCTAAATTCCTTCGAATAACTCCCGAATATAAGGGTTGGGGTAAAAAACAGGAGGAAAAGCAAAAAGGAAAATACTGGAATTAATTTAGATTTCAACATGTAATTTGTTTGAGCTCAAATAGTAAAAGTCGTTCGAAAATAGCTTCTATACAACTAATTGCAAAATTTTTTTATGGGGGAATTGAGATAAAATATGTGCAAAACAATTATATAACTATCAACTTTTATTTCTGCTTGTAAAAAGTGGATTCCATTTGGATCCAATCTGGAAATCGTCTATTCTATGAGTTGTGCCTTCATTTTGGCTATTCTATCTTCAAGACTTTCAGAGGATATAGATGTTCTGGACAACCTGTCCACCATGATTGGAAATGAAAACGGTGTAAATTGACCGGGGACTTTCAAGACAATTTCTTGGGAATTGATTCTTTTGATGGCTTCCGTGACTTTGTCTTTTTCCATCTGCATGTCCATTACTTCCCGATGTGCTTGTCCAAGCAGGAGATTTTCTGGATCATAATCTTCAAAAACACCATAAAGTATCCCTGAATTTGATTGGAGGTGTTTAAATTTTATCGGTTTTCCGGGAAATCCTTGAAATACGAGCCCGGAAATCGTGGCCACATCGCGGAATTTTCTTTTAGCCATTTCACTTTCATTGATGCAGATTTTGATGTCCTCGCTGAGGTTGTTTTCTGAAAAAATATCTTCCTCTAAAATATCCTCTATTGGAATTGGCATGTCTGACAACAGCTCAAATCCATAATCATTCATTGCGATGCTGAAACTCATCGGATAGCTTACACTGATCCTGTACGCGATCAAAGCCCCGAGTATTTCGTGGACCATCCTGCCCTCAAATGGGAAAATGAAAACATGATATCCTTCTCTTGATATTATTTTTTCGATCAGCAGGGTCTTTTTATCCGGTACCAAAGAAATCCTGTTTTGTAAATCCAAAAGCGGTGCTACATAGGCGATCTCCTCCGAATCAAAAAATCCTTTGGAAGACTGTTCCAATATCTCTCTGATTTTAAAGGCGAGTTTGGAGGAAAGGGACATTCTTCCCCCCATGTAAGAAGGGGTATTCGTGCTTTTTCTTTTAGAAAGCTGTACCAAGGCACTCATTTCACGGATAGCGACAAATTCAAGGTTCCTTCCGGCAAAGAAAAAACGGTCTCCTGTTTTGAGCTTTGAAAAGAAAGATTCTTCCACCATTCCCAAAAATGCACCGTTTTTGAACCGTACTTTGAGCATGGGTTCACTCACGATGGTACCCATAGATAGCCGGTGAACCATCGCTGCCCTTTTGTTTTTGATTTGGTATTTCCCAGTTTCATCTTTTTCTACTTTCGAAAACTCCTCGTAACCCTGCAGTGATGCTCCTCCTTTTGTGATAAAAGATAAAGTCCATTGGTATTCCTCCTGAGAAAGGTTCTGAAATGAATAGGTGTCTTTTATGATTGGAAACAATTCTTCTTCAAAAAAACCATCCCCAACAGACAAGGTGACCAAAAACTGAATCAAGACGTCAAACGTCATCGTTGGACAATGGATGCTCTCAGATTCATTGTTTTCCATGGCACTCCGCAGCGCGGCAGCTTCGATCAATTCCAAGGAATGGGTCGGGACGAAATAGATAATACTGGGTAATCCCGGTTGGTGTCCGGACCGCCCTGCACGCTGTGTAAATCTGGCTACTCCTTTTGGGCTTCCGACTTGAATGACAGCATCCACAGGTCTAAAATCCACCCCAAGATCCAAACTTGAGGTGCATACCACCAATTTGAGTTTGCCGGAATGCAGGGATTCTTCCACCCATGTTCTGACCGACTGGTCCAAGGAACCGTGATGGATTGCGGCCAATCCTGCCCAATCCGGTCTTTTTTCCATGATGTTATGGTACCAAATTTCTGTTTGGGCCCGGGTATTGGTGAAAAGTAGGAGGGAATTATGCTTTTCAATTATCGGTATCACTTTGTCAATCAGCCTGATGCCCAAGTGACCAGACCATGGGTATTTTTCCAATTCATCAGGATAGATTGTACGGAGAATAGTGTTTTTCTCAATCTTCGCTTTGATGGTATGTACAGGATGTTTGTCGCCTAGGAGAATCTGACAGGCTTCCTCAAGGTTACCGATTGTGGCCGAAATGCCCCAAAGTCTGATATCCTGCGGACATTGATGCCGGATATATGCCAATGCCAATTGTACCTGCACACCTCTTTTGTTTCCCATCAGTTCGTGCCATTCATCGATGACGATGGCCTGCAGGTTCTCAAATAGCTCTTGGTTTCCTTTTTGGGCTAAAAGGATATGGAGCGTCTCCGGTGTGGTGATCAAAACTTCCGGTGGATTCTTTTTTTGCGAAAGCCGTTCTTTGTTTTCGGTATCGCCATTCCTTACCGCCACTTTCCAAGGTAGGCCTATTGCCACACAAACTTCTTGCATGGCTTTTTGGATGTCCTGGGCCAATGCCCTCAAAGGAGTAATCCAAATCAGTTGGATCCCGTTTTTTCCGGGTTTTTGCCAGTCTTCAGGATGCCTGCGGATGTAATCGAGTATTACCGGAAAAAACAAAGCAAAAGTCTTCCCACTTCCTGTTGGCGCATTGAGCAAGCCTGACTTGCCATCCAAAAAATCATTCCATGTCTCGACCTGGAAGTCAAAAGGAACCCATCCCTTTTTTCTGAAATAGCCTAGTGCTACAGAAAGGTTATTGTCTGCCATACACCGAAAGTAGGAATTTTAAATCTTCCAAAGTATTGGCTTCTTCGATGGGTTTGTCCTGACGCCAACGCTGGATTCTCGGAAAACGGAGCGCAATCCCTGATTTATGTCTTGGACTTTGCTGTATGCCTTCAAATGCGATTTCGAAAACCAAACCTGGTTTGACTGTGCGGACAGGACCAAATCTTTCCACCGTATTTTGTTTGACATATTTGTCCACTTCTCTGATTTCGGCATCTGTAAGTCCGGAATAAGCTTTGGCAAAGGGAATGAGTCTTTCTCCTTCCCAAACAGCCAAAGTGTAGTCTGTGTATAAATCCGCCCTTCTGCCATGCCCTTTTTGGGCATAGACCATCACACCATCAATGGTGAGCGGTTCGATTTTCCATTTCCACCATAATCCGGTTTTCCGTCCTACACCGTATTCGGAATCAAGTTTTTTCAACATAAAACCTTCTGCCATCCTAGACCTTGATTCTCCTTGCAGGGCTTTGAGTTGATCCCAATCATTTACCATTACTTTTGTCGAAATGACAATTCTTTTGTTTTCTGTTTTAAAAACAATTTCCTCCAAGATCAACCTTCTTTCTTTCATGGACATTCCCCTGACATCAAGCCCTTCATACTCCATGATATCGTATGCGATGAAGCTTATGGGTGCATCCTGCAGGATTTTCTTACTCAGGTTTTTTCTTCCTATCCGGGTTTGAAGCAAAGAAAAGGGGAGGGGCATGTCATTTGAATAAGCTATAATCTCACCATCCAACACGGTTCCTATGGGAAGGTGGGAGGCCATATCCACCAATTCAGGAAATTTATCTGTTACTAATTCCTCTCCTCGTGACCATATGTATATCCCGCCTTTCCGATGGATGACCTGACCCCGGATGCCGTCCCATTTCCATTCAACCTGCCAATCTGAAATATCTCCGAGTTCTGACAATTCCTTTTCTAAAGGATGTGCCAGGAAAAAAGGATAAGGCCTTGAATGGTCATCGGCCGCATTTTTGGCTAAAACCAATTCTTGAAAATCGTCAATTGCAGGATTCCAATTTCCCATAATCCGGTGGGCAACTTCCGTTTTTTCCAATCCGAAAGCCTCAGCAACCGCATTGGTAATCACGTTCTGACTGACACCGATACGAAATCCACCTGTGATGATTTTGGTAAAAATGAATCTTTCTTCTTTGGTCATCTTTTGCCACGCAGAAAGGACTTTTTCCTTTTTTTGTGCTTCCTCCATTTTTTCCATTGCCATCAAATAATTGATCCAATAACCCAGGGAAAAATCTTGGCTTTCCTGGGAAAGTGGTAGAAGCAAAGAGATTGTTTCGGCCAGATCTCCCACTGTCTGATAGCATTCTTCGAAAAGCCAATCCGGTGTTCCGGACCATTCGCAACACCATTCCCGGAGCAGCCTTGTGTTGACTTGGCGCTTTGGTCTCCGATGGGTAAACAGCGCAATCGTCCAAAGCCTGTCTTCGTCATTTGCAGACAAAAAATAATCTCTCAATGCTTCAAGCTTGTCTGAAGTTTTGTTGCTTTGGTCAAGCCGTAAAAAGAGCGC
>JBBRFK010000311.1:0-4375 GCA_038224435.1 Cytophagales bacterium | reverse complement strand
TTGAATCTGAAACAGGATAACCAGGAGAGTCAAATTTTTATCTGGTTTAAAAAAATTAATATTTCCTATCTATTCAGAACTTTTGGATGAATTATGCCTGTTTTGAGACGAACCTATTGTCCATTATGAAAAGAGTATTTTTGTTTCACCTTATATTTTATTGTTTTTTGACCGTTTCTTTTTCTCAAAATATTATCAAAGGAAAAGTAACTGATGTGGAAACAGGTGATCCAATCCCTTTTGCCAGTGTGATTTTAAAAGGAACAAAGGTCGGGATTACCACTGATTTTGAGGGAAAATCGGTTTTTTCATTTTTAAGCCATACCTAGCGGTCAAAAAAATAATGGAGTTTGTTTCTTTGATTCTAAAAAAAGCCAACATCAATTCGCATATTTGCACCATTAAAACACACCTGTTTGTAAAGGCGTGATGTTTCATCAAGTTTAATCAATAAATGTCTAACCAACAGATCAAAATTACCCTTCCCGACGGTTCTGTCAGGGAGTATGAAAAAGGGATTTCAGGGATACAAATTGCACTTAGTATCAGCGAGGGTTTGGCTAGAAATGTACTTGCAGCAAAAGTAAACGGTGAAGTTTGGGACTCCGGCAGGCCTATTCACCATGATTCCAAAGTACAATTACTGACTTGGAATGACCCTGAAGGGAAAAACACTTTTTGGCATTCTTCAGCCCACTTGATGGCAGAAGCCTTAGAAGCCCTTTATCCCGGAACAAAATTCGGAATTGGACCACCGATTGAAAACGGATTTTACTATGATGTTGATTTTGGTGACAAATCTATCGACGGCTCTGACCTCGAAAAGATTGAATCCAAAATGATGGAACTGGCAAGGCTCAAGAACGACTATATCAGAACGGAAGTCCCAAAGAAAAAGGCCATTGCCTATTTTACAGAAAAAGGTGATCCTTACAAACTTGACTTGCTTGAAGGTTTGGAAGATGGGGCAATCACATTCTATGAACAAGGCAACTTTACTGACCTTTGCCGTGGTCCCCACATTCCAAATACAGGTTTTATCAAATCAGTAAAGCTTCTCAATATTGCAGGAGCTTACTGGCGAGGGGATGAAAAGAACAAGATGCTGACCCGTCTCTATGGCATCACTTTTCCAAAAGCCAAAGAACTTCAGGATTACCTTTTCATGCTTGAAGAAGCCAAAAAGCGTGACCATCGAAAATTAGGAAGAGAGCTTGAGTTATTTACTTTCTCCGAGAAAGTAGGGATGGGATTACCACTTTGGTTGCCGAAAGGTACCCTCCTTCGTGAACGCCTCATTAACTTCATGAAAAGAGCGCAGGACAAAGCCGGTTACCAACAAGTGGCGACTCCCCATATTGGCCATAAGGCACTTTATGAAACCTCAGGTCACTATGAAAAATATGGCAAAGATTCATTTCAGCCAATTCTTACACCGAATGAAGGTGAGGAGTTTTTGTTGAAGCCGATGAATTGCCCCCATCACTGTGAGATTTATAAGTACAAGCCAAGATCCTACAAAGATTTACCGATCAGGTATGCAGAGTTTGGAACTGTTTATCGATATGAACAAAGTGGGGAATTGCACGGACTGACAAGGGTAAGAGGATTTACCCAAGACGATGCGCATATTTTCTGTAGACCGGATCAGGTCAAGGAGGAATTCATCAAAGTCATTGATTTAGTCCTTTATGTTTTCAAAGCCTTGGGTTTTGATGACTATACCGCTCAGATTTCTTTGAGGGATCCCGAAAAGAGAGAAAAATACATAGGAACAGATGAAGCTTGGGAAAAGGCTGAGTCTGCCATTGTGGAAGCAGCATCGGAGAAGGGATTGCAAACAGTCACTGTATTGGGTGAGGCGGCTTTTTATGGTCCAAAACTGGATTTCATGGTCAAAGATGCTTTGGGAAGAAAATGGCAACTAGGAACCATCCAGGTAGATTACAATCTTCCAGAGAGATTTCAATTGGAATATATTGGTTCTGATAATCAAAAACATAGACCTGTGATGATCCATAGGGCGCCATTCGGCTCTTTAGAGAGATTTGTTGCGGTTTTGATAGAGCATTGTGCCGGTAACTTTCCGTTATGGCTGTCTCCTGAGCAGATCACGATTCTCCCTATTTCGGAAAAATTCATTGAATATGCTGAAGAAGTGAAAGCAATACTTGAAGAGCAGGATATCATCGGTATGATAGATAACCGAGATGAGAAAATCGGAAGAAAAATCCGTGATGCTGAAGTAAAGAAAATCCCCTTTATGCTGATAGTAGGGGAGAAAGAACAGCAGGAAGGTAAAATTTCGGTCAGGAAGCATGGAGAAGGAGATATTGGAAGTCTTTCTCCGGTTGAGTTTGTATCCTATTTCAAAGGAATAATAGGAGAGTCCCTAAAAAATTAAATTAATCGGTATTAATGGGTAAGATTTTTTAAATCTCAAATTAATTCCGATATTTGCACGCAATTTCATTAAATAACCATAAGAATTTGAAAGGAAAACCACCGTTCAGACAGAGACAAGAAGAACCTTATAAGGTTAATGACAGGATCAGAGCAAGAGAAGTCAGGTTAGTAGGCGACTTCGTAGAAGGAGGAAACGCTGTATTGACACTTGCTCAGGCACTCAAATTGGCCGAAGATAACGAACTTGATCTCGTAGAAATTTCTCCAAACGCCACTCCACCTGTATGTAAGGTGATTGACTATGCGAAATTTAAATACGAACAGAAAAAGAAGCAAAAGGAAATCAAAGCCAATGCTGCGAAGACTGTTCTCAAAGAAATCAGATTTGGACCTAATACAGATGACCATGATTTCAATTTTAAATTGAAACATGCTATAAACTTCTTAAAAGAGGGGTCAAAGGTCAAGGCTTATGTCCATTTCGTGGGAAGGTCAATTGTATTTAAGGAAAGAGGAGAGATGTTGTTATTGAGATTTGCACAGGAGTTGGAGGAATATGCCCAAGTGGAGCAACTTCCAAAACTGGAAGGGAAGCGAATGTTTCTATTCTTGGCTCCGAAGTCATCGAAGAAATAATTTCAACAAACAAACACAGTTATGCCAAAAGTAAAAACAAAATCAGGTGCAAAAAAGAGGTTTGCCTTAACCGCAACCGGCAAAATCAAAAGAAAGCATGCGTACAAAAGCCACATTTTGACTAAAAAATCAACCAAAAGGAAGAGAAATCTTACCAAAATGGGAATGGTTCATGAGTCAGATGAAGGAAGGGTAAAAGCGATGTTGAGAATCGGTTGATCCGATCTCTAATTTCTAATGAAAATTAGGTTTATTTATTCACCAGGCGCTTAGGTTTACAAGAATAACTGATAATAAGGTTGACACCAAGGGTCAAAAAATCAAAAAAATTATGCCAAGATCAGTAAACGCGGTTGCTTCAAGAGCAAGAAGAAAAAAAGTCCTTAAAGCAACAAGAGGCTACTTCGGGAGAGGTAAAAACGTATGGACGGTAGCCAAAAACAAGTACGAAAAAGGTTTACAGTACGCTTATAGGGACAGAAAAGCCAAGAAGAGAGAATTCAGGGCATTATGGATACAGCGTATCAATGCAGGTGCCAGACAATTTGGTATCTCGTATTCACAATTTATGGGATTGTTGAAAAAGGCTGATATCGAATTGAACAGAAAAGTTCTTGCAGATTTGGCAATGAATCATCCCGATGCATTCAAAGCTGTGGTTGAAAAAGTAAAATAAGAACGCACTTTCTTGTTTTAATATAAAAAGCCCTTTTTTGGGGCTTTTTTTTATGCCTATTTTTCGAAGAATTGAGGTCTATTTGGGAATTTTTCTTATATTACACTTGTACAATAAATCATGAAATCAATCTTTAAAAACTATAAAATTCAAGTTTTTGAGGTATCGGTTTTTATCCAAAAAGCTTCCCATAAGTGGAGACTTACAGTATTATCCCGATTGCTATCGGGATAGATTTAATCCCGAAAGAGATGGAAATTGAAAAATTAAAATTCTTCTAATCCTTTCCCGTTGTGAAATTTGAAACGGGTAATAAGATCGGAAGTCATTCCGGTATAAAATCTGGAGGCCGAAAAGGAATAGAGAACGAAAACAGTATACATGTTAAAAATAATTGAAATAAAAAAAGCTTCTCAAAAGGAGAAGCTAAAAGTAGCGAGGAGGAGAGTCCGATAGTGATCGAAACCCTGTCCGCCGCGGCGGATATGAATCCTAAGCTATAGGTAAAGTGAAAGAATATTTGTTCTTATCCAATCTCTTCCTTTGCCTGATTTAAGTTCTGTTTCCCTACGAAGTGCATTTGATTTGTCATCAAAAAACTCAACGTGTATGCAGTACCAAGGTCTAAATCTAGTTGTAAATCCTTTGGTTCCTTTC
>JBBRFK010000310.1:0-4400 GCA_038224435.1 Cytophagales bacterium | reverse complement strand
AAACTTTTTGGAGTAGGACTCATACAAGTGTTGCTGGGCTTTTCGCTCACCCTTGAGGCAACCTTTTATGATTTCCGACTCTGTGTAAAAAGTTTTTCTAAATAACATTACTGTTGGCTTTCAAATAGGTAGATACAGGTTGGTAAAAATAGGTTGCACGGGAATGTGAAAAAAGGTTAATTTTTTTTCATGAATTGGAAAGAAGCGGGAAGGGGAGACATTTGTATGAAGTATCAAGAACCAAGTATCAATATATAATAGCCAAGAAGCGAGAGACGGGAAACAAGACTTGGGAATTGATAAATTCTGAATTGATAATAAAGAATGTCGGATTCCGCAAAAAAAGACGCAAGAAGCAAGTACCCAAAAGCTATTGACGAGAAGCAAAACAAGAGATAAGAATCGAGAGATGGGAAACAAGACTTGGGAATTGATAAATTCTGAATTGACAATGAATAATGTCGGATTCCGCAAAAAAAGACGCAAGAAGCAAGTACCCATAATAACTGAATATGCTAATACTTACACGACATGGCTGACAATAAAAAAATAACTGCCACTAACATTTTATCCACTTGTCGAAAACTCCCTGATACCGATCACTAGCGCCAAGCCCACATAGACGGGGAAAATTTTTGATTTCATTGCCCATCAATCCATTAATTCCTTAAATTGGAGAAAAAAAGCATGGCAAACCGCACTTTAAATAATGAGACTTTGGATAAGTACTTTGGTATGTTGAGCGGCCTGGATAATCTTTCCAAGAAAAAGTTGATTATTAAATTGACAGAATCTATTAAAGTAAATGAAGAGAAGGTAGATATCAATACACTTTTTGGAGCATGGGAAGACGATAAAGATTCCGATGAAATCATCAGAGAAATCAGAGAATCAAGAATTGAAAAGGCAGATAATCCCGGTTTCGAATGAAGTATCTTTTAGACACCAATATCTGCATCCATTTTTTAAGAGGGAAGTTTGGACTGATAGAAAAGTTTGATGAGTTAGGACCTGAAAACTTTGCTATCTCCGAAATTACATTGGCGGAATTAGTTTTTGGAGCAGAAAACAGTACTAACCCTAAAAAGAACCTTGAATTAATTGAGATTTTTACAAATCAGGTAATAATCGTTTTTAATGCCATTTATATTTATGGAAAAGAGAAAGCCAGGTTAAGAGCAAAAGGTTTGATGATCAGCGATTTTGACCTATTAATCGGGTGTACGGCCGTGGATAAAGATCTGATCATGGTGACAGAAAACCTGAAGGAATTTGAAAGAATTTCCGGTATTGAAATCGAAAATTGGGTGAAGAGATAAGATAAGCTTTCAGAAACATCACCTTGGATACAGCGGTTGGAACCGAGTAAATAAGAAAATCAGTATTTTTATGAAGTTAGGTGAAAGTTTGAGTCAAACGACTTCGAATGCCCACCGTTTTCGAGGTGAATCAAGTTGTTGGTGAAATTACAAGACGACAATGCTTGACAAACAAGAAGAAATAAGAGCAATAGTTCCTGATCGAATTTAATGGATATGGTTCTTTTAACAATTGGACAACCCACATGGCAAAGGAATTATTGTGATTTGAAAGATATGTTCAAATGAATGGAAAGGCAAGAGAGAAATAGGAATAGCTGGTAATTTGAAATTCTTGGCCTCCAACTTTCAGTGAAATTTTAATGTTTGACATATCTTAGCATTATTAAAAAAAAACATGGGAAAAAGACTAGAACACATAACCCCCGAATTGGCAGAATTTATCCAACATCAGAAAATATTCTTTGTCGGAACAGCGGCAGAGGAAGGAAGGGTGAATATTTCCCCAAAAGGCACTGACACTTTCAGGGTATTGGGGGAAAACAAAATAGTGTGGCTTAACCTGACCGGAAGTGGAAACGAAACCGCCGCCCACCTGATCAAAAACAACCGGATGACGATCATGTTTTGTGCTTTTGAAGGCAAGCCCATGATCCTGAGATTGTACGGTACTGCAAAGATATATCACAATCGGGATCAAGAATTCGATGAATATATTCAGCTGTTTCCGCCTGTTTCCGGCTCTAGACAAATCATAGAAATGATGGTTGATCTGGTGCAGACCTCTTGTGGTTTTGCAGTTCCTTACATGGATTTCAAGGAAGAAAGGACCATCCTTAATTCTTGGGCAGACAAACAGGGGGAGGAAGGAATCCAAAAATACTGGGCGGAAAAAAATGTGAAGAGTATTGATGGTTTTGAGACCAAGATACTCGGAGATAATGGGAGGGCATAATTTCTTTCAGGTATAATTCAGAATAAAAATCAAATAGCTTACTGAGTAATATGGATTTAAAAATCAATCAACAACGGTTTATTGTCTGCGGTGCAAGCAGCGGTTTTGGTGAGGCAATCGCAAGACAACTGCTGACCGAAGGGGCACGGGTGGTTTTGGTAGCACGAAGGGGAGATCTCCTCAGGGAAAAATTCAATGAATTTGGGGAAAATGTGGAGATCATTGAAGGAAGTGTCACCTCGACAGCTACTCTCGACAGCATAGAACAGGCCGCCACAAAAGAAGAATTTCAAGGATTGGTAATCAATGCAGGAGGTCCTCCCGTCGGCACCCCGCTGCAAACTTCGATATCCGACTGGGATGAGGCCTGGCAGCTTGTGATGAGATGGAAAATTGACCTTTCCCTAAGACTTGCACCGATTCTAATAAAAAAGGGTTATGGACGGATCCTGTATATCGAAAGCCAATCGGTAAAGCAGCCAATACCTACACTTGCACTCAGCAATTCCTTCCGGGCCGGAATGGTAGGTTTTGCCAAAACGCTCGCACTCGAGATTGCATCGAAAGGAGTGACGGTGAATGTATTGGCACCGGGATCCCACGAAACACCGGCTATTGAAAGGGTCATCAAAAACAACAGTGAATCAAAGGGCATATCCTACGAAATTGCCAAAAATGAGCTTATAAAGAATATCCCTGTCGGCAGGATCGGCAAAGCTGGAGAATTGGCTTCCCTTGCAACTTGGCTGCTTTCCCCGCTAAGTGGCTATGTGACAGGACAGACTATCAGCCATGATGGTGGTGTTATTTCAGGGTTGTTTGGATAAAATACTTTTGGTCGGGGATTGTAAAAAAGGGTCACCTTTAAAAATCGAATCCAATGCAGAACATATCCTTCATTTTTTTACTGATATAAAAAACCACTTCAAAAAAATTGAATTTTTTTAGATACCCTAGTTGCTATCCACAGACTTTTTGGTAACCCGAATAAGTGAAAGATGAAAACTCCTTCCAAACTTGTGTAATGTTCATTCTTTAAAATGAATGCAAATTGCAAAGTTGTGCCGAATCAGCAACATAATAAATAGTTTATGGAAGAAAAATTATTCAGAATGAGTAGCTGATGTTCAAACGCCATTAAATAGAAATCTGAGAAGGCAGTTAAAAAAAAGATGATAATTATTACAGTTTGGGCGGAAATGATCAATGGGATATAGAAGAAGGGAAAGCGTGAAAAGAGAACAAAAAAATTCAAACCAAAGGAAATTATGATAATTCAATTCAACACCGATAAAACTATAAATGGGGATGAAAAACGTGAGCTCCATTTTAATTTCTTAATAGAAGAAGCGTTAAAGCGATTTCAATCTCATATTTCAAGAATAGAAGTTCATCTATCAGATGAAAATGGAAATAAAAAGGGAATGAATGATATGCGCTGTTTATTGGAAGCCAGAATCGAAGGCAAGCAACCAATCGCCGTATCGTGTCAGGCAGACACGATTGAAGCTTCCTTATCCGGTGCCCTAGACAAACTTAAATCTTCACTTGAAACCATTCTAGGGCGTATGCATAGCCATTAAAATGCAATCATAAAAAGTCTCATTATCGTTATCCCCATTTGAGATTTTGCCGGACTTTCGACAGAGAAATTACCCTGTGGAGGTCAAAGAGAATATGGATAAAGAGCGTAGAAAATAGATTCGATATTGAGCATCCTATGTCCTAAACCCCAAGAAGCGAAAAATAAAGCCTTGCTTGTTGTGCAATTGCTCAAGGTTAAAAGAAAACCGCTCTATGAGCTTTCTTGCCACCAACCAAATTATATAAGGTTTGAGGTTTAATTGAGTCTGCTGTGGTCTATCTCCTATGGATTATCGACGATTATCCGCACCAAAAGTGGTTTGAAATAAACTTGGCGGCATCATTGAGGATAATCACAAAAGAAAATATCTGATTGTTTTTTAATACAAACTTCCGCTAAGTGTATTAAAAAGCATCATTTTTTGAAACGATAAACAAAAGGAAAGTAAAGCCTAAAAAATTATGTATAATTTAAAAAAAGAAGGAATCATACTTGATAAAACTGAACTGGAATTTGAAAATGATGGTGTTTTAAATCCTGC
>JBBRFK010000309.1:0-4412 GCA_038224435.1 Cytophagales bacterium | reverse complement strand
CCACAACAAGGCATCGCAGTGGAGGTCTGCGACAAAGTCCAAAGAATTGAAAAGTGATTGTGCTTCGGCTGAGACGAGATAGGGTGGCTGGGATTTTACAGGGTTTTTATCTTTTTCTATTTTGGAGGGAACGACCATGGTGGCTATCCAATAGGTCAAAAAAAGGCAAATAAATACAATAAGCGTTTGCTTCATAGGAATTGATGGTTTGGCTATGAAGGTAAGGAAAAAATGAAAAATGGATTCCCCGTCCCATTTTTTTTATGACATGTCAACTTTCCCCTATGTATTCCTCACCTGTTTTGATTGGAACCAGGTTTTCAAACTCTTCCATGGTAAATAATCTGGAGCGTATCATAAAACGGATTCCCATTGGGATTTCAATCGAAAAGCTGCTTCCCCTCCCCGGAGTTACGTCCAAGGTAAGCTCTGTGTGTTTCCAATATTCGAACTGGTCCGCATTCATAAAAAAATCACAACCATATACTTCTCCCAGCCAGATGTCACTGCCCCCAACTTTGAAGTCGCCTTTTTCGAAGCACATTGGTGATGAACCGTCGCAGCAGCCGCCACTTTGGTGAAACATCAAGTCTGTCCCGAACCGCTTGCGGAGTGTATCGATGACATCCATAGCAGCTTCGGTAATCAGTACTCTTCGGAGCTTATTTTTTGCAGCCATGGTTTTTTGGTTATAATTATGAAGCTAATCCATTTTTTATGGGTTTTCGGAAAAAATGAGAAGTTTCCTCCATATCAAGGAAACTTCTCAAATCTCACATCTCAAGTCTCACCTCTCCTCAAAAGAAACCAAGTTTTTTCTTATCATAAGAAATCAGCATGTTTTTGGTCTGACGGTAATGGTTGAGCATCATGAGGTGGTTTTCTCTTCCAAAACCGGATTTTTTGTATCCACCAAACGGTGCATGTGCAGGATAGGCATGGTAGCAATTGACCCATACACGGCCAGCCAAGATCGCTCTCGGTACCTGATAAAGTTCATGGGCATCCCTTGACCAAAGTCCCGCACCCAATCCATACATGGTGTCGTTGGCAATGGCAATGGCTTCCTCCGTGGTCTTGAAAGTAGTCACCGAGACCACAGGCCCGAAAATTTCCTCTTGGAAGATTCTCATTTTGTTATGGCCTTTGAAAATGGTAGGTTGGATATAATAACCATTTTCCAATCCTGAATTCAAGAATGCTTTTTCGCCACCACAAAGCACTTCTGCGCCTTCCTGTTTCCCAATATCGAGGTATGATAATATTTTTTCGAACTGGTCATTGGAAGCCTGAGCACCCATCATCGTATCCTCTGCGAGTGGATGTCCCATTTTGATGGCTTTGGTCCTGGCGATTACCTTATCCATAAATACATCATAGATATCCTCATGCACCAAAATCCTGGAAGGGCAGGTACATACTTCGCCTTGATTCAAGGCAAACATCACAGCACCTTCCACTGCTTTGTCAAAGAAATCATCATCTGCATCAGCCACTGATTTCATAAAAATATTTGGGGATTTACCACCCAATTCCATGGTTACAGGCACAAGGTTTTCGGAAGCATATTGCATGATCAGCCTCCCTGTAGTGGTTTCTCCTGTGAAGGAAACTTTGGCTACCCTGTTGGAGGAAGCGAGTGGTTTTCCTGCTTCAACACCAAATCCGGTCACCACATTGAGGACTCCCGGAGGAAGTATATCTCCGATCAATTCCATGAGCACCATGATACTGGTAGGGGTTTGTTCTGCGGGCTTGACTATAGTGCAGCATCCGGCCGCTAGCGCCGGAGCAATTTTCCAGGTAGCCATCAGGAGCGGAAAGTTCCATGGAATAATCTGGGCTACGACCCCGAGAGGCTCATGCAAGGCAATGCTGATGGTATTTTCGTCATGTTCGGAAATGGTACTTTCGTCAGCCCTGATTACTGACGCAAAATACCTGAAATGGTCAATTACCAACGGAAGGTCCGCAGCCCTTGATTCCCGCAATGCTTTGCCGTTGTCAATGGTTTCTATTCTTGCCAACATTTCAAGATTGGCTTCAATAACGTCGGCTATTTTATTGAGCAATTTGCTTCTTTCCACAGCAGAGGTTTTGGACCAAGTAGGAAATGCAGCATGCGCGGCATCAAGTGCTTTTTCGATATCTGCTTTATTTCCTCTTGCTGCTTTGGAAAATACCTTTCCGTCTATGGGGGAGGTGTTGTCAAAATACTCTCCCGAAGATGGTGCTACCCATTTGCCACCGATAAAGTGGTCATACTTTTCTTTGATGTGAGGCCGCTCTACAGGCTTCGCCTCGGATAAGGTCAGTGTTGTCATGTTTTAGATTATTTTGGATTTATTCAAATTTCTCAAATTAATTTTAGAAAAAATCCACTTATCCGATCAAGTCATTCACTTGAGTTGACTATTTTAATGGGCTGCATGAATGGCATTGATAATTTTGCCTCATAACATTCAAGTTTGTGGCCCCGTTGTTTTACAGGAGGTATCTTTTAAAAACCCTTCTTTCTTTCTAACTTTAGACTTACCCAAAACACCAAAATGCAAAACACCTTTATCGCAGGCGTGCCTTGGAGAAAAGAAAGAGACCTGAAAACCCTCGTGGAAAATAGGACTACCTACACTTTAGGTGATTGCGAACTCAATATTTTTGAAACCCACCAAGAAGCTAAGGATGTCAGTCTGAGTTTTGGAGATCTGGTCCTGACCACCATGCTCAAAGGGAAAAAAGTCATGCATCTTTTTGAAAAACCAGGGTTTGACTATTTACCCGGAGAATCTGTTATTGTTCCGCCCAATGAAATCATGAAAATTGATTTTCCTGAGGCAAAATTTGATAACCCTACTCAATGTATTGCCTTGTCGATTTCCAAAGAAATAATCGAAAATACCTTCAATCTCTTGAATGAAAAACTTCCAAAAAAAGAAGTGAACAAAGATTGGGGTTTAGATCTTTCCTATTTTCACTTGATCAATACACAGGATCTTTCCGAAATCATCAACCGGTTTATTTGCATTGGGGTAGAGGAAAGGTCAAAAGAAAAAGACCTGATTGCCTCATTTGCCTTGAAAGAATTATTGATCAGGCTAACACAGACTCAAGCCAGGGATATGTTGGAAAAGACATACAAGACATTGGCTTCCTCTAACCGGATGGCCTATGTCATTGATTACATCAAGGCCAATATCCGCGAAAATCTAAACCTAGAAGACCTCAGTGCAAAAGCTTGTATGAGTAGGCCCCATTTTTCAAGAACCTTCAAACTTGAGCTCGGTCTGTCGCCGATTGATTATGTCCTGAAGGAAAGGCTCAAACTAGCCAAACAATATCTCCAACTTGCCAATTACAAGATCCAGGAAGTCTGTTTTATGTCAGGATTTAACAACATCACGTACTTTATAAGGGCTTTCAAAAGCGAATTTGGTGTTACGCCGAAGGTTTTTCAGTTAACAAAAAAATAACCAAACTTCCTTTGGATGTTAGAAAATTGTTAAAAAATAATTTATGGTTTTTATGGTCTTTTGATATGGTTTTGTTAAGTTTAAAAAATTTTGGTAGCGAAAAATATTTAAATGTTTACTATTTACCAAAGTTTATACGGCTGTAGTCAGTTACAAATAAACCCACACCTGGAGTCTTTTACAAAGACTCCTTTTTTTATGCCTATTTTTTTAACCGGTATTATAGAAAATGACAAAAAAAATCCAAAAATAGAGTAGGTTTTAAACCTATTTTCTGATTTTAAACATTTATATAAATCATGTTCCTCACAATGTACCCAACAATAAGGAATTGAGATACAAATTTGTGTTTCTAGGCTATAATTTGAACAAGCCAACATCGAATTCCCCAAAACGCTACCGAAATTCATAAATAAATGGCAAATCATAGTAAATAAACCTCATTTTAAGCCTCGATTTTTAATTCAGCCAATTATTGTCCTGATTCTTTTCAAATTCACCAAATATCATCGGATATATCCATTTTGGTGATTGCCACCGCCAAAATTCAAACCCTAAGCATTCATTTGGAGAAAATTTTTTGCCATAAAGTTTTACAAGGAGCAATAGAAGAACTGACTTCATTGCGGTCTCAAAAACCATTGCGAAAGAAGAAATTGAACGATGGTGGGGCCCAAACATAGCAGAAGAAATAATGCGCCATTTGCAAAATCTTTGAGTCTATCGCGTCCAAAAAAAGTAATGTTTGTAAAAGACAATTACGGGCACAGGTGGTCACATTTAAATTCACAACTATTTCCCGGATAAACCTATTTATTCAATTTAAGCACAGGTTTGTACTGATATTACTTCTTGGCTATTCGATTGGTATGGTCCATTTAAGGTCAATTTAAGTATATCTTAAGCCAATCTTAAGTTTCTAACCCGACTTTTGTCTGATAG
>JBBRFK010000308.1:0-4416 GCA_038224435.1 Cytophagales bacterium | reverse complement strand
TCAGGGTACGGGTCAGATCAAAAAAGTAGTAAATACCATGCTGGGCCAAATGGTCTCAGCCAGCACCTGTCATGTCTGTGGCGGAAACGGACAGATCGTTGACAGAAAACCTGCCGAGGCAGACATCAGAGGCCTTATTTTGAAAGAAGAAGTCATCTCGATCAATATCCCTGCCGGAGTAGCTGACGGCATGCAACTCAGTATGTCAGGCAAAGGCAACGAGACCGCAGGCGGAGTTCCCGGGGATCTATTGATCGTCATTGAGGAGATTGAGGATGAAGTGCTCCAAAGAAACGGAAACGATGTCATCTTTGAATTGTATGTGAGCTTTATAGATGCAGCCCTAGGTTCCCAAATAGAGGTGCCGACCATCGAAGGAAAAGTCAAAATAAAGCTTGACCCCGGAACCCAAAGCGGTAAAATGCTGAGATTGAAAGGAAAAGGAATAAAAGACATCAACGGATATAGCCGCGGTGACCAGCTGATCCAAGTAAATGTCTGGACACCAAAAGAGCTTTCCAAAGATGAGCGCCATATTCTTGAAAATTTGAAAAATTCGGAAAATTTCAGGCCTGATCCTGGAAAATCAGAGAAAAGCTTTTTTGAAAAAATGAAAGAATTTTTCTAAAAAACTTGCAGCCGGATGAAAATCCGGCTTTTTTTATACCTTTAATAACCTTTTAAATTGATCGCCGTAACCTTACCGTATGTTGAACAGATTTTGCTTACTAATTGGATTGGTTCTGGGGAGTACGTCTTGGTCAGAAGCCCAAATTACTAAGGAGTTCAAAGTCGAGGAGAAAAACGGCTATAACCTTGTCCACCTGGATTTCAATGTTTACAAAGGTATTTCTGATATCAAAAGAGATCAGATAGATGGACCTTTGACGATCCACTCAGAACTAAATAAGTTAAATATCCTTCCTTCATTCTCTTACAGAATTAAAGAAGGAATTCTTTTTGCGAATCTTTCTCACCGGAATGTCGAGTCTGAAAACCTCGGAAAGAGCCTTACTTATAAATTGTTCTCAAGCTCAAATGAGGACTTTGACCACAAATGGGATGTGAGTCTGAATTCCCACAATCTCTATAACCTTCATTTTTACTTTGGAATCGGACTCGCCACTTTTGACTTTTCCCATTTGCCGATTTCCAATTGTCAGATCAAATCCACAAGTGCAGACATCAAATTGGATTACGGTAAGAATTTTGCCAATTCAGTGAAAATGGACACACTTTCTGTTGCCATTAACATGGGTAATCTGGAAGCCAAAAACCTCAATTTCACCAATGCCAAAGAAATGATTTTCGAGTCCAATTATGGTACTTTGGACCTTTCTTTTTCTGATAAAATGTCAGAATCGTGCAATATAATGGCTATGGTTGGGGTTGGAAAAGTCAATCTCCAATTGCCCGGAGAAAATCAACCCTATATCTTGAAAATCACCTCCACTCCTATGTGCAGGACTTATATCCCAAAATACCTTAAAGACCTCGGCAACAATACCTACGTGAGTAAATCATATCGAGAAAACAGCGAAAACCTATTGACCTTCACCATTGATGTATCGGTAGGTTCGGTCACGATTAAGTAATGCATCAAACCGGATTTTCTTTCTATTTTTAGCAAAACACACTCAACCTTGGAAATTCTTGAAATCCAAAATCTGAACAAGACTTATGGGAACCAAAAAGCCCTCAGCGATATCAGTTTAACAATTCCCAAAGGAGGGATTTTTGGACTATTGGGGCCAAATGGAGCAGGGAAAACCACATTGATCAGGATTATCAACCAAATCATCGAAGGAGATTCTGGCGAGGTTTTTTTTAAAGGTGAAATCCTGCAATCAAAACATATCTCAAGGATTGGATATTTACCTGAGGAAAGAGGACTTTATAAGAAAATGAAGGTCTGGGACCAATTGGTATATTTTGCAAGGCTGAAAGACATGCCTGCAGCTTTAGCCAAAGAAAGGGTAGGCTATTGGCTTAAAAAAATGGATATCATCTCTTGGAAAGACAAAAGAATCGATGACCTTTCTAAAGGGATGGCTCAAAAGGTGCAGTTTATTTCTACCATCATCCATGAACCGGAACTGTTAATTTTGGATGAACCATTTTCAGGCTTTGATCCGCTGAATGCCGAAATTATAAAAAATGAGATCATAGAACTGAAAGAAAAAGGAATTACGATCGTATTATCAACCCACAGGATGGAATCCGTCGAATTGCTATGCGATCAGATTGCCATGATCCATCGCTCACATAAAATTTTAGAAGGCCGACTTACCGATATCAAGCAACAGTTTCGGCCAAATACTTATGAGGTCACACTTTCCGGAATCACCGGAATACTTCCTGATAGAATGAATGCCCGCACCGTCAATGGAAATGCAGTCTTCTCCTTAGCTCTTGGCCAAGATTCACCAAACAGCACATTGACAGCCCTTATGCAATATGGAGAGGTGGTAGGATTCAAAGAAATTCTGCCCAGCATGGAAGAAATCTTTATCCAACAGATTAAAAATCATTCCTATGAATAAAATTTGGTTGGTTATCCAAAGAGAATATCTTTCGAGGGTCCAAAAGAAGTCATTCCTGTTGGCCACTTTGTTGACGCCACTGATATTTCCTTCCATCATGGGGATTTTTTTATGGATTTCTATCGGAGAGTCTGAAAATCCTTCCTTGCAAATCATCGAGGTCGTGGATGAAAATAACATCTTTTTCATTGAAAGCTCAGAACAATACGCCTTTTCATTTTCTAAAATAGGTGCCGAAGAAGGAAAGAAAATGGTCAATGATGGCGATCGCTTTGGGTTCCTTTATATTCCAAAAATCGATCTCAGCAGTCCCTCCGGAATTACTTATTTTGGCGAAAAAAACCCGAGCATGTCACTGATCTCCTTTCTAGAATCGAGTATAAAGCGGAGAATTGAGGAGCAACGGCTTTTTGAATCGGGAATTAGCCCGGAAGCGATCAATGCTTATCGCACCAAAGTTTCTATAAAAGCCATTACCCTAGACAACAGCGGTGAAGAAAAAGTAACCGATGCCACGGTAAATTATGCCATCGGATTCCTTGCCGGAATTATGATTTATATGTTCATTTTTATCTATGGCAACCAAATCATGCAGGGAGTCATCGAAGAAAAATCAAGCCGAATCATCGAAATCCTGGTTTCTTCCATCAAGCCATTTCAGTTGATGATGGGTAAAATAATCGGGATTGGTGCAGTTGGCTTGACGCAGTTTTTGATGTGGATTGTGCTGATTGGGGGTGTATCTTCGATTGTCATGGGATATTTTGGCCTGCAGATGCCGCAACAACAGGCGATGGAACTTGCCAATCCTGAATTAGGCGAAATGATGGATGGTCAGAACAACATCCAAAACATCCTTCAAGTCATCAATGGCATTGACTTCATACAATTGACTCTGACATTTATTTTCTATTTCCTGGGAGGTTACCTGCTATACGGGGCCTTTTTTGCAGCTGTGGGGGCAGCAGTAGATGCGCCATCAGAGGCGCAGCAGTTTATGCTTCCCATTACTATCCCGTTATTGGTAGGATATTTAGGTTTGTTTGTCTTTGTCCTGAATGACCCCAATAGCAACGTTTCTTTTTGGCTTTCCATCATTCCCTTTACCTCACCTATTGCGATGATGGGCAGGGTAAGTTATGGCGTACCGCTTTTTGACCTGATATTATCAATGTCTCTTTTGGTAGGAGGTTTCTTTTTCAGTACTTGGGTAGCAGGAAAAGTCTATCGCATAGGTATTTTAATGCATGGCAGCAAAGTGAATTATAAGACGCTTTGGAGATGGATCAAAACAAATTAAACACTGCTTAAAGTATGAAAAAAAATAAAGAGCCGTATTTTTGTGGCTCTTTGTTTTTCCTAATCTTCAGCATAATTGAAGCTATCAATCTGCTCTTTGACCCAATCTTTATAATTGTCGAGCCTGTATTCTTTCCACCTATCGTTGTACTTACCCGAGCTGTCAATCAAAAACTTGAAGGCCGTCGAAGCCTTTGGTTTACTCAATGCATTGACCAATTCATCTTGAAAAACCCTTTCTTTTATGACCCTGTCGGTAAACCTTTCCATCATCTGATGTTCTTGCTTCGGTTCCATCTTGACGAATTCCGCAAAATTATCCGGATTCTCATCTATTTCGTCAAGGATGTCCTCCTCTTCAGGAGTCAAATCATAATTGAAATAATCTTCATCATCGGGAAGTTGGTAGATTTTTTTATTGTCCAGTTGATAAAAACAAATCATTCCTTTAAGCAGCTGAACTGCTATTTTCTCTACTTCTTTTTCAGATAGGGTAAGCATGTTAGAAACAAAATAAATTTTATGAAAATTAATTAACTCTCAGATTAAATCAAACTATTTCTCCATCTAAACT
>JBBRFK010000307.1:0-4441 GCA_038224435.1 Cytophagales bacterium | reverse complement strand
ATCAATAAAATAATTGTCAAAATTACCCGATTCGAAATATGGAAGTAGTCCTAAAATGGTATAGTAAATCCGTATTTATTTACCACAAAGTAACAAAGAAAACAAAAGCCCGCTTTTTGTTTTCTTTGTTACTTTGTGGTTTATTCTTTTTACAGGCTGCTTTATATCTGATTTTGACCCCTCAGTTGCCTGTTTTTGGAAGTCTTAAAACTTTTATTCTCTTAGGATACAAAGTTTTCACAACATTCGTGGTAGAACCAATCTTTTTACCTGTTCAAAAATATATCTTTTTTTTTCTTGGATTTTTGTCCAAAATTCACCTGATTTTTGGCTTTCCCTTTTACCGTCAAACTCCTCAATTTCACTACTTTCTTTTCCTCCAATTGGGAAAGGAATAATTTACTTTTTTGACACTTTCTATCCTAAACAGCAGCATGGGCAAAGTGACTCCCAAGGAAATGCCGAGGATTATAAAAAATGTCATTGCGGCATTGAAGGCAGTTGAAATTAGTAAAGCCGCATCGGTTTGGTTGATGAAAGAAATCAAACCCAACATGGTCTGATAGGCATAGTATCCGGGGATAAGCGGGATGACTGCCGGGATGCTGACTACAGCAGGAGGGATATGCCTCCAATGGGAAACAGGGATACTCGCAAAACCGATTGCCACAGCACCTGCAGCTGAGGCCAAAATAATCCCTCCACCCACATCAGGCAGGAGTAAGGTGAACTTAAAAAATCCTGCCAATGAACCGCACAAAAAAATCGCAAACAAAGCACGTGGCGGGGTATTGAATAGGATGGCAAATCCCATAGCCGCACAACCGCACCAAAATGCTTTGAAAATGATATCTATCCAGTCTGGTATCATAAAATTTTAAAAATATATAAGACTGTGGACAATCCTGCAGCAATCCAAAAAGCATGCATCAGGGCGTTGATGCCCCGGTCAATCCCATTGATGATATGTCCGTCCATGAGGTCTATAAAGGAATTGATCAGCAGAACACCCGGGATCAGAAACAAAATGCAGGTGGCAAAGGCATGGTCCAAGTTTGTTTCCACCCCGATTTTCCAACAAATCCCGATGACTGCCGCCGCCAAAACCGCGCTGCCATAGGTGATCATAAAGGGGTTGTATCTCTTGATGACCAATTCTTGTTTGAAGAAAAGACCTACGACCGTTGCCAGAAATGTAATGGCCATTTCAAGCGCACTCCCTCCAAAAGTATAGCAAAAAGCTGATCCTGCGATTCCGGTAAAAAGTAAAATGACCGGCCTTTTGTATGTCGGTATCTCAAAGACATGGTTGATTACTTTTGCGGATTCCTCCAGGCTGATTTCTTTTTCCACCACATCCCAACTTAATTGGCTGATGACAGCAATCACTTTGAAATTGGCACCGGGTAAAGTGGCAATGCTCCTTGAACCGGAGAAAATATTTTCCCGCGCTTCCTGATGGAGGGAAATCGAGATGTTGCGCGTACCCAAGTCCACGTTGGCCTCGTAGCCATAGGCTATCGCAAACCTTGAAATATTGGTGATGACCCGGCTGCTTCCCGCACCGGACTTGATCAAGGCAACTCCTGTCTGTAGCAACAGGTTTCCCAATCTCGCAGGTTCATCACTTTTATCGTTGCGCATGTTTTTTCCTTTTTATGGCAATCCGATCTAGGATTTTGAAATTAAGGTTGGACTGTTTCATAAGATAGAGCTTTAATTTAATCCTTTATCGACCTCACAACAAATAAAAGATACAATATATCATGCCCAGATTAAAGGAAGCATGACAGAGGATTGCACCCAAAATCGAGCCCGATCGTATTCTGAAAACAAAAAACAGCAAACTCAGGAAAAACATGCCGGATATCCATATCAGGGTAGGAAGGAAAAAAAAATCCCATTTGCCTCCGATGAACACCAACCCAAAGTGGGAAATATGTGTCAAAGCAAAAGCAGAACCGTCAACGATCGCCGCTTTCTTTTCACCAATAGACTTTGCAAAACTTGAATGGACTATTCCCCTGAAAAACACCTCTTCCCCGATGGGACTGAATGTCATGCCAACCGCGGCCATAATTGCAAATAAAATACGTTTGTCAGATGGGCTGATTTCGATGGGGATTTGATATGATTTTCCGATATAGGCATACCAGTTTTGATAGGTGCTGCCATAAAGTCCTTCTCCAACAACATAAAGCAAAAGACTTGCAATCAGTCCCGAAGCAAAAGCCCAAAAGAGCCAACTGTATTTTTTTGGTTTGGTAATCCCGATTTTCTTTTGGCCATACCTGCCCAAAAACACAAATGGGACAATGGCAGAAACAAGCATGACCATCCCTATCGCACTGTAATTGCCTGAAGCGTTTGCATTCAAAACCAATATAAACCTTGGGACACAGACAATCAGGAGGAGGACAAGCCCAAATTTCCAATCAAAATTAAAAAACCTATTCCAAAATGGTCTCAATTCAAAATCATTTGGGTCTTGTTGCGGAGTCTCTTTCATAAAGGTGGATGCTGTAAAGTGGAGACAAGTTAAGTTTCCTTTGGTTTTCCGGTTTTCTTTCGAAATCAGTCGATGTCCAATTGTGCTAACATGATTTTACGCTATTCTGCAAGTGAGCGAATTTCATTTAATTGTCAGAAGCCTGCCTGCCGGCATAGAGAGTACCTAAGACCGATGTCACCGGCCCGATAGCCCGTGGATTTTAGCATTTAGACTTGGTTCTTATTGTATTTAAGGTTTATTGGTAATGGTGGTTCCCAAATTTTTCAATTTCAAAGCGACAAACAACAGCAGCGGCCGGATAACCAAGTAAATGAAAGCGCCGATCAAGGCCAAAATACTTCCTATTCCTGTAGGCAGCACCGCCCCAAAAGTGTGTGTCATCCCAATCACAAAACCCAAAAGGCACTCCGCCCGGTAGATAGGGAAGAAGAAGGAAATGACAAAAGTACCAATCAGCATGTATCCCGGCATTTCCGTATTGCCAAAGGCGAAAAAAGAAGCCAGAGTAATCCCATAAAACATTGCCCCAAAAAAGCCAAAAGGGACACTGCTTGGGATTTTTGTTACCGGAGTTTGACTAGAATGTTTCTTTGTAATTCTTTTTTCTGTGCGAAAGGATAAGAATAAAGCCAGGAGTGGAAGTAAAATTGCGCCCCACCAATTGGAGATTTCAGGCAAATCCTCACGGGCCAAAATGTGGTGGCTAGGTACGCCGCCGTGAAAATGCTCCCAAGCCAACAAAGCCCAAATGGCAAGGGTGATGAATAAGGTAAAATAGAGGCGGGTCTTTAAAAACATGGTTTTCCGGTTAAAATCAGTTTTAAAAATACGGTTTATTTTTTTGTTTCAATACGGCCTTCAAAACCTTTCCTGAAGGTAAGAAGAATTGAGATTGTCATAAAAGTGAGAATTGTGTAAGGCTCCGAAAAAGTTATGTAACACGTTCTAGTGCTTATGAAATAACTTTGCCGATAAGGTAATTACTGTTTGTTTCTAGAGAAAATTTGATCCAAACAAGTACCAAATCACCTAAAACCAATTAGATATTACAAATCAACCGACTATGAAAAACGAAACCAAAGGATCCGATTTGACCATTTCCGTCAGCAACTTCCATGTATCATACGACGATATGGGAGAAGGAAAGATACCTGTCCTGTTTTTGCATGGCTTCCCCTTTGACAAATCGATGTGGACCAAGCAACTTGAATTTCTAAAATCTTCCTACCGTGTGATTGCAATGGACATCAGGGGTTTTGGCAAATCTACCGACGAGCAATCCGAATTCAGCATGGATTTGTTTGCGGACGATGTGATCGGGTTGATGGATGCGCTATACATCGAAAAAGCGGTCGTCTGTGGCTTGTCGATGGGAGGGTATATTGCCTTGAATGTCCAACAGAGGTTTCCTGACCGCTTTGCAGCCATGATCCTTTGCGATACACAATGCATCGCAGATAGCGCAGCAGTAAAAGAAAAACGCCTCAACACCATTCTTGACATTGAGGCTGATGGCGTGAAGGAGTTCAATGATGGTTTTGTAAAGAATGTATTCCACAAAGATTCATTGACAAACAAAAAGGAATTGGTCAAAAGCCTCAGTAAAGTAGTGGCCGCAAATTCCCCGCAGATCATCAGTCAGGGATTGCTTGTACTTGCAAACCGTTCTGAAACCTGCGTCACCTTGGCGGCAGTGAAGGTTCCAACCTTGATCATCTGTGGCAGGGAAGATGGGGTGACGCCGCTGACCGAATCAGAAAAGATGCACAAAAGCATCAAAGGTTCCATCCTAAAAGTCATAGACAACGCCGGTCACGTATCCAACCTCGAGCAACCCAAGGAATTCAACAAACATCTGGAAGATTTCCTGTCCACTTTAAGTGGTATGGGCGTGGAGGAATTGTCTGAATCCCAAAATGGGGAGAAGTA
>JBBRFK010000306.1:0-4612 GCA_038224435.1 Cytophagales bacterium | reverse complement strand
TGGGCTGGGAACTTTGAATTCAGTACTTCAAACGTGCATTATCCCAAAACCGTAGAGGAAGTCCAAGAGTTGGTCAAAAAATGTGAGAAGCTGAGGGTTTTGGGATCTCGACACTCTTTCAACAGGATTGCGGACAGCAAGGACAACCTCATTTCCTTCCAAAATCTGAATAAAATCATCTCTCTTGACGAAGAAAAAAAACAAGTCACCGTGGAAGGTGGAATCAAATATGGGGAATTGTCGGCTTACCTTCACCAGAACGGATATGCCCTTCACAACCTTGCCTCTCTTCCCCATATTTCTGTGGCAGGTACCATCGCTACTGCTACCCATGGCTCGGGAATGGAAAACGGGAACCTCTCTACGGGCGTAGCCGCTATAGAATTTGTCAATGCCAAAGGGGAAATTGTCAGGCTTTCCAAAGAGGATGGTTCTGATTTCCTTGGGGCAGTAGTAGGCTTGGGAGGACTCGGACCGGTTACCAAAGTGACGTTGGATTTGTTGCCTACTTTTGAAGTCGCTCAAGTAGTGTATTTGGATATGCCAATGGATGCCTTGAAGGACAACTTCCAAGAAATCATGGGTGCAGGCTACAGTGTGAGCTTGTTTCTCGACTGGAAAAGCAACATAATCAATGAGGTTTGGGTAAAGAAAAAATTGGTTCCGGGAGAATCAGTGGATTTTCCGGAGGAGTTTTATGGTGCCAGGCAAGCAACTGTTCACATGCATCCTGTGCAGGAAATGTCCGCCGAAAGCTGCTCCGAACAACTTGCGATCCCCGGTCCTTGGTATGAGCGCTTGCCACATTTCAAAATGGAATTCCAGCCTAGCGCCGGCAAAGAACTCCAGTCGGAATTCTTTGTACCTTTTGAAAGTGGCTATGAAGCACTGATGGCTGTTCAGGAAATGGCGGATATGATCCATCCGCACCTTTTCATCTCAGAAATCAGAAGCATCAAGGCTGACGATCTTTGGATGAGCACTTGCTACCAAAGGGATTCCATTGCGATCCATACTACTTGGAAACAGGAAATTCCCGAAGTGATGGCACTTTTGCCTCAGATGGAAGCGAAGTTGGATAAGTTTAACCCAAGGCCACACTGGGCAAAAATATTCACAATAGCTCCTGAAAAGCTTGAGTCTTGCTATCCCAAAATAGAGGAATTTAAATCATTGCTTGCCAAGCATGACCCGGAAGGGAAATTCAGAAATGAGTTTTTGGATTTGAATATTTATGGTATTTACTAGGCTAAAAGTTAAATCCGTTATTGAGAAAGGTTGTACTACTCGATTAGAGAAAAAAATAGGGATTCCCATTTGAGATTCCCCATTTCTGATTAGGTTAAGATTTATCCTTTTTGCCAAGAGCATAATTGATCGGTAGCCGCATCCGGGTTTTGACTATTCTACCATCTTTTTTTCCCGGATTCCAGTTTGGTGAGGCATTGACTACCCTCAGCGCTTCTTCATCACAGCCTCCCCCGATTCCTCTCAATATCTCCGCATCACTTACTGATCCATCTTTATTGATAATAAAAACAACATAAACCGTGCCTTCAATCCCATCATCTTTAGCCAATTTGGGATATTTGAGGTTGTCTTTCATAAAATTTTCCCAAGCCTTAATTCCACCTGGGAATCCAGGAGAATCATCTACCATATCAAAGATTTCATCATTTGATCCTTGGGCAGAATTTTCTCCCATCGGGATATCCATGTTCTTTGAGAAAGTGGAATCTTTAGAGCTTTTGCAAGAAATAACAAATAACATCAAACCCACTAAAGTGATTGTTAATAGTGTTTTGCTTTTTTTGGTCGATTTTGATCGGGTTGAGTTCATCTGGGAAATGTGTTTGATAGCTTGAATATGGTTTATTTGATGCGGTATTTGTTCATTTAAAGAATCACGAAGGGGATTTAAACTATTTCTTCTCCTTCAGAGAGTTGGAACTTAATGGGAACCCTCATCCTCACATTGACAACATGTCCTCTCTGCTTTCCTGGTATCCAGTTTGGCGATTCTTTGACGATGCGCATTGCTTCTTCGTCGCATCCTGCTCCGATTCCTCTCAGGATTTCGATATTTTCCACCGAACCATCTTTCCTGATTTCAAAGACCAGATACACGGTTCCTTCTATGCCCATCTTTCGTGCCTGTTCCGGATATTTGAGGTTGTTTGCCAGGAATTCATTCCAAGCTTCCATCCCTCCCGGAAATGAGGGAGAATCCTCCACGACATCGAAGATCTCATTGGTTTCGACTTTTGCGCTGGTGACCTCTCCGTTTTCCAACACTACTTTTTCGCCGTAGCCCTGAAAATCACAGGAAAGAAATATGATCATCAACCCGAAAATAGGGATGGAAGTGAGAACCCTTCTTTTGTGGTTTAGGTAGGATTTACATGTTTTCATCTTGATTTTTGTTTTATGGTTTGAAATTTTAGGAATTATTGATTTTCAAGGGAGTTTTAGGATCAACCCAATTTAAATCTGATAGGCAAGCGCATTCTGACCGGTACTGATCGGCCTCTTTGTTTTCCAGGATTCCAATTCGGGGAGTTGTCAATGACCCTAAGAGCTTCCTCATCACATCCTCCTCCGATGCCTCTCAGAATTTCAGTCTTTCTGATACTTCCGTCGGTATTGATCACAAATACCACATAGACCGTTCCTTCTATTCCCATTCTTCGGGCCTGGGTTGGATATTTGAGATTGTCTCTCAGAAAATTGTTCCATGCTTCCATCCCTCCAGGAAACTCAGGTGAATCTTCCACCACATCAAACACCTCATCCACATCCAATATTTTTGAATTTGCTTCATCAGGATTAGTTGGTGCCGTTTCCAAAGACATAGGTATATCCATAGCTTTGGAGAACGAATTTTCAGTGCTCTTTTCGCAGGAAAATACAAATACCATCAATCCAAGTATCGGTAATGCCAGCAAAAACCGTCCTTTTTGTATCAACCCGGATTGGGTTGCATTCATCATCAGGATTCTCTTTTTGAGCTGGAATTGGTTGAAGTTGTTGACAAACTTTTGCTCTCTTTTAGTCACGATTAGGTTAAGTAGCAATTGGGCATACTCCTTTTTGGGATGGTAGCGTGTCACCTTGGTATCGGCTTGGAATTCATGCACTTCATGTATACTGGATTCGAAGAACTTCATAAGCGGGTGAAACCAGAATATCGCTTTGGTAAACTGCATGAAAATCAGGTCAAGCGTATGGAGTTTGGAGGCATGCTCGGATTCATGTAGAATGATGAGCTCCTGTGCTTTATTCCTTTCCCGGTGTTCGGGCAAAAGGATATAATTGAAGAAAGAAGAGGGCGGGAATTTGGGGTTTATCACAATCGTCAATCCATTTTGGCTGTGTTTTTCGGAAGAATTGATCAAAGAGAAAGTTTTGAAAATACCTGTTGCCAAACGGGTTGAGGTCCAAAGAAAACCAATAATATAAAGTAGAATGGCCACATAAATCAAAACTGATTTGGCGGATAACCCTTCTTCAGGAGTCAGCGCAAACTCCGGCAGGTAATAGGTGAATACTTCTCGATTCAAAGCTGCTACCGAAGCTGAGGTCATTTCAAAAGAAATAAGTGGAAGTACCAAAGCCAATACCAAGGACCCAAGAAGATAGATCCTGTTCCATCCAAAAAAAGTGAGTTTGGAAAGAACCGCAATGTAAAAAGCATAGAGCAGCAGTAAGATGATGCTGCCTTCCAATAGATAATTAAATAGTAGTGTCATGGTTTTGAGGGATTACCCATGTTGTCAATCAATTTTTGAAGTTCTTCCATATCTTTTTCAGATAACCCTTTCTCCTTTACCATAAAGGACAATACATTTTCTACCGATCCTTCAAAATAGTCCTCCACCAATTCATTGAAACTGGTTTTCCTATAGTCGGATTGGGAGATGGTGGGGAAATACTCGAGGATATTGCCGTAGGTTTTGTGGTCTAAAAATCCTTTTTTTTCCAAAAGCTTGATGTTGGAGGCAAGGGTGGTGTATGGGGGTTTTGGATCAGGCAGTTCGTTCAGCACATCCCTTACCAAAGCCCTTTTCAGATTCCAAAATATCCGCATCAGTGCTTCCTCGTATTTTGTCAATGTCTCCATGAATTAAATGTAAAAGAAACATTTTAGACTTCCTACGAAAAATTCGTAATTCTACGAAAAAAATATTTACCTAAAGATCAAGAAATTTCAAAAACACTTTGGTAGATGCTCTTCATTGATTTACAAGGTTTTGGCTTTGTATAAATATGGCTTCACCCAAAAAAAACCATGCTGAGGTCTGAAGGTTGACTACGTAGTCAGGCAACCTTAGGAAAGAACAGAATCGCTATGCCATGATAAATAAAGATCAGGGTATTCTGTATTTCTTTAAAGATGATAATGATTATCCGCAAGGTTCTACCCTGAATTTTGCGAAAGGGGAAACGGCGGCAATCCAAGCTGCGGGATTCAGGAGGGTTTTGAGGAAGCCATTACTGCACACATGGGAGGCTTGTCTTACAAAATCGGCAGACGAATCGAATGGGACGCTGAAAATGAACAGATTATTGCACTCCCCGGAGAAAACCTCGATGAGATACTGCTCAACAATGA
>JBBRFK010000305.1:0-4664 GCA_038224435.1 Cytophagales bacterium | reverse complement strand
TTCGATGCAGGACCTTCGCTTTTCACACTTCCAGATCAGGTGGAGGAATTGTTTCGTATTTCAGGAAAGGACCCAAAAGCCCATTTTGACTATATCCGCCTTCCTGTGGCCTGCCATTATTTTTGGGATGACGGGACACAGATCAAAGCATTTGGTGACACAAAGAAATTTGCTGAAGAAGTGGAAGACAAACTTGGTGAACCGGCAGCAAATGTTTTTGAGTCGCTGCGAAAATCCGCCTTTATCTACGATCACCTTGCTCCACTGTTTATGCATAAGTCCTTGCATCGATTTGGAACCTGGACCAATAAAGTTGCGCTGAAATCTTATTTTAAGATGGGAAAATTGGGGATTTTCAGCACCATGAATAAGGCCAATGAAAAGCAGTTTTCCAATCCCAAAATGGTGCAGCTTTTTAACAGGTATGCTACCTACAACGGATCCAATCCATTTGAAACACCTGCTACACTGAATATAATACCACATCTTGAATTCAATATCGGTGCCTTTTTTCCCAAAAAAGGAATGCATGACATCACCTTGAGTCTCTATAAACTTGCAGTAGATCTGGGGGTAAAATTCAACTTCAATTCAAAAGTTGAGGAGGTTATCGTCAAGGACAGGAAGGCTGTCGGAGTGATCATTTCAGGCAACTCCCATTACGCAGACATGGTAGTGAACAACATGGATATGGTGAATGCCTACAAAACCATCCTGAAAAATGAAAAACAGCCGACAAGGATACTCAATCAGCCCAAATCGAGCTCAGCGCTTATTTTCTATTGGGGTATCAAAAAGAATTTCCCAGAGCTGGATTTGCATAACATCCTATTTTCAGAAAATTACAAAGAAGAATTTGACCATATTTTCAGTAAAAAGTCAATCTACAGCGATCCAACTGTTTATATCAATATCACCTCTGTATACAAGTCGGACGATGCGCCGGATGGATGTATGAATTGGTTTACAATGATCAACGTTCCCAACAATCAGGGTCAGGATTGGGATAAGCTCATTCAGGAAGCTAGGAAAAATATCATCCAAAAGATCAACCGAATCTTACAAACCGATATCGAGCCTTTGATAAAAGTGGAGGAAATCCTCGAACCCAGAACGATTGAGTCCAGAACTTCCAGTGCAAACGGAGCGCTTTATGGCAATAGCTCAAACAACAAGTATGCGGCTTTTCTCCGCCACGCAAATTTTTCTTCTGATATCAAAAACCTCTATTTCTGTGGTGGCAGTGTGCATCCCGGTGGTGGGATTCCGCTCTGTCTGCTTTCTGCCAAAATCATGTCAGAAATGATTGAGGGATAAAAAAGAAATCCTCCAAGGGTCCGCCTTGGAGGATTGAATTATCTGAAATAATCAAAATTATCGCGCGGTACCTGACTGAATCGTTTGTCCAAAGAATATAGCATTCATAAAAAGCTTGTTGGTACCAAACCAGAATCCTCTGAAATTTGGATTATCTACAAATCCGATCACCCGTCCTCTTCCCACGCTGGAAACCCGGATGGCGCCCGAATTTTTGATTTGCACAAGATTGCTTGGATGAATGTATCCGCTTGCCAATGGGTTTGCGGTATATACCATAGGATTGGCATAGGCATTTGTAGCAGGTATCAAAAACAGGTTATCTCCCCTGAAAGTGAACAACTCCGGTTTTTCGTAACCATAACCGATCGGGTGGGTAATATCCAGGTTCACATGGAAAATCGCTCCTCCAGTTACTTTTGCTCCCATCGCCTTTTCAAAGTCAGCATAATTTCTTTGCACTACTGTATCCTTGCTTTCCTCGTTTTTGAATTTGAATTCAGCAATTTCATTTTTATTAAACCAGGTCATTGCTCTGCCAGTTGCGATGGCTGTTCCTCCTGACCTTACCCAATCTTTGGTTTTCTCAGCTCCTGATTTTCCAAGCTCATTGTAATTTCCATCCGAAAAAACGATTACATTATACCTGCTCAAATCTGCAGAATTGAATCTGTCCACCGGCAATAGCGTTGCGGGCATTTGGAACCTTTGGTCCAGCAAATGCCAGACTTCGCCGGCATCGCTGCTACTGACGCCGCCGTCCACCAATATAGCGATCTCGGGTTTTTTGAGTACGTCAATCCCCGGAGAACCGATATTGACACCTCCTGTGTACCCGGTACTCACAGCATAGATATCCACCCCGGTGCTTTCGGCCACTTTTGCCAAATCATCAAACAGCTGTTGGTCCGTTGCACCTGTCTGGCCTTTATCCACGATGATACTTCCACGATTCATTTTTCCGGCCTCCGGCAAAGTGATTTCCTGATGGGATACTCTCACCAGGTATCCTTTGTCCATCAGTGCATAAGCGGCTTTCGGGGCATAATATTCACTCCAACCAAATATATAACTATAAGCACCTGGCCGTCCAATCACCTTTCCTTTTGCTTTTGGGGTGTTTTTTGGCACCTGCTCCACATTGGCAAGATTCATGATCTTACTGCTCAAGGCCATGTAGTCCAAATTGAAAGCCATTGGCATAGTCCAGGCAGAAACGTCATAAAAAAGGCTGTCGGTAAAGGAAGTTCTAGTCTCAAACAAAGATTTGATCAACCTATATTGAGGCTGGTTGAGGGGAACGATATAGGCCTTTTCTTTTTCGAATTCGACGCCATTTACAGTAATGTCCTCTTTCAAGCTGAATAGATCGATATCATGTTGCAGGACCATATCTGCCAAATGGTACGTTCTCCCTGCATCTTCTTTGGCGCCAAAAATATAAGCCTTATTGGTATCGGTGTCGTATTCCGCCTTTGCTTCTCTGTAAAAATCCATCAAGTAGGTATTCAGTTCTACCCGCATTTCCTTCGCTGCTTCAAACGAAGACAAAGTGGTAGTAAACTGATTCCTGATGGTAAAAGCAAAAGTCAATGGTCCGTAGGTCGTTTCCTGCAAGTGTCCCCGTGAGCTTGCCTGCTCAAAAAGAATCCCGATAGAACCCTGTACGTCCGGATAAGTAGATCCTTTTCCAAAGTAAAAATCATCAAAATCTTCCTTGCTGTAATATAATGAACCGATTTTGTCCAAGTGTTTGGCATGGTAGCGACCGATTTTTTCAGTCAGCTCAAAACTCTTTTTGGGTGTCAAGGGATGGTTTCTTGAAGGAACTCCCGGCTGGAAAAAGAAAGTGCTGTTTGAACCCATTTCATGGAAATCCAAGTGGATGTTAGGAAGCCATTCCTGCACTTTTGCCACGCGGTTTCTGGATTCGGGATGCTGCGCCGGCAGCCAATCCCTGTTCAGGTCAAACCAATAATGGTTGGTCCGCCCTCTTGGCCAAGCTTCATTGAGTTCACGGTTGACCGGGTCACCGTTCATGACATAACTTTTATTGGAATTGACCCAAGAAGCAAACCTGTTAACACCATCCGGATTCAGTGCCGGATCCAATAAGATGACAATGTTGTCCAAGTCTGCTGCTATTTCATTTGCCGCTGCGAAATGGTATACGGCAAGCAGGGAGGCATTGACTGCGCTTGCTTCGTTGCCGTGGACCGAATATCCCGCCCACATGACCAAGGGCATTTTATTGATATTCACATTGGTCGAAGGGTCACGGAGTTTTTTTCTTTCAGATTTGATCTGCTCCAACTTGCCATGATTGGAGGGAGAAGTAATGGTCAGGACTACCTGAGGCCGCATTTCATATGTCCTCCCGATGACTTCGACGGACACCCGGTCCGAAGCCGCGGCGATAGCCTGCATGTACATGACTACTTGGTCATGAGTAGCATGCCAATCCCCGACTTCAAATCCTAGAATTTGTTTTGGCGTGGGAATGGCAGGATTATAGGTATATCCCTGAGGCAGATAATAACTTAAACTATTTTGTGCTTGGACAGGCAAAATGAGCCAATAAAAAAGGACAAATAGAAAAGTTTTGGTGGTTTTCATGCTACAATAGTTTTGATTGGGATTCAATTTTAAGGTAATGTTTTCATAAAAATGAGTAATTTCGTTTGAGAGGTAAAAATTTGATGTACTCTGTATGGAATTTCGGTGCCTTTCAAAAGAATTAGAATTAAAAGGAGTAATAACTTAAACGAAAAAATATGTTTGGAATTGGATTTCTTGGTTTGGCGATCTACATCTATACCATCTATGATGTAGTCAGCAGAAAGTTTGGCGGCAACAATGACAAACTGGTTTGGGTTTTGGTAGTGATTTTTCTTCCACTTGTCGGGACTATACTTTGGTTTTTGATGGGGAGAAAGACGGCGAGTAGGTAAAGAGTTTAGGATTTTCCTTTATTTGAGATTTTGTCCGCCAAGCTTCATATGCCTTTTTTCTCGGGTCTGTTCCATGAATTATGGGAAGCAAAAGGTAGCTGAGTTGGTTTATCAAAGGGTAGATTCGAGTTTGCGTTTGCTGGTAATGAAATCCACCAAATGGCATTCATAAAAAGCAGAACCGATTGTTTAATTTAAATTATATGTGACCAAAAGCTTAAATTCCTATTTTTTCACCCATAAATCTCCTTCATCGCCCCATCCAATTTCGGGTAAGTAAATTCAAATCCAGCTTCTTGGATTTTCTTGGACGAGACTTTATTGCCGCCCAAGACCATCATGGCCATTTCTCCCAAAATCAGTTTCAAGCCAAAACCGGGAACACCCAAGCCGATA
>JBBRFK010000304.1:0-4686 GCA_038224435.1 Cytophagales bacterium | reverse complement strand
TTAGTATTTTTGGACATGATGCAATGGGAAAAGTTATTGGGTTCGGACAGGTTTGATTCTTCGAAAAAAGAAAATACCACACCGGAATCTTTCAGAAGTGAATTTGAAATCGATTATGATAGGATTATTTTTTCTGCACCTTTCAGAAATCTCCAAGACAAAACCCAGGTTTTTCCGCTTCCTGAAAACGATTTTGTCCACACAAGGTTGACACATAGCCTTGAAGTATCAAGCGTCGGCAGGTCTTTGGGAAAGTCAGCAGGCGAATATCTGGTCAAAAAATATCCGACTCTCGCCGAAAAGGGTATCCTCTCTTCTGACTTTGGTGCCATTGTAGCTGCTGCGGCTTTGGCACATGATATCGGAAATCCTCCTTTTGGACATGCCGGAGAGGAGGCCATCTCTGATTTTTTCAAGCACCATCCACATGGTTTCGTTTGGCATTCCCATGTCAAACCAAATGAGTGGGGTGACCTGATCAATTTTGAAGGCAATGCGCAAGGATTCAGGATGTTGGTTTCCAAAGACAATGGTTTGAAACTTTCTTATGCGACGTTGGCGGCTTTTACCAAATACCCAAGACCTTCTAATATTTTCAAAAAAGATCCCAATAGAAGAAGTCAAAAAAAATTCGGATTCTTTACTGATCAGCAAAAGGACTATGCCCACCTTGCCTCGGAATTGGGATTGACCAAAGCAAATGCGGAATGCTGGCTCCGGCATCCCTTGGCTTTTTTGGTGGAGGCCGCGGATGACATCTGCTACAGTATCATAGACCTGGAGGATGGCTGTACGATGGGTTTAGTGAGTATCAGCCAGACCATAGAACTTCTTGCAGAGATTTTGGGAGACAAATTCAAACCTGAAAAGTTGGAGAAATACAAAACGGATTCCCAGAAACTTGCCATTCTCCGTGCCATGACGATCGGAAGTCTCATCACCGAAGCTGTGGAGGCATTCTGTCAAAATGAAGGAAATATTCTTTCCGGAGAATTTGACCAAGCGCTCACGGAAATCATTCCTTCAGCAGCAGCATTGGAGAAAATTTCTACTCTTTCTGTGAAAAAAATCTACCGTTCTAAGCCCGTCTTAGAGAAAGAAGCAGCAGGATTTCAGGTATTGGAAGGGTTGCTGGAAGTTTTTTCAAAAGCGCTCAACCACAAATTTTACCAGACAGAGCTTTATTCAGGCAAAGACAAAAGTATCTTGAGATTGCTTCCTGAAGATTTTCCATTGGAGGGATGGGAAGTAAAAGTAAACCCATATCCATTATTGAGGGCTTTGATAGATTTCATTTCCGGAATGACAGATAGGTATGCGCTTTCATTATACAGAAGGGTAAAAGGGATTGCGCTTCCGGGAACATGATCCCGGGAAATAAAAAAAAGGCATCCTAAACACCGAATTGCCGGAGATGGTGGTCCACATGCCTCCACACAAAAATCCCCCATTCCTGATGTGTCAAAGGCCCAAAAATTGGATGCGCCCCTTCCAAAAGAATTTCCAATTTTGGGTATTTGCTCAGAATATGGACAAATTTTGATTTTTCTTCCTCAAAGGAGGCATCAGGAACATTTCCTGCAGTTTGAAATCTCTTTGGACCATTTGCCAGTTTTGGAAATTCACTTTTGATTTTGAAAAAGATAAACTTGGAAATCAACTGTCTGAAAGTGGCCATTTTTTCTGATTTTGGCGCTTTCAGGATTCCCTGATGGGCCATATTGCAGTGGACAAGCATCTCGGTGCTATTCATGCGGCCCCATTTTGCCAAATTATTGACGCTCAGTTTTTGAGATCTGTCGATGAGTTCATTGATAGTTTGGGACGAAAAGATGGTTTTTCTCATCTTTAAAAATAACCTTTTTTCTTTTTTACGCGAAGCAAACCAAAAACAAAACGCTTTTGAATCCATGAATTATAAGGCAAGCTATCCCGATTCGTCCAAAATCTCTTAACTTTGCGCCTGCTTTTGAAAGCATTGATTATTGGTCACTTTCAAAATAAAAAACCCGAAGTGCACGAAACCCCCGCGCACAGCAAGGAAAAATAAAACCCCCAAGGAATACCGTGAAAAAATACCAGGAGTTCAAACAAGTTGATTATCCAAAGATAGGAGAAGATATCCTCCAATTCTGGAAAGAGAATGACATTTTTAACAAATCGGTGACCAACAGGGAAGGTTTTGAAACTTTCACTTTTTTTGAGGGACCGCCATCAGCCAACGGCACCCCGGGGATTCACCATGTGTTGGGCCGGACGATGAAGGACATTTTCTGCCGGTACAAAACCCTGAAAGGATTTCAGGTAAAAAGAAAAGGCGGTTGGGACACCCACGGTCTTCCTGTAGAATTGCAGGTGGAAAAGGAACTTGGCATCACCAAAGAGGATATAGGAAAAAAAATCAGCATCGCTGAATACAACCAAAAATGCCGCGAGACGGTCATGCGTTTCAAAAATGAATGGGATGACCTGACCGAAAAAATAGGCTATTGGGTAGACCTGGATGATCCTTATATCACTTTTGACGCAAAATATATTGAAAGTCTTTGGAGCCTTTTGAGAAAGCTTTATGACAAAGGCCTGATTTACAAAGGATATACAATTCAGCCATTTTCCCCTGCAGCGGGTACCGGTTTGAGTTCGCACGAACTCAATCAGCCCGGCACCTACAAGGATGTGAGGGACACTTCAATCACCGCGCAGTTCAAAGTCAAAGGACAGGACAATACCTTTATCCTTGCCTGGACGACGACACCTTGGACTTTGCCTTCCAACTCGGCTTTGGCCATTGGTGAAAAACTCGATTATGTCAAAGTCAGGACTTTCAATCCCTACACCTTTGAGCCGGTAAATGTCATTTTGGCGAAAACCAGGATGGGTGCCTATTTCAATCCAAAAGCGCAGGAAATCGCATTGGATGATTTCATAGCCGGGGACAAATTAATTCCTTATGAAATCGTAGATGAATGTAAAGGAAAAGACCTCCTTGGCTGGCAATATGAGCAGCTTTTCCCGATAGCGGGAATTGCATTGCCACATCCTGCTTTCACCGTAGTGGCGGGTGATTATGTGACCACCGAAGACGGAACAGGCATCGTGCATTTGGCTAAAGCGTTTGGAGCGGACGATTTCAGGACTTTGGTGCAGCAGAATATACCAGGGGTATTTGTCAAAGACGAACTCGGAAACGACATCCCCGTCGTGGACAGACAAGGTAAATTCTTACCAGTCATAGGGGAATATCTTGCTGCCAAAATGAAAGAACATGGCATCACCGCCCACAAGGAATTGGGTGCAAGTGATTTCTATGTGAAAAATTACCTCGAAGATGATGAGAGCAACAAGGAGTACAAAAGCACCGATGTGATCATCTCCATCATATTGAAGAATGAAAACAAGGCATTCAAAGTAGAAAAATACGAACACACCTATCCGCATTGCTGGAGGACTGACAAGCCGATCCTTTATTATCCTTTGGAAAGCTGGTTTATCAAAACCACAGCTTACAAGGACAGGTTGGTCGAACTGAATAAAACCATCAACTGGAAACCTGAAGCAACAGGAACCGGTCGCTTTGGCAACTGGCTTGAAAACCTGGTAGACTGGAACCTCAGCCGCTCCCGTTTTTGGGGTACGCCGCTTCCAATCTGGAGAACAGAAGACGGGAAAGAAGAAATATGCATCGGTTCGATTGGCGAACTGAATGAAGAAATGGCAAAATCTATCGCCAAAGGATTTATGATAGCTTCCCCTTTCGAAGGAAAAGAAATAGACCTGCACCGTCCTTATGTAGATGATGTGGTATTGGTTTCTGCCAAAGGAGAGAAAATGTTCCGCGAGGCTGATTTGATCGATGTCTGGTTTGATTCAGGCGCAATGCCGTATGCGCAGTGGCACTATCCTTTTGAAAATGAGGAAATCTTCAAAGCCAACTATCCTGCCGATTATATTGCCGAAGGGGTGGATCAGACACGTGGATGGTTCTTTACTTTGCACGCAATCGCCGGGATGCTTTTTGATTCGGTAGCTTTCAAAAATGTCATTGCCAACGGTTTGGTCTTGGACAAAAACGGCAACAAAATGTCCAAGCGATTGGGCAATGCCGTGGATCCATTCAAAACCCTGAAAGAATACGGACCGGATGCCCTCAGGTGGTATTTACTGAGTAATGCCAATCCGTGGGACAACCTCAAATTCAACCTTGATGGCGTAGCGGAAGTACAGAGAAGGTTCTTTGGTACGCTCCAAAACACCTATAATTTCTTTGCCCTGTATGCCAACATAGACCATTTTGTCTATGATCCTGCCAAAAAAGTCCCGGTAAATGAACGTGCAGAACTGGATCAGTGGATTATCTCCAAACTCCAGACTTTGATCGCTGAGGTCGAAGCTGCGATGGACAATTACGATGCTACCAAAGCTACCCGCGCGGTCATGAACTTTACAGTCGATCAGCTTTCCAATTGGTATGTTAGGTTGGCAAGGAAAAGATTCTGGAGAGGAGAAATCAACAAAGACAAGCAGGCAGCTTATGAGACTTTATACGAATGTCTGTCCACTTTGACCCAATTGATGTCTTCTTTTGCACCGTTCTATGCTGATTGGTTATTCCAAAACCTCACTGAAAGTAGCCGGGAAGCAGGACAGGAATTGCCTCAATCGGTCCACTTGGGAGATTGGAATTCT
>JBBRFK010000303.1:0-4691 GCA_038224435.1 Cytophagales bacterium | reverse complement strand
CCTTTTACCGTGATGAACCTTGGGAGTCCTGAGACAGTCCTATTTACCGGACATTCCTGAATGGTGAAATTCAGTTCTTCTCCACCTTCTGGTTTTTCCTTTACTCCGATGATGGGATCGGGATCATTGTACAGTTCTTTGATTTTGGGGAGGCTGCCCCAGGTATATTGGAGAAATTCAAACTGCCTACTTATATCTGCATTGAAGCAGGCGAAAAGCAGCCCGACATTTCCCTCAGGGGTTTTGTTTGTCGGAGAGCCTTCAAAAATCTGCCCATAGAGTCGTGCCCTCCGGATGATCCTGTGCTGCTTGCTGAGTTTGTAGGATTCTTTGGCACCATGGTCATCGACACTGTCACGCGGGTTGTTTCTACGCAGGTGTGAACCAAATGGACATTTCAAACCCTCTTTATCAAATTTGGCGTAACCAAAATCATTGATGTCACTGATGACACCGGGATCTTTGTCCGGGAAAAGTGTAATAGGCGCACCGCTTTGCCACCTGCCCATGATTTTTGCAGCAAGCTTAAGGCTTTCCGATTCATTGAAGGTACCGTCAGGGTCTCTTGACTTTTCATTCATAAAAGTCCAAAAACCATCTACATCCTGCTCCAGCTGCCGCATCACCATCATGGTTCCATTGCGGCCAAGGTCCTTTTTGCCGCTGCCTTCTGCATCTGTGGACAAGAGATTCATATTTCCCTGGTTCACAGCCATCAATGGGGTATCAGGATAAACACCGAATTCATTTTTGTGCCCAAAAAGAAACTCTCCAGCTTTGACGACATCGTCCTTAGACCCTACCCTGCCCGACCCTTCAATGATCGGTTGGGAAATACCATCCCTAAAACCAAAATGCTCTTTGTTTTCAGGCTGCGTCTGTCCGTCTATGAAGTGGATTTCCTCTAAACCCCAATCCGGAAATTGAGCCTTCAGTTTATCGTAATACCGAAGACATACGATTTTATCTTTTTCAATGTCATCATTGTATTCTTTGTCATTGCCAAAAACCATCAGACAGAGGTGGATAGGATTTTGGAGATCATTGCCCCAAATCCAATTTTCCGGTTTGCTGCTTTCCACATCCCCAAGCATTCTCGTCCTGTGAGGAGCAATCATTCCCTGCCGGAATTCCCTTGAAAATGCGCCGAGATTTTCTTCTTTCAATCCCAATTCCCGCAAGCCATCATGGGTAAAGGCGAGGTTTAGGTGGATTTCGGGAATCATGGATTTATCATGGATGTGCGCTGCAGTAGTCATGGATGCCCAGGACTTTGACAGCCAATGCTTGGCAGCTGAAGGGTTTGTTACCCTGAGGTACACAAATCGCGAATACATCATGTGCGCATAGCCACGGATGACATAACCTTGGATATCTTCGAGTTCTAACGTGTTCATGAGACTGTCTAAATGAGTTTGAGAAATTTGGCAGCCTGACGTTCCGAAAGGGATTTCATCAGCTGCACCCTGATTTTGGTGTTGTTGTTGACATTTTTGATCGAAAGCTCCGGATAGGCAGCATACCAGACATTGGTGGATACTTCCGAATTTCGGCTCCAAGCGAGAAAATGCTCCTCGTCATAAGCGCCTCCTGTCACCAAAAAATTTGTTTTGGGAAAAACTTTGGTGTTGGAGAAAATCCCTGTCAGCCCCCAGCCGCTGTTGTCGATAAAGTCGCCGAGATATTGCTGCCAACTGCCGTCAAAATTACTGAAAAACAAGACCCTGGTATTGTCTTCAAACATCACCCACTTGGCAAAATGGATGGTCGGAATCCCCATCAGTTTTCCTTTGACAAAAATCATACTGATCAAAGTCTTGGACAACAAAAACATGGCTTTGATGGTAATCAGCCTGACTTTTCCCTCCTTCATATCCACCAATTGGCTAAACTGGTTTTGGTTTTTGAAATCCTCATAAGTCTCAAGGTCGGTTAGGAAATGATCATCAAGGCCACTCCTTTTGACCGTAAAGTTTTCATCTTTTCTTTCATAGAAATAATGGAGTATCAGCAACCAAATGGCAATCGGCAGAAGCAAAACACAGAGATACACGCCAAGAAAAACAAGTCCAAACAATTTGATTCCCAACAGGGCCACAGCCAAAAGGATGGCAACAATGAAAACCAAGCCTACAATATTGATCCGAGGCATAGTCACCTTCGTGCCTTTGAGTGACTCAAACTGAGGCAATACTTCATCTTTGATTTTTTGGTGAATGGCTTTTGCAGGCAAATCCCAAGTCTGGGAATCCAGGTACGTCCTGATGGCATTTCGTAAATCCCTTTCCTCTTTGACCTGCTTCACTGTCCTCCCCGGAGCCCCGATATAGACCGCCGTATCTTTTACTATATTTCCTTCAAGATACTTCTTCCTACTTTCAGGTGTATGTTTTTCATTGCTTTGGTATTTTTCACAAAATCCATAAACCTTGTCCAGAATATCAGCCGAATCGGTAGTAATGCCATTCAATAAATCTTCCTGCTTCCCATCATAATCTACCACAAATATCAGTTTGGGATTTCTCTTCTTGGGATCATTGATATAAGATCTTCCATTGTCAATGACCACCCACCGGGCATAATGGATGGTTCCCAATTTTTCAAATTCAGGTGGAATTCCCTTACCAAGGTTGGTTTTCACATGTTTCAGGTAATCCAATAAGTCTTTTACCTTATCCTGAAGGATTGGGACAATAATGGTGAGGGAGTTTTGGCTCATAAAGTATGCTTTAATTTATGAATTGTTTGTTTTCAAAAAGTCCTTGGTACATTCATCTCCGGATTGGATCAACCTGTCCATCTCATCTTGCGACAGGTTGAAATCAGTCGCGGGAATCCCAAGCCCGTCAATTTTTACCGATCGCTTTCCTTCTGCAGTTTCAAATCCGATGTCTATGTTTTGGACATTCAGAAGCGTTTCGAACAATTGCTTGAAATATCTGAGTGGGGTAGAAAATCCCAAATTGACCTTTTTGTTACTCGCTTTGTCGTGCAGGTAAAGCCCGATTGTGTCCTCATTGATATAATCAGGAGGAGGTGCAAAGCGCTCATTGTCAAAGAAAGCCAAGGGATAATTGAAAGCCAAACCACCATCCACATAGATATGGTCATTGGGATTGGCATCCGTGAACTGCCATGCTTTGAAGAAAATCGGGATGGACATGGAAGCCCTGATGGCCTCAGCCACCAACACATCCGGGGTTTGGTAAGCTGAAAATTCGGCGGCTGAGTGGGTATTGAGGTCACAGGCAAATACAAAGAGACTTTTGCAGCCTGCTTCTTCCATTTGTCGGAAGGTGACATTGGGCGGAAGTTTTTTGGGAGAATTGGCAAGAAAGCCGTGGATAAAATCCAGGATATAAGCTCCTGAATAGATTCCGTATCGTCTGAAAAACTGTATCGGGTTAAAGCCCTTTTTGAATTTTTTGAGATCAAGCTTGTGCTTCAGCAGGTTTTCGATTTCGTCCACACTGTATCCCGCACTGATCATTCCTGCCATCAAAGATCCCACAGAAGTGCCTGCTACTCTTTCTATCCCGTCAAACAGGCCGGCTTTATCCAACACGCGGATCGCTCCCACATAAGCGATTCCCTTAACTCCTCCCCCTTTGAGTGCAAGATTTTTGATTTTCATAGGTCATCGAATCTGTGAACCTTCATTTTTTTCACTTAAAATAGGTAGTTTGAATATAAATGAAAAAAATGAAAAATATGGATTATTGGCCTTATTCAGATTTTTTGTTTGGGTGAGATTTAAAAAAAAGCTTCATGAGTCCATTGATCAGACAGACGAAAGAATGCTGAAACTGATGTACGACATGGCCCAAGCGGATATGGAAAAAACAGATTTTGAGTTGAGTGATGCCCATATTAAAATCTTAGAGGAAAAATTGCTTTACATCAAGCCAATCCCGAATCAGGAATCACATATTGGTTCGTAAAAATAAAAAAAAATTAGCTGGCTCCCGGTAAATATTATTCCAACGGAAAATCTTCAAAACTTCCAACCAAGTCTGACATCCATGCTTTCTGCTATATGTCCATGGGCTTTGAGTGAAACACCAAGGTGCAAAGAAGACAGTATCTGATAACGTAAAATGTAGCGCTGGTAGAAGGCGTAATCATTATATCCAACTGGCTTTAGCGTGTAAAGTGCCATGACTTGGCTAAAATCAACTTTTCCAAATAAAAAATGGTGGGCTAAAAACGGTGCCGGCATAAATGCCTCAGCCCTGGATGCTTCCACAGGCAACGAAAAATCCAGGACCATCTCCACTCCTGCCCCTATTCCCTGTATCCTATTTATGGGTCTCAGTGCCTCAGAAAATACAGAAAAGCTGGGCTTCCTCCTCATGGCGGTTTCCGAATAACTGGTATGTCCTGCCAGTTCCAAATAAAATGCCCATTCTTTTGAAAACTGCTCTTTTTCAAATTCGGGAAATTCTGTGTAGTTCAAATAATGGTTGATGCCCAGCCCCAATATAAGGTAATTCATGCCTTTGTTGGGCTGCTGTAGTCCGCCGTTGGAGATGTGGTTGAAAGTCAGGGAACTTTCCAAGGCCCATTTTTCAGAAAATCGGTATTCCAACCTTGGGGCAACAAATCCCAAGAAACTCAACCGTGAAGAGAAAAACACATTGTCGGGATTGTCATTTGGATCAAAAACCCTGTTGAGGTAGCTCGTGCCAATG
>JBBRFK010000302.1:0-4694 GCA_038224435.1 Cytophagales bacterium | reverse complement strand
TCACTAAAATAATCCAAAGGGATTATTTCTTAACGCTCAGTCCTCTTTTTCATATAAGTTACTGTCTGAATCATACAAAGCGTACATCAGATAGGCCTCAGGAGCTTTCTTGCTTTGTAAATCCTTGCCTATCAGATCGACTATCCCTGGTAAGGTAGCGGGATTCAAGCTTCCAGATCGGGCTATTACCCCCCTCTGGACGTAGTCAAACGTCCGATGCTAGGACTGGGTGGGATTTGCCTACCCTTCACCTGGCCCAAGGCTAATTCCGATAGCTCTGCACCAAAGGGATCATTTCCTGACGCCTTGTCCTACCCTAATATCTTAACCAATTTAAAATTGAAATTAAAATTAGAATACCCCCTTTGCAAAACCCTTGCGTCCATTGCGGTTAAAATCCATAAACATCCGTAATCGATTGTTTAAATAAATTAACAGTATTGTTAATTTGAAAGGATATCTTTATTTGCTTTCCAATTTTATTTTATATATTTAAAAACACTACTTTTACAAGCCCGTTTGTTTTTTAGTAACACACTTTCATATAATCATGGACTACAATCCAACCGTAAATTTCCCAAATAGATTAAACGCAAGCCTCAGGTTAGAGTCTTCCCTAATACATCTATTGGCAACAGTAATCAGGTGGGCTCAAATTTTTGCAGGTATCATAGGTGTGGTGGCTATAAGCATACCATCTATTTTAATTATCCCTTTTCTATATATCTTTTTAGTCAAATTAGGAAATGATATCTCAAAAGAGACTGCTAAAATTTATGAAACCATCAATAAGGCAAAACCCAAGGAATTGATTGATATCCATTTGGCTATTGAGAAATTAATAACTCAAATGAAAGAGTTACTGCAAAGCAAACAAACCCTTGAAAAAGTATTCTTTACCAGAGGAATTGCAAAACAAACGGATAAAATTTTCAATAACCTATCATCTCTTGAGATAACACTAAAAAAGGCAGCTTATCCGGAATTAAATAGTGAGCTATCCAAGGAAGAAATTCAATATTTTCAGGAAAACATTTCACCAGAGGGTTGGGACGATGAGAACTCAAATGTTTACGAACAATACCTGTAACCATGCATTACTCGGTTGGTGATGTGGTTCTTGTTAAGTTCCCTTGGAGAGATGAAAACAATGAGATAAAAAGTAAACCTAGACCGGCTATTATTTTTAAAACCCAAAGCGAAATCGGAATAGCTTTAATCAAAATCACCTCCAAAAACAGATTGAATCAGTTTCCCGGCAGGTGGATTGTCCAAAATTCAAAGGTTGGTAAACAAATGGGATTATTGATGGACTCATTTATCCACCTTCAGGAGCTTTATTGGATAAACCCACAGTTAATTATTCGAAAAATCGGAAATTACCCTGAGATGGACTTGCTTACTCAGGATATAAATAATCTCGGTATCAGAATCAGACCGGAAATTATACAATAGAATTTTTAGTGGTATTATTTTTTTATTGGGCTAAAAATGCAATACTTCTATGACTTTTTCTAAAGAAGATAGAAATTAGGGATTCTGTTAGGAAAGTGATTTTGAGATGCCTTTAACCTCAAGCCTACTTGCTCCTTTTTTTTCTTTTTAAATCATTTATTCAAGTTTCCCTCAGCCCAAGCTGAAAGTCTTGAATCAATTTTCTTAGGGTTTCTGTGGTCATAGATGGAAGGGGTCAAATGAAATCCTAAAATAGGAATGAAGTTGTATAAAAATTAGCTTTTTTCTTCTCTCTTATTTTACCCACTTGGGTGTAGTCAAACGTCTGATGGTACAACTGGGTGGGATTTGCCGACCCTCCATCTGGCCCAAGGCTAATTCCGAAAGCTATCGGAACCAAAGGGATCATTTCCTGACGCCTTGTCCTATCCTTTTATCCTTACCAATTTGTAATTGGATTATTTATCCAAAAACCTCAAACGAAAGGTAATCCTTGCCAAAATGAATTACAAATTCATATAATAGAAAAGCGTAGTTTCAAACTACGCTTAGGCAAACGCACATTACACCCAGACGGGGAAAGCTATAGCATGGATTCAGCCGTTTTTGTTTAACTTTCTCCAGACTTCTTGCGCTTTTTTCTTGATAATATCTTCACCATAATGAACACCAAATTCATCAATTTCATCTTGATGGGAAGAATATCTTGCAGCAAAATCAGAGAAATCCTTGAATAACTTGTACCTATCAACCCCTAGTGAATTATAATCAGTTTCTTGACCGTATATGATAGTAAACCTATCTGTAAAGAAAGATACTTCTATTTTCCCTTCAAGATATTCTTTTATCAATTGATCCAATCTAGTATCCATTTTATGTATTTCATTTAATTGCAGGCAAGGGTCCCATGGCATCCCTCTTATATACATAATGTAATATTTTATTTTGGTTTGGGTTGTATAAGACTTCAAGATTGTAAGTTTGATAACCTTTGGGTTTCCATCTGCTCATCTGAATATAATACATTGGATAAGGGGAACCTTTTGGATCTTTACCTTTCTGCCCATATCTTATCGCCATCTCTAATATGTGAACAGGAACGTATCTATCTTTATTATTCATCCATTCAGCTGGTGAGTTGGCAAATTCCAATTCCATTGTAGGCCTAATCCCTCCAGACAACCGACGGTCTAACAAATCCCATAGTTCCCTTCTTTCGTTGTCTGAAAGATTTCCGAGAGATTCCTTGAATGAAAGATCATTCAGTCTTTGTTGATCACCTGATGACCACATTGACGAGCCCGCACCAGCATCATGGCTTGGAAAAAACATTGCTAGCACAAAAGTTGCAGATCCTCCAATCAATGGGCCTAATGCCAACTTTGCACCTTGTTTAATTGTGTTACTAGCCACTGCTATACTCCATGGATCTTTTAACGCTTTTTGTGATATATCCTCACAAGGCGGTTTTCCGGAACACCCACAAGTACATTCTCCATCAGAGTTGTAAGAGCTCTGTCCTTTAGGGGCGCTGTTGAAAATGTCCATTACCTGATCCATCTCCAATTGCCCATCAGGATCTGTAAATCTTATTGGAGTAGTTACAATCTACACCTAGCGGTTATGCCTTTCTACACCCAGCGGGGGGCTGAATACATCTAATCCTTAGAAATTATTTCCGTTTTATCTATAATATCAAATTACCTTTTTTTTTAAGTTTTTGAATTTTAATCTATAAAATCACCTACTTCCTTAATTCTTTTTAATGCAGAGTATTTAAAATATTTAAAATTAAAAATACCTATAAAATAAATAATGACGGGTAGAAGCAGAAAAAAGACTTTTAATTGAAAATTTTCTAAAAAAAATGAAGCACCAATGAAAAATACAAGGCTTATAGCTAGTTGTAAAACAAAGACCAAATGCAAAATTTTCGAAAACCTGATTTTAGTTTCCATAATTCTAGGCCCATTTTTTAATTGCTTCAATTTTACATCTATAAGCAACAGTTGAACAAGAGATATATTATAGGATAATCTTAGATAAGATTCAGTAATTATCAAGGTAGAAAAACTGAATACTCCTAATAAACAACCATTGTTTAATTCTTTTTCAATATCATTAATTGACTTTAAGGTATTGCCCTCAAAAAAATAAGATGGCCATAATTGACTATTTTTCATTTCTTAGATGTTTTATACAACCAATATCCAACAAGAATTCCTTTGCAAGATCACCATTTCTATAAACTTTCATTCTTTTAATATTTAAAGGCTTGTATAAACTATCGCCCTTTTCTACAAAGTCCCAAAAACCACTTTCATCCGTCATGGTTTTATATGATATAATATGATTTTCCGTATTTTTGTAAACTATTGTTTGTTCACCTCTACTCCATTTCAACTTAGATTTTGATATTACGATACCAATTACTTCTGTTTTAGCAATTTTATCCGCTATTTTGCAATAATCGCAGCCATATAGGCCTAAAATAAATAAGAAACTGACAATACTTTTCTTCATATTACCTATTATAATCTCCTCTGAAATATTTAGCGATATTTATCGTATATCCGATACCAACACTTCCTGACACCTTTACAGGAAATGCTGGGCTGATTCCTATTGAAATAGAGTGTCCAGTTGTACTACCAAATTCTAAAGGATCCAAATTTATAGAATTGGTACTTTGATAGTTAAGAAATGAAACATGAGCAGATGTACCTTCTATATTCCCAATCATGAGAGAATTTCCTAAAGTATTGTACTTTGTTGCCATTACACCCAAACCAACATCTAATCCCCACCCGAATCTCGTAGTAAAAAACCATTCCGAGGTTTTTCTTCCATTATCACCTGTATATTTTACTTTCTCTAATTCAAAGGCTAATCCACCCAAAGGAGTGATTCCATTAACGTAGAAGCCATTGCCTTCAAATACGGAAATCGATGGAGTTAAAGGCCTATTATAGTTAAATCCAATCCTCCCATAAGTTGAATATTCTAACCCTTGGCTCATCCACAAATCAGCAGCTCTACCTAGAACACCATCAAAAGCTCTAGGAGCTTCTAAAGTAAATTCAGGCAGTGTCCTTCCCTCATAAATTTTTTTATCTCCATCTCCTGAACTTCCTGTTGCAATTACATCCATTTTAAATGGATTTTGTACAGTAAGTTCTGTAGACCCATCATCTGTTTTCCGGTTAGGATTACTTGTATATGGCATCATCCCATCAGGA
>JBBRFK010000301.1:0-4719 GCA_038224435.1 Cytophagales bacterium | reverse complement strand
TTTTGAATTTTTCGACATAGGATTCAAATTTCTGCGTTTTTTCAGGAAGTCCTTTGCTGATTTCATGCTGTAGGTGTTGTACGTAGAGTTGCAATTCCTTTACAAAAACCTGTGGCCTTTCCGGATCGAGGGCAATGTTTGCTTTCCCGTAGATATGGTCTAGCATTTCCTTCAGACTGAAAATCCCTTTGAAGTAGGCAAGATTGGGTCCGGGACAAATAGTAACAGCCTTCAGGTTTCTTCTTGGTTCCTCCCCTTGGGACAGAATTACCGATGCACTCAAGCCCTCGCAAAGACAGTCTTTTTCCAATACTTCCGCCATTTCGGATTGGGTGGTTTTCCCTGCTGCAAATTGTTTCAGCTTGAGGCTTTGGTATTCCCGGGAGGCTGTGCAGATCGGTTTGGACGAAAACTCCGTGCTGAAAGAAAGAAATTTTTTGTAACAAGGGCTTCCAGGTCTGTTTTTTTCAATCCTTGAAAGGCGCTGTTCTTCTCCGCTGCTGATCCGGAGGTTATTGAACGGGATGCCCAAAGGAGAAGCATGACTCAGGTAATAATCTGATTTCCGGGATTTGATCAATCGGTCCAAAGTATCAGGGTCCACACTTGTAGCCTCGGGCACCAATAAAAAAGGGCTTCCCCAACCTGTGCCGTCGAGGTTATAATGATCCATCAAAAACCTGTCTTCAGCGGCGGTTCCTATTCCTCCCTGATAAGTGATCTTTGGCTGAATATTTTCAGGCAATGGCTGATTGCCTTTTTCAGAAAGCGCTTTTTGACAGGTATCAAACAACACCTGTCTCAATTCAGACCTCTTGTTTTTGAATTCTTCCAAAATCGGTCCGATCAACAAACCGTCCGTGGCGAAGGCATGTCCTCCACAGTTGAGTCCTGATTCAATCCTGAATTCAGATACCCACAAGCCTTTTTTGGCCAAAAACCTTCCCTGAATCAATCCCGAACGGTAATCGCTGACTTTGAGGATGATGCCCTTTTTGATTTTTCCATCTTGGTCGGGAAAAAAATCCGGGAACTGTTCGGCATAGCCAAAAAGTGCAGGATTCATTCCTGCTGAAAAAATCACTGAAGATTCCAAGTCACTTTCAGCAAACCCTCTCAACGCAGAGAGCGCATCGGAATATTCCCTTGGGAGTTCGTTTCCATCTTTGTCAAAATTGATCTTGTCGACTTTGGTCATGATGTTGACATCAATTTTGCCTGGGGAAATGGCTTCCTTCAGCATTTTGGCAATTGATTCCCTTGCCTCGCCCACTTCCTTCTTCATTTTTTCATATAGCTGTTTCAAACTGTGGGTGTCCGGCATCAGATTGAAGTACTCATTGATGGCAATGCCGTAGTCGAAAGATTGGGATTTGAGATCCTCCACCTGTTTTTGGACAGCGCTGTGCAAAAAATTGAGGTAAGCTTTGATCCTGCTCGCACGGGAATCATCTGTTTTATCGTTGATGGGAATGAAGGGAATCTGGAATTTCCGGCTGTAAATGCGTCTCAGATCTTCTAGCATGTGGTCATCCATAATGGATACCACTGAGGAAATCCCGTATTTGGCGACTTTGATGGGGGAATCTGCGGTAAAGCCCAATCCCATCACCGGGATATGGAAGCTGTGTGCCGTTGTTTGGGAATTAAACATAGGGGAAGATTTCATTTATACTTATTCTTGAAAAGGTCATCATGAAGCAGGCAAAGTTAAAGTCAATAATCTCCTGTTAAAGAAACTTACATCAGTTGGTTCTATGATTTTGATCATGAAAAAAAATCCCTGAAAAGTTTTAGCTAAAAGTCTCAATGATTCAAATTATAACGTCTTTAAAAAAAATACACTTCAACTCACGCAATTGATTATGAAAGAAAGACCTCACAATTTTTGGCAATATATTATTTTCAATTTTTTATTTAATTGAATAGTTCTTTTATTTGAATCTCTACCCAATCCGGATTTACGCTATGAAGACCAATCAACATTTCCTTCTCCCTGTTTTCCTTTTCTTCATCGCCTTTGCCATTCATTTCCAAGCCAATGCCCAAGGACTTTACACAGCCCGGGGATATTGGGAAGAATCCAACAAAGAGCAATACCGGGTGATCAAACAAAAATCCAATACCGGCATCGCCTTGACCGCTGATGAAACCTCCTATATGCAGGATTATGGAGCCTATCTTAAAAATTACTCTGATAGGCTTTCTGAAGATGAAAAAGCCATCTATGAAAAAATGAAATCGCGATGGGATCAGGAGCTTTTTGGCCCTCAGCAAAAAATCATTGTAGAAGAAGAGTTTGAATGGCGGGGAAGGGATTATGCCACCAATATCTTATATGGCGCTTATTACGGCGCTAGTTTGGTGGCTATTACAGAAATCAGCAACGCAGCAGCTGTTGGGATTCCCTTGCTGACAGGTGGATTGTGGGCATTGGGGCCTGTCATCGTCCCAAAAAAATATGAGAACATCACCCGCCCGGTCATCAGGGCAAGTAATACAGGGAAGTTTCTTGGGCTAATCAATGGTGGTTCTTTTGCCTTGATGGTAGGTGGAGATTTCGAAAACACCGGGCGACTGGCCTTAGGACTTTCGACTTTGGGAAGTATCGCACTGGGAGAAGTCGGATTTCACTTACAGAAAAAAAGAAACTATTCTGAAGGCCACATTGAAATGGTAAGGCACTATGGCGTGGTAGGACCTTGGCTTGGATTGGCAATAGCGGGTTCAGCAGGTTCGGAAAATCTCAACCTTTATGGTGCTTCCCTTTTGGCAGGTGGTGTTGCCGGTATCATTATGGCTAATAAAGTTTCCCAAAAATACGATTATACCAAAGGTGATGTGATCAACATTTCGGCCTTGACACTTGGATCGACAGGATTGGGTTTTGCGATAGCTGCAGAAGCCATTGAGGATGATTTTTCAACTGCACTTTTATTGATTCCTGCTGCCGGCACAGTAATAGGCACAGTCATTGGACAAAAGTCCGTCAAAGGTGTTTATCTGAACAAAAAACAGGGAAGCACAATAGGCTTGTCAACAGGCGGTGCGGCACTTGTCGGGCTCGGTTTGGCAGCTGTCTTTGAAACCAGTTCAGCTTCAGTCATCATCGGGCTACCTTCAGTTTTTGCCCTAGCCACCCAGCAGATTCTTTTCAACAAGTATAAAAAAGCAAACCTTGCCGGCAACTTACTTGGGAAAATCAGCAAAGACAAACCTTACAGATTCTCCATGAAGGTGACCCCGGAAAATTACCTGATCAACCAAAGAATGCCTGTCCCGACAGGGATTTTAGGAGTTAATTCAATGGTTTCCAACCCACTTGTAAATTTCAAACTGAATTTCTAACCCTTCGGATTTTATATTGACCGATACATAATCTTAATGATCCAACCAGGCAAATACGCTCAACCAAAAGCTGTCTTTGCCTGGTTTTTTTTTATGATATTTTCCGGATGGACAAATGTGAATAAACCAATGTCCCCGAAAATTTGTTCGGTGCTATTAGTCACAGGTTTTGGATTGGATTGTGGCTAAAATTGCATGATTATTATCAAGGAATTCTTGCTGATAATCTTCATTTTCGGTTTTGAATTATAAAAAAAAATAGGAAAGTATGTTCTTCGAATTAGTTTACGATAAAAGCCTGGCACAGGCAAGCTACGTAATCGGTTGCCAAGCTAATGGTATAGCCGCAGTCATTGACCCAAAAAGGGACGTCGATACCTACATCGACATTGCCAAGGCCAACAATTTTAAAATCACCCATATCCTCGAAACACACATCCATGCTGATTTTCTGAGCGGTTCAAGGGAATTGGCTGCCCTGACAGGTGCTGAGATGTACCTTTCGGATGAAGGGGATGAGAACTGGAAATATGAATTTCCTCACACCAAAATCAAGCACGGTGACATCATCAAATTGGGAAATATAACATTTGAGGTCCTTCATACTCCTGGGCATACGCCTGAATCCGTAAGTTTCTTGCTTACAGACAAACCCGCCACTGCGGCACCTGCGATGTTATTTACAGGAGATTTTGTGTTCGTGGGAGACGTGGGAAGACCGGATCTATTGGAGCAGGCTGCCGGTATCAAAGGCACTCAGGACATCGGTGCAGCACAAATGTTTGACTCGTTGCAGTCTTTTGCCAAACTTCAGGAATACATTCAGGTTTGGCCCGGTCACGGTGCAGGTTCGGCCTGCGGCAAAGCCTTGGGCGCAGTTCCGATGACAACGGTCGGCTATGAGAAAATCAGAAACTGGGCTTTGAACCTCTTGGATGACAAAGCGGCCTTTGCCAAAGAATTGCTTGCTGACCAACCCGAACCACCAAAGTACTTCGCCATGATGAAGAAACTCAACAAGGTGGACAGGAAGTTGCTGACGGAGGTTCCGAAAATCAAAAACCTTAATCACCAGGAATTTGAAAAAGCCAAAAAAGAAGGCCTGAGAATCATCGATGCAAGGCCATGGGAGGATTACGCCAAAGGATTTCTGAAAGGAACATTGAACATCAGCAACAACAACTCTTTTTCTACTTGGATGGGCTGGTATCTAAACTACGAAGAGTCTTTCGTATTGATAGCCCAAGAATCCGAGACCGAAGACCTGACCAGAAAACTGATGCGGATCGGGCTGGACAATATCCATGGATTTATCACGCCTGAGCAGTTGACCGCCTTTGAAGGAAAAAACCTAGAAGCCTACAATCCCAT
>JBBRFK010000300.1:0-4755 GCA_038224435.1 Cytophagales bacterium | reverse complement strand
TTCAGGCTTCAAAGGATCGACGGAATTCGCCAAAATCAGGACATTTGAAGTGGGAAGCTGCTCGCAGGTTTCCTTGCAATAGGCAATCCAATTGTCAAAATCCCGATCTGGAAAAGGGTGAAGTCCCTCCGACAAAATCGCAGGATGCGTATCCGGTGCGATGAAAATCTGATGGGCATCTTTTTTCAGGAAATTGATGGCGGCAGTTCCTGCGAGGAAGCCGCTGCTCCAGAGCAAGGATTTTTCCGCTTTGGCTTTTTGGGCAAAAAAGACCTCAAACTGCTCATAGACATCAAGCCTTACATTGTTGACCCGGCTGAGACCGTGGCTGATGCCGTATTTGGAGATTCCTTCAAAAACAAGTTTTTCGAATGCTGCCACGCTGCCCATACCCAAGTAAGCTGTCCCGCTGAAATACAGGAACTCCCGGCCTTGGTGGTGGATCGTTCTATCGATTTTGGATTGAAGGTCAAGTGGATTCATTTCCCGGTAAAATATCGTCAGTGAAAACCTATCCAAAACTAAGCTAAAATTTTATTTTGAACCAAGACCGTGGAAAGAAAAGACCTTGCCAGTCATTTTTCTAACAAACCAACCAAATTCTAAAATCTCGATGTGATTATTTCTGTGGGTTGCATGGTAAAAGTCACTGTCGGCACCCAAGAATTTTGGATGGATAAAAAGGCCGCCGGAGAGATTGGATATATAGGAGATTAGTTATAAGTTTAGATAATCGGAATATGGCCAAAAGTGGCTTGATAGAGGAAAATATTTGAAATTTGGGTATAGTGGGGTTATAGATTGCTTATAAAGGTCACCATTCTTATGACTTACTTGACATTCAAATAGGCCATTGCTCAAAAATCAAAGAAGAATATTTTATAAAAACCCAATTTTATAAAAGTAGATTTGATCTATTTAGAAAAATCATTTGAATGAGCAAAGAAAACCAAATTGAAGAAAACCTGATCGGGCAACTAACAGCGCAAAAATATAGCCACCGCCCTGACATTGTTGATAGGAAAACACTTGAACTGAACTTCAAAACAAAATTTGAAGCACTGAACAGGGTGCGCTTGTCGGAAAATGAATTTTTGAGACTCAGGGAAGAGATCATCAAGCCTGATGTCTTTTTGGCTTCCAAGCTTCTGCGCGAAAGGCAATATTTCCAGCGAGAGGATGGAACTCCCCTTCACTATACATTGGTAAATATCAAAGATTGGTGCAAAAATGACTTTGAAGTGATCAGTCAGTTGCGCATCAATACAGAAAACAGCCATCATCGGTATGATATCATGCTATTGATCAATGGCTTGCCTGTGGTGCAAATAGAATTGAAAAAAGGCGATATCTCACACCGTAAAGCCATGCAGCAGATAGTGGATTATAAAAACGAGCCCGGAAATGGTTACGGAAATTCGCTGCTCTGTTTTATGCAATTGTTTATTGTGAGCAACGGCGGTAGAACTCTCTATTTTGCAAATAATAAGAATCAACACTTTGCTTTCAATGCTGATGAACAATTTCTCCCTGTTTATGAATTGGCGGACATTGATAACAAAAAAATCAATAACCTTTTTGAATTCAGTGAAAAGTTTCTGACCAAATGTACTTTGGCCGAAATGATCAGCAAGTACATGGTGCTGGTAGAAAGTGAACAAAAACTGCTCGTGATGCGGCCATATCAAGTGTATGCAGTAAAAGCCATCGTGGACTGCATCCAACAAAACAGAGGAAACGGCTATATCTGGCATACCACGGGAAGCGGTAAAACCCTGACTTCTTTCAAAGCCTCTACCCTCCTGAAAGACAATCCCGATATTGAAAAGTGTTTGTTTGTAGTGGACCGCAAAGACCTCGACCGGCAAACCCGTGAAGAGTTCAATAAATTTCAGGAAGGCAGTGTGGAAGAAAACACCAATACCGAAACTTTGGTTAGGCGTTTACTTTCTACCGACTATTCCGACAAGGTAATTGTCACCACCATTCAAAAATTAGGATTGGCTTTGGATGGCAATTATAAAAAAAACTACAAAGAGCGGCTTGAACCATTGAGCAAAAAACGGATGGTTTTCATTTTTGATGAGTGCCACCGTTCACAGTTTGGAGAGAATCATACAGCCATTAAAGCGTTTTTTCCAAATGCACAATTGTTTGGATTTACAGGTACGCCCATTTTTGATGAAAATGCCAACTACAAACAAATCAATGGGGAGGAAGGGTCTTACAGGACCACCGAAGATATTTTTCTAAAAAGGCTTCATGCCTATACCATTACCCATGCTATTGAAGACAGAAACGTATTGAAATTTCATATTGATTACTTCAAAGGCAAAGGGAGTTTCAGCGCAAAGCCTGGCGAGCAAATTGCCCAACAGGCAGTAGTTGAAGCCATTTTGGACAAGCACAATGCCGCTACCAATTCAAGGCGTTTCAATGCGGTATTGGCAACTGCCTCTATCAACAATGCCATTGAATATTATCAGCTATTCAAAGAAATCCAGATCCTTCGACAGGCTAAGGAACCGAATTATCAACCGTTGAATATTGCCTGCGTATTCTCACCTCCTGCCGAAGGAAACAAGGATATTCAGCAGATTCAGGAGGATCTGGCACAAGAGAAAGAAGACAACAAGCAAAATCCCGAAGAAAAGAAAGCCGCTTTGAAAACCATCATTGCCGACTACAACCTCCAATTTGGGACGAATCACCATATCAATGAATTTGATTTGTATTATCAGGATGTGCAGCGGCGCATCAAAGACCAGAAATACAACAACAAAGACTATCCGCACAAAAGCAAGATTGACATTACAATAGTCGTGGATATGCTTCTCACAGGTTTTGATTCCAAATACCTGAATACACTCTATGTGGACAAAAACCTAAAATACCACGGTTTGATCCAGGCCTTTTCCCGGACCAACAGGGTGCTGAACGATACCAAACCTTATGGGAATATTCTTGATTTCCGTTCGCAGCAAGACGCCGTCAACCAAGCCATTTCGCTATTCTCAGGTGAAGACAGCGGACAGGCCAAAGAAATCTGGCTGGTAGATCCTGCGCCTGTGGTGATCGATAAGTACAGGGAAGCGGTGGAGAAGTTGGGGATATTTATGCAGGAACAAAATCTGGTCTGCGAACCTCAGGAAGTGTATAACCTGCGTGGCGATGCGGCAAGGATTGCTTTTGTCAAAAACTTCAAAGAAGTACAGCGGCTTAAAACCCAACTTGACCAATACACAGACATAGACGAAACCCAACAAGCCAAAATTGAAGCCATTCTTCCCAAAGAAAAGCTGCAGGAGTTCAAAAGCTCCTACTTAGAAACGGCCAAGCAATTGCGGGAAATACAGCAAAAGGACGGAGATGACGCTCCGATTGATATCCAACAACTGGATTTTGAATTTGTGCTTTTTGCCTCTGCGGTCATTGATTACGACTTTATCATGAATCTGGTGGCTGAGAACATGGGTAAAAAGCCAAGCAAACAAAAAATGTCCAAAGCACAGGTAATCAGCTTGCTAAAGTCGGACGCCAACCTGATGAATGATGAAGAAGACCTGACAGCCTTCATTGCGATGCAGGACTGGGATACGGGCATTACCACAGAAAAGCTAAAGGCCGATTTTAATGTTTTTGTCATAGAGAAAAACGAAAAGGAACTGGCTGACATCGCCCACAAACACGGTTTGCAAACAGCAGACCTCAAAGCTTTTGTAGAAAAGATCATGGGCCGGATGATTTTTGACGGAGAAAAACTCACAGACTTGCTCGAGCCATTGGAATTGAGCTGGAAGGCACGCCGGGTAAAAGAACTGGCATTGATGGAAGACTTGGTACCGCAATTAAAAAAATTAGCCCAAGGGCGAGAGATTAGTGGGTTGGCTGCTTATGAGTAAGGGGTTTAGAATCAAAATTTTTACAAATGGCAAAGAGTAGTAAAATAAATGTAAAAGGTATCGAAATATTGGTTTACACTGATAAATCGGAAGAATACGTCAGTTTAACTGATATTGCTCGCTTTCGCGACTCTGAACGTAGTGACTATATTTTGCAAAACTGGATGCGAAACAGAAGCACTATTGAATTTATCGGGCTTTGGGAAATGTTCAACAATCCAAGTTTTAATTCCATCGAATTCGATGGAATTAAAAACTTGTCGGGTTCAAACAGTTTTGCTTTGACGCCTAAACGATGGATCAGTGCCACCAATGCAATTGGTATAGTTTCTAAAACTGGTCGTTATGGTGGCACTTTTGCCCACAAGGATATTGCCTTTGAGTTTGCATCTTGGTTGAGTGCAGAATTTAAATTCTATTTAATCAAAGAATTCCAACGCCTCAAAGAGGAAGAACAAAAACACTTGGGTTGGTCTGCAAAGCGTGAATTAGCTAAAATCAATTACCATATCCATACCGACGCCATTAAACTAAACTTGATACCCCAAGAGCTTTCAGCTAACCAAATTTCCATCATTTATGCTTATGAAGCCGATGTATTGAATGTAGCCCTCTTTGGAATGACAGCGAAACAATGGCGAGAAACAAATCCAAAACTTAAAGGGAACATGAGGGATTATGGCAATATAAACCAACTGATATGCCTTGCCAATATGGAAAACCTGAACGCTGTTTTTATTCAAGAAAAAATGCCTCAAAAAGAACGATTGGTAAAACTAAATCAAATTGCCATACAGCAAATGAAAGTGTTACAAGAGGTGGAAAATAGAAAACTATTAAAGTAAATGAGTAA
>JBBRFK010000299.1:0-4770 GCA_038224435.1 Cytophagales bacterium | reverse complement strand
TGTTTTGGCATCTCTCATGCCGCAATATAAAAAAAGAACCGTTCCATATAAATGGAACGGCTCAACCCAGCACTATGAAGAAAAGCTATTTAAGCCTTTGATTGTTGAACACCAGGTTTTTAATTTTGTTTGAATATTTTTGATTTTTTTATAATCTGAATTCGAAACCCCACCAATAATTCTTGGAAGGCCCAATCTGATTTCCGATGGCCTTCTTAAATCGGTATAAAGCTAGTCTGTCAGGTTTTTTACAGTCAGATTGAATGTGGAAATTTTAGAAACACCATGATACAATCAAAACATACCCTTCTTTGCCAGTAAACCTCAGATACAATAAGAATCATGTCAAAACGCTATAAAGATGGTGACATTGGTCTTCGGTCTTCCGATAATTAAAGAAAATAAAATTCGCTCACTGCCAGAATGTCGTACAATCAAATAATATAATACCGCGTCCAAAATAAAGTAGGATATTGAGATGTGATTTACCCATCGATATTGGCAACCTTTAGTTTTTTTGGTTCTACCCTGAATTTTGTGAAAGGGTAATTTTAAGATCAATAAAAAAATTGTTAAAATAACCTGATTGGAAAGATGGAAGTAATTATAAGTAGCATCCAGTTTTGAAGAATTTTCTTTAAATGTTGATTTCTATATTCCCAACATTTGTAGAAAATCAGCAATTAATAACCATAAAGAAACAAAGGCCTACTTTTTGTTTTCTTTTGTTTCTTTGTGGCTCATTCTTTTTATAGGCTACATTATCTGATTTTGACCCTTTAATTGCCCGTTTTTATAAATCTTAGAACTTTTATCCTTCTAGAATACAAAGTTTTCACAACATTCGTGGTAGAACCGTTTTTTTTAATGTGACTTGAATCCAGCTGATTTTAACAGCGTAAAATTAAAGAATCAAAAATATCAAAACTAAAAGTGAATTGACCTCCGTTGGTTAACATATCGGAAATTGATTTAATTTGCACCGTGCAAGCCGACTTGTCGCTGGTCCGCAGGTAATACTTCGGAAAAGAGGAAAGTCCGGGCAACATAGAGCGCCATACTTCCTAACAGGAAGGGGTCAGGCCGGAGACTGCCTGGCAACAGACAGTGCCACAGAAAATATACCGCCAGGATTTCGGTTCGGGTAAGGGTGAAAAGGTGGGGTAAGGGCCTACCGCATACCCAGTGATGGGATTGGCAGGGTAAACCTTATGGGTTGAAAGATCAAATAGGTCCCGCAATGAAACCTGGTTTCATAAAAGGTTGCTCGTCTTTACGCGGGATGGGTAGATCGATTGAGCCTGATTGCGAAGTCAGGCCTAGATAGATGACAAGAGATTCATCCATTAAGGATGTTGAACAGAACCCGGCTTACAGGCTTGCACTTTTTTTATTATTACTAAACTCAAAATTTAAATATGTCCAAAATCCTGATCATTGATGACGAAAAAATCATCCGCTCCACACTAAGAGAAATTCTTGAATATGAAAAGTATGAAATCTCTGAAGCTCAGGATGGAGAGCAAGGTCTGAAAATGATGCAAGAGGAAGATTATGACCTTGTGCTTTGTGATATCAAAATGCCTAAAATAGATGGAATCGAAGTATTGGAAAAGGCTGCAGAACTGGACAAGTCCCCTCAGTTCATCATGATCTCTGCCCATGGGTCCATTGAAACGGCGGTGGAGGCAACAAAAAAAGGGGCTTTTGACTTTATTCCGAAACCACCCGACCTCAACCGTCTTTTACTTACAGTTAGAAATGCTTTGGACAAAAAAAATCTGGTGTCAGAAACCAAAGTACTTAAGAAAAAACTTTCCCAGAAACTTGATATGGTGGGCAATTCCCCGGCCATCATGCATGTAAAAGACACTATAGAAAAAGTTGCTCCCACAGATGCCAGGGTATTGATCACCGGTCCCAATGGAACAGGCAAAGAGTTGGTGGCCCACTGGCTTCATCAGAAAAGCAACCGGGCAAATGCACCTTTTGTGGCCGTCAACTGTGCGGCTATTCCTTCGGAATTGATTGAAAGTGAACTTTTTGGGCATGAAAAAGGATCCTTTACTTCCGCAGTAAAACAAAGGATAGGAAAATTTGAACAGGCAGACGGTGGCACCCTGTTTCTAGACGAAATTGGAGACATGAGTCTTTCCGCCCAGTCAAAAGTATTGAGGGCATTGCAAGACCACAAAATCACCCGTGTGGGTGGAGACAAAGACATTAAGGTAGATGTTAGGGTTCTTGCTGCCACAAACAAAGACCTCAAAAAAGCCATCGAGGAAGGCAATTTCAGGGAAGACCTTTACCATAGGTTGAGCGTGATCCTGATTCAGGTACCAGCATTAAAAGACCGCAGGGAAGATATCCCACTTTTAGTGGAAAAATTCCTTGAGGATGTTGCTTCTGAATATGGAACCGCCAAAAAAGAAATTTCAAATGAGGCGCTTACCAAACTTCAGGAATTCCCTTGGACAGGAAACATCCGTGAACTTAGAAATGTGGTTGAAAGATTGATAATCCTGGGTGAAAAAACAATCAGTCTGAATGACATCAAGAAATATGCTGACTATTGAAGGTCAGCATACTTTTTATCCTTTGATTTCTTTGCTATCCGAAGCTTTGGCGTAAGCGGGACATGGTTTGCTTGATGCACATGCACCTAGGGCCAAAATACTTACAGCCATTACTACAATTGTTATTCTTCTCATAAATGTTAGAGTTTTAAAATCAAATATGTTTATTATAAAAAGGAATACAAAATTAATTGACCATTAAATTACAACCACGGATTTCGCTGTTGTCAAATCTTCCCAAAACCTCAATCTTATTCTCCCCTATTTCTCTTCCCAAATCCTGTGTTTCAATAAATGCACATGAGTGAAAATTAGCCAAGTCAATGATATTGATTCCGCCTTGGGACCTGTCTGACCAAGATAAGGGATCATTGATATCTCTTAGATAAACGCGCATATTGGGTGGTAAATTGTATATGCCATCCCCTTTTGAATATGCTTGCGACATAAGTTCTGTCATTCCATATTCAGAATGGATTTTGTTTACCTGAAATCCATCTTTCAAGATTTGATGAAGCTCCTCTCTGATCATTTCCTTTCTCCTCCCTTTCATTCCCCCTGTTTCCATCACGATCAGATTTTCATTTATTGGGATTAAAACACCACTGTCAAGGATATCTAGCAACGCAAAAGTCACCCCTAACAACAATACTTTTTCACCTTTAAAAGCGAGTTCTTTCAGTTTTGAAACCAACTCTTTATGATTATAAAGATAAAATCCAGAATGTTTTGAACCTGAATTGGAAATAAACCAATCCGCCATACCCACTAAAGAACTTCCTTTCCTTTCAAGATAAGAAGGCAACAAAGCCAAGACATGGAAACCATCGATACTCCCATATTCCTTTTCGAAAAGCTGAAGGGAGTGTTTCCGATAGAATTCCTCAGACCAAAAATAATGTCTGCTTGCGATACTTCCTGTCGTGCCGCTGCTTGAGTAAAATCCTTGAAAAATATCCATTGGTCCAGATACCACGCGATGGTTTTTAAAAAACCCAACTGGCAAAAAAGGAATGTCTTTTACATCCTCCACTTTAATATCCAATAAACCTCTTGCCTGGACATATTGCCTATAAACGGAATTATTCTTTAATTGGAATTGGTAAAGCTCTAAGGCAGTTTCTTCAAAGTCAATTGAATTATGTGCCAAAATTCTTTTGCCAAAACTTTTAAAACACTTGATCGTTTCAATATTAGTCATTCAAAACTGAAGATATTTTGACCTCGTAAAATTTCTTGTAAATTTACATCAGCATGAGCAATGTAAAAAACTATCTGATTTTATTATCCATCATTTTCATTTCGGGGGCCTGTATATCACCGCCGGGCAATTTTCCTTCGACACCTGAAATTTCATTTAGAGATTTGAATTTTTCAACAACTGATGGTGCTGACTCACTTATTTTAACTTTAAACTTCAAGGATGCTGAAGGAGATCTTGGTTTGAACCCAAATGATGTTGCTCCCCCTTTTAACCCAGTCACCTTTATTAGAGACCAAGCAGGTAAACTCATCGTTTATAGTGCTAGACCCGTTGAAGCTCCTTCATTTAACCCAATCGATTGGGTAATCAATCCGATTGTCAACAATACAGTGGTCAGGGATACTGTGTGGGTGGATCAAAATGAGGACCACAACAATATCTTTGTCCGTTTTTTTATCAAAAGAAATGGGGTATTTACCGAGTTTAAATGGGAAGCCCCTCCTTTTTTCACCACTTTCAATGGCAGATTTCCACGAATTATCAATGGATCGGAAGTCCTTCCTGTAGAAGGAAGAATAAAATATTCCATGCTTTCATTTGGCTGGAATTCTATTTTCAGAAATGACACTTTGAGGATTGATGTTGAAATTCAAGACAGGGCTTTGAATCGGAGCAATGTGGCTTCTAGTCTAGAAGTGACTTTGAACCAAATCCGAAGGAACTAAAAGAACTAAATGCCTTCAGGATAACAAAAAAAGGTCTCCAATTCAGTGTGGAGACCTTTTTTCGTAAGAATTAGACTTATAAAAAGATTTTTGGAAACCTGACGGGATTTGAATCGTGCATCAGGGCATAAACTTTTTCGACCAGATCATCGACTGATGGCTTTGAAAAATAATCTCCATCCGAAGAATACGCCGGTCTATGTGCTTTGCCAGCCAAGGTGGCAGGTTCTACATCGAGATAATAATATCCCTTTTGCTCCTCTAT
>JBBRFK010000298.1:0-4800 GCA_038224435.1 Cytophagales bacterium | reverse complement strand
GTTTTCAAGCTATGAAAGCTGCTGCAAGCAATCCGGTGAATTCATTGAAAAGCGAATGATATGGGATTTTAGATTGTTGAATCGATCAGGTTTGAGTTGGGGATTTGAGACATGAGATTTGGGACATGAGATGCGAGACATGAGATAGTGTCAGGTTTGAGGTTTAATAAGCTTAATTTCAAATAGTTGCAATTGTTTTTAGATATTATTTGATTAACTTTTAGCAAAATCACAAACTTTCAACCCAAACTCACATCACTATGAAAAAAGCAATGATTATCCTTGTATGCGCCATTATGTTTTCTTGTTCCCAAGAACAGCGCTACACCATGCAATCTCCGGAAATCGATACGGTGAAGACCCTCTTTGACCTATACGCCAAGGGTGACATTGACGGACAAAAGCAATATTATGCTGACACCGCCATGATTTACCAAAACACAACTGAGGCAAATCCCACCTCTGTAGAGGAGATGATTGCCCAGCAAAAATCAGAAGCAGGTTCATTCACAAATATGTCTGTAGAAATAGGGGATGATGCCATTGAAATGACCAAAACAGATAATGGAGAAACATGGGTGAATGTCTGGGGAACGTGGAAAGCTACAATGGCTGCAACCGGGCAAACTTTTGAAGTTCCTGTTCATTCCACTTTTCAATTTGTAGATGGAAAAATAGTCCGGGAACATGGGTATTGGGATAATTCTCCGGTCATGTCAGCTTTTATGGAATACGAAGCCAGCCAAAAAGCCGCTGCTGATACATTACCATAAATGATTGGATATACGCCGTTTTAGAAAAATGAAAACCGGATCATTTGATTCCGGTTTTTGTGTTTTATTACTAGATTAATAGCATTTCAAGGTTAGACAATATTCATTCTTTCGGTAGGTTTTTCATTTTCTTAGACCAAGTTTAAGAATAAGAATCCCAAAAGCGAATCTTTCAATCACCAAATAAGCTACATAATTCTCTGAAAGTAATTCTACAAACTCTCTGAAGTCTTTGCTCACCATTGTTATTAAAGTTGATGAATTGTTGGCTTAAAAATTCTATTGCTTTCAGTCCTTGTGCTATTCACTTTTCAGGATATTGACAGGATTAGCAAGAGCGGCTTTGATGGCTTGGGAGCATACAGTTAGGAGTCCGATGACTAATATGCTAAATCCTGCGAGAGGAAAGATCCACCAGCTTATTGCTGTCCGGTAGGCAAAACCATCCAACCAATTGTCCATTGCAAACAATGAAATAGGGGCGGAAATTAAGATGGCTACCAACATTGATTTTAAGAAATCAAGTGAAAACAAACCGAGTATATTTTTGATATCGGCACCCAACACTTTTCGGATTCCGATTTCTTTGGACCGCTCCAAAACACTGTGCATCGAAAGCCCAAAAAGCCCCAAACATCCAATAAAAATTGAGATTAAAGCAAATCCTGAGAAAATCTTTGAAAAGGATATTTCACTTTTATACTGGTTTTCAAACTGGGAATCCAAGAAATAATACTCAAATGAATCGCTTGGGAAAACACTTTTATATTCATTTTGAATTTGAGTCAAGGTGTTGTCTAAGTCTCCTTCATTTACTTTTAGGCTATAAAAAGAATCGAGCTTATAGCTTGGATCGTTTTTAGCAAAAACCATCGCACTCAATTTTTCCTTGAAACCAAAATGGTGGTAATCCCTGACCACGCCATTAATCCGATATTCACGGTTTCTTGAATCTCTAAAGTTAATCCCAATTGCTTTTTGGGGGCTTTCAATATTTAAAACGCTCAGGGCACTTTCGTTGATTACCACGCCATAGTCTGTGGAAAAGGTTCCTGCCAACACTTCGATTCCAAATACTTCTGCGTAATCATTGTCCGTCACCAAAGCATATAAACTCACATTTTGGTAATTTTCACCCAGGTCAATTCTTGACATAAGTTTTGCCCCACCGGGAACAGACCAAGAAAGTGAAACTTCTTCTACACCTCCAAGTTGCATGACTTTACTCTTGAAAACATCGATTTCATCCCTTTCAGGTTTAGGCTTTTGGTCATGTTCGATCCAGGTCTCCATTCTGCTCGTTGGTCCATTCACAACCAAAACCCCTTCTTTCTTAAATCCCGGATCACTGTCTTTCATATATTCAACCTGTAAAAACACCAGCATGGTAAATGCCATGATCACTATTGCAACAATAAACTGTGCCACCACCAAGGATTTTCTCAATTCAAAAAAACCAAAAACCTTCAAAGATTTCACCTTCACTAGCCGCAATGGAGCAAATCCGGAAAGTACCAATGCAGGATACATGCCTGAAAGAATTGCAATGATAGGTATGGATGTGAATATCAATGCCAGAAAAATAGGAGAAAACAAGTCTATTCGGTGCCCGGTAAACTGAAAGTAAACCGGAGATGAAATAATCAGGATAACGATGGCAAATACGAATGAAAACAGCACCAATATGAAGGACTCTGCCAAAAACTGCCTTATCAACTGTGACCGCATGGCTCCCATAATTTTCCTAATTCCCACCTCACTACTTCTCGAAATTGATTTGGCTATACTCAGATTGATGTAATTTGCGATGGCCACCAGTAAGATCAGCAAGCTTAATATTGATAGAAAATAAACCCTCGAAAGCTCACCGTTTACTTTGAGTTCATTTTCCAAATTGGATTGAAGGTGAATATCAAGCAAAGGCTGTAACCCAAACTCAGCCTTATTGCGTACTTCTTCCGGTGCATGTTTCAGGACATATTGTTGGATCATATTTTCAATTTCATAGATTTTAGAATCAGGAGAGGTTTTCAGATAAGTATAGGCCTGATTACCTCCCCATGTTTCTGCATAATCTTTGCCAAATCCTTTATCCAATGTGGAATAGGAAGCTAAAAAGTCATATTGAAAATGGGAATTTTCCGGAGAATCAGAAATGACACCTGTGATTTCCAAAAAGAAGCGGTCAAATTCATTGACGTATTCCAAGCTTTGACCCAAAATATCAAGGGACTTCCATTTTTTCCCATATAGCTTTTCAGCAGCAGAATGAGACAGAACAATCGTGTTTGGTCTATTCAAAGCCTGATCTGCATCCCCCAAAATCATCGGAAAATCAAATATTGTAAAAAAGTCAGGATCGGTATAAAAACCCCATTTGAAATTTTGTTTCATGGACGATTCCTCCGCACCAAAAAACCCCAATGTACTTTTAGCCGCTTGTCCGCTCCAAGGCAAAATCAATCTTGCCGAATGGGTAATCTCATTGTAATTCTTCTTAAGCTCTGACCCAAGTGGAGGAGGGGACATGATTGATTGCTCTCCATATTCATTATTTGAAATACCGGTGATCCGGTAAATTTGGTTGGAATCATGGTGAAATGTATCATAGCTAAGTTCAAAAAGCACGAAATTCAGGATCAGTAAACAGGCTCCAATGCCAATAGATAAACCCACTATATTGATAAAAGATGTCCCTTTATTTTTCAGGATATTCCGCCACCCTATTTTGAAATAGCTTTTGTACATACCGTAAGTATTTAATTGTTGATAGCCTTCAGTTGGTCTGATTATCCCTGGCCGGAACAGCAGCAAAACATCTTTTGCATACTTCCAATCGGCTTTTCTTTTTCCAATCTCTCCGACCCGCTCTCCATACAACTCTATCAAGTCTCCTTCAATGGAATCCCGCAGCTTCGGATGGCAAAACCATCGAAAGAATCGGTGGAAAAGTTTTGGGGGAAGATTGGTTTTGTTCATGGTTAGTTTTCAGTTGATAGTAGGCATTGGTCAGTGGTCAGTAAGCAGTGATCTGGTCAAAGGATTTATTGTTTGAATGCAAACTGGAAACTGAGACCGAATACTTGACTTTACAATCCTGTATAATTGGCATCGAGAGCTATTTTAGGAATTGCTTTCCAAAGTGCTTCCCGGGTTGTCTTAGAATGTTCCAAAGCTCTTTTGCCCAAGGCAGTGATTTGGAAGAATTTTTTGGGTCTTCCGGCACGTTCTTCCGTGGGTTCGCCTTCTCTTGAGCGGAGATAGCTTTTATCTTCGAGCCTTTTGAGTGCCGTCTGCAAAGCCCCCACACTGACACTGCGGGACAGGCGGTCTTCAATTTCTTTTTTGATGGACACCCCATACGCTTCGTCATACAAAACCCCCACGGTAAGCATGACTACTTCTTCGAATTCTCCCAACTTGTATTGCTTCATAGGTTAGGTATTTTTTCCTATTTGTAGTAATAACCTTGCCACAAAAAAATACCCCTCAATTTGCCTGATTGACGCATTTTGATTTTAGGGCTTGTTCGGATTGGCACAAAATCGTCCGAATTTGGGATAGTTGATTAAATGAAAGAGATTCAAGACGTAAGATAAAAGACATTAGATTTGATAGGTTAGGTAGGGAATTTACTTAAAAAATGGCCAAATCCATATAGGTTGATTTTGTACTTTCAGATAACATTTGTAAAAATAATTGATATTGAAAAATTAATAGCCTTATTTCCAATGTAAAACCTTACAAACCCTTTGGATCTTTTACGCTGAAATATTATGAAGATGGGAATATTGCTGGCTTAAAAAATTCTATTGCCTCCAATCTTTGCTGAGGGCTTTTTTGAGAAAAATGTAAAAATTGAGACTTTTTATTTTCCAAAGTGGTCATTTTCAATGCTTTTTCCGTAAGCTAAAGATTTTGACTTTTTCAGCCCAATGACCAATCCTACCAATCCGATCAAAGTGCAGATCCCAAACCAAAATATCGGATCGTATAGGTCGTTAAAAATCCTGTATCCTGCGGTAAA
>JBBRFK010000297.1:0-4801 GCA_038224435.1 Cytophagales bacterium | reverse complement strand
TTCCCCTGATTTTGGTACAGCGGCATAAACAGCCTGCCATCAAATCCGGAGTAAACAGGAAGAAAGTTGTTGGTCGCCAAATGGGTTCCTGTGTTGATCTTTTGAAAGCTCTCAAATCCCGGCAACATCCTGAAGACATCTACGCCGGTGATCTTGTGAAGGTGAACCACTTCGAAGATATCCCGCACCGAATTGGAAGCCTTCTCCAGTTGAAGCCCATATTTTTCGAAATCCTCCACATCCATTTTGCCAATGATGCCGGCAGCTGCCAAAGTCAGGTAGGTAAAAGCGACGCAGTTGGTGACAGCTTCAGGATCCGTATGTTGTCCTGATTCAAAACCGATCGCCACATAACCCAACTGATTGATATAGCTAAGCAACGGCCCCTCTAGGAATTCCTCGATTCCGAGCACAACAGGCACGGGAAATTGTCCCGCAAACTTCCTGTTGATCATAGAATCATTGATGGTAACAAAAGGCAGTGTCTTGCTTGAAGTTGTATGGTAATCAATGAAATAAAAAGGCCCACTTTCGGATTTGATGGTTTCTTTGAGGAAATCCAAAAGCTCCAAAAGTTCTTTTTCCTCCTCCAAAAGCACCTTTTTGTTCTGCACCATTTTGATATTGGCTTTGGTCCATAGCCGGTTCAGGTCCGTGTCGACAAATCTTTTGCCTTCAGACAAGGCTTTGAGATTGCCCCTGACAGCATAGATTGTTCCCCGCAGATTATTTTCTCTTGCAGAGATGTCTTCCAAAACCTGCTGCAATGCCATTACACCTGCAGGTTCATTGCCATGCATTCCTGCAATAAACAAGACTGTCGGTCCAGGTTTGGCACCTTTCAATTTTTGTATCACCCGGCTGACAGGTATTTCCTTTTCTTGGGGCGCTGTTTCGGTATCGATCATAGGTCATTTGAAGTCAAAATCCCAACAAGTTTGTTTTCTTTGACTACGGGCAAAGCGTGGATATCATGTAGCGCCATCAATTCCTTTGCCGCATCGACTGTGCTGTCCTGACCAATGGTGATCAAATCAGTTTTCATTAAAGACATGACAGTGGCATTGGTAGCGTTTCCACTTTCAAATAGCGCACTGACGTCCTTCCAAGACAAAATCCCTAACAGTTCCCTGTCGCCTTTGATGACAGGCATGTGGTGGATGTTTTTCCATTTCATCATGTTGGCGACCAATTCGATTGAATCTTTTTCTTCTACAGAAAAGATATCAGTGCTCATGATGTGATGGACTTTTTTGGTAATGTTGAATTGGGACATGGCTTCAGGTGAAAGTACCTTCCATTCAGAAACAGGGTATTTGGATTCTTGGTTGAGGTACATATTGGCGGTCAATATCTGAAGGGCGGCATCGGGCTTCTTGGTGGTCAGGAGGTTCCTATAGCTTTTTGTGATCCATTCAGATCCATTATGGGTATTGATGCGGTTTTTGATGACAGAAAGGTATTTCTCTATTTCCTGATCCGAAATTCCGGTTTTCCTCAAACCTTCCTCAGCAATCGGAAGAAAAACCTCCGACAATAATTGCTGTGCAGGGTACAACTTTCCATCCCAATGGAATTGCGCTGCCATGCCATAGCGGGCTGCGGCCAAAAAGTTGGATTTCAACTCCTTGAAATCCATCATGCGGTGGATCTCGTTGTATTTCCCAGGTTTTCCTTTCATCAGTCCAACCCAAAAAGCCATGTTGGCAATCTGGTCTGTGACCGTAGGTCCGGAGGGAATATACCGGCACTCAATCCGGAGGTGTGGCTTGCCCCCACCTACTCCATAGCAGGCGCGGTTCCACCTATATACCGTCCCGTTATGGAGGCAAAGGGCTTTTAGCTTGGGGATTTCTCCTTTTTCGAGCAGGTCCACACTGTCGTCCTCAAAGTCTGAGGTTAGGATACTTCGAAACCTGGCGATATTATCCTTGAAGACATCCGAGATGGACCCTGTTTGCCATTTGCTTTCAAAACTTACCCTAGGTTGGTTTTCATTGAGCAAAAAGGAATTGGTCCTGACATCGACGCTTTGTGTAAAGAGGGCAATTCTGGTTTCACTCCAAAGCTCCTTTCCAAATAGCAAGGGAGAATTGCAGCATGCCGCCAAAACAGGGCCTGTGATCGCTTGGGACCAATTGAACATGTCAACAAACTCATCAGGATCCAGCTGAAGGTGCATCTGAAAACTCGTGTTGCATCCCTCTAGCATGACCGAATCATGGAGCATGTTCACCTCATCCACACCTTTGATATGGATGCTGAAGTCTTGTCCGCGGTATTCCTTGGCAGCTTCATTCAGCACAAAATAGCGTTCCACTGCTGTCATGCTTTCCAAAGTCGTATGTTTCGGTGCGATAGTCGGTAAAATTCCCGTGATCAGGATTCTGGAATCGAATTTTTGAGCGGCGTTTTTGGCTTTGTCCATTAAGGAATCGAGATCCTTGTGAAGAACTGAAAAACAATCTTTGCCAATAGGAATGGGGTCGGTATTGATTTCGAGATTGTAATTTCCGATTTCGGTGGTAAAGTGGCTATCATTGATTTCCTGAAGGATCTCAAGGGAATTGTTATCAGGCAAAAACTCCCGGTCCACAATACAGAATTCCTGTTCGGCGCCAATTCGGAGAGGTGACTTTTCAAACATGTCTCTCTGAATCATCAGTTCGAGCGCTTCCATGTCACGTACCAAATGGTGCAGGTATACGGCCCTTTGTCTTTTCCCTTCTAAAATCCTGACAGTCTTTGAACCCATATTTTCCTCTTCAATTTGATATGTAAGCTAGAGAAAATCAAGGCCTGAAAACATGAGAAATGTCATAGGCGGTATTGATATTTATTTTGTTTCTGATCATACACTTCTTTGCAGGTCAGCCTTAGATACAGTAAGAATCATGTATAAATGATAGAATCCACTATGGCTTTTGGGATCTATAGAAATTTGTTCATGACCTTTTTGATTTTTTAAGCTTTAACTTTAAAAACAGATTATTTATATTCTTCTTACTTTTGGAAATGTGTTTTATAGTCAAGATGTGATTGTATGTTGGTGCATTTTTACAATAAACTTAATAAATGATGAAAACTGAAGAAGAAAAAGAAGAAGATAGGTTTTGTTGTAAAATTTGCCAAAATACCATCGGGAACAAACCCTATACGGCAAGGGAAATGATGTTTGGTATCCGCGAAAAGTTTCAATATTTTCAATGCGGAAAGTGCCATTGCCTCCAAATTAATGACTTACCTAAAAACATGTCCAAATATTATCCCGAAAATTATTACAGTTTCGGCAAGTATGATGGAAAAAAATTCAGAGGGATGTTTGGCTATATCAACCGCAGTAAATTGAAACAATTGGTATATGGAAATAACCGATGGTTGAGAAAATTAGCGGAACTGGTTTCAGGTAAGGATCTATTTTTTATACTTCAGGGACTTGACATTGGACCAAAGACAAAAATCCTAGATGTAGGTTGCGGCAGTGGCAAGGATTTCCTTTATCCATTGGCTGAACTTGGATTTGTCAATCTTCTAGGTTGTGATCCATATTTGCAATCATCGATAGATTACGACAATGGACTTCATATCAGCAATACCAATTTGTTTGAAATCAATAAAAAATGGGATATAATCACTTACCATCATTCATTTGAACACATTCCCGATCCTCTTGAACACTTGATCAAGGTTAGGGCATTGCTCGAAGCCGGAGGTATATGCATCATAAGAATTCCAACAGTCTCTTCTTTCGCTTGGGAGCATTACCAATCAGACTGGGTTCAACTTGATGCACCAAGGCATTTCTTCCTTCATTCAAAAGAAAGTATGGATATTCTTGCCCAAAAATCAAATCTTGAACTTTACAGAGTAACTTATGATTCCACTCATTTTCAATTTTCAGGAAGTGAAAAGTATAAAAAGGACATTCCTTTATCAACGCCCAATTCAAAATTGCCTCTTCATATTTTTCGAAGAAAACTAAAAAAGAAAAAGGATTCCAATTTGGCTCAAAAACTCAACGAAGAAGGAAATGGGGATCAGGCGGCATTTTTCTTCCGAAAAACCCTCTGATAAATATTTAAAATGATTACCCGCTTGATTCGATTAAAGAAAATCTAAACCTCATTTTCGGTTTATCACCCAATTTATTTTGACGATTGATTGCGGTAGCTTTTACCAATGAACAACCCCATTATTCCAAATTCTATGGAGTAATGATATGGAAAATGAACTCCTGTAGTGGACGTAAAAGCGTGGATAATATGTCTGCAGAATGACTGAAAGCTGGCAAATGGATATCATCAGGTTTAAACCTTTTCAAATTGGATAGAATAAGGCAGTTTTTGGAGGGAATTCGAATATTCCCAAAAATGAAATATTAGATTCATAATAAATCCTTATTTTTGAAATTGCCCCACCTAGGAGGATATGATGAAAGATCCACAAGGAACCATCAAACTTAAGGAAGCAGGATATGCAAAAAATATCATCTCGAAGATTACAACTGGAATGAAATGACACAATTTCTCCATTAATCCTCTCAAAAATCATGGTCGAAGCGCTTGACAGCAGTACATTAAACTTCAATCAGGATTCACTTATCCTGCTCAATATGTCCTTGGCTATCATCATGTTTGGTGTTGCCTTGGAGTTGAGGATCGTGGACTTCAGGTACATAGCCAAAAACCCAAAGGCATTTTGGCTTGGGATTTTTTCCCAGTTTTTTGCCTTGCCATTTTTGACATTTGTCCTGATTACGTTAATTGCACCACCACCGTCTGTTGCTTTGGGGATGTTTTTG
>JBBRFK010000296.1:0-4808 GCA_038224435.1 Cytophagales bacterium | reverse complement strand
CCTGATTTCAAATCATCACTTTCTAATTCTCTCGAAAGGTATCAAAGCCGCAAAGGAATTTTTTCTGCTTTTGGGCATGCGAGATTGGTAACCAATGGATCGCAACTGCAAGATGAAAACAACCAACCTGTATTCAAAAATGGAAATTATTTAATTCACAACGGCATCATTGTCAATGCAGAAGCTATTTGGGAAAAGCATCCAGACCTAAACCGTAAATTCAAAATTGATTCCGAAATCATCCTCAGCCTCTTGGAAAAGAATATTTTCAAATACCCGGATGATTTGGGATTTGCCATTCAGGATGCTTTGGGGCAGTTGGAGGGAACCTATACCATCTTGGCGTTTTTTCCCGGGATCAACAAATTCGTCCTGGCTACCAACAATGGGTCCATGTATTTTCTGAGCGACCGAAAGGATTATTTTGTTTTTGGGTCGGAGCAATTTTATCTGGAAAAAATTAAGAAGTACGTCATCAATAAATCCAATCCGGCTGAAAATGCAGCGGTTCAACAATTGAAATCAGGTCAGGTTTTATTGTTTTGTCCCAAATCTTTTAGCCTGACTGAAATGGATGCAGATGGGAAATTCTACCAAAAAATCAGCATTGAAAATGGAAGTGATTTTTCCCTGGAACTTGAGATTGTCAAAAACCCTGATTTTTTAAAAGATATTGTGATTGAACCTGAGCTTAATTTTGGCAGGAAAAACGAAGGCAATTTATTTAAATTGTTGGAAAACCAATCTGAGAGGATTTCTGAATTGAAAAGGTGCAGCAACTGTATTTTACCTGAAACATTTCCTTTCATTGATTTTGACAGTAAGGGTATCTGTAATTATTGCAGGAATTATAAGCCGAAACCCAAACCAAAAAACCTGGATGAATTACGGAAACTTGTCGCTCCATATCAAAGCAATTCAGGTAAGCAGGATTGCATAGTCCCATTTAGTGGAGGCCGGGACAGTACTTTTGTCCTTCATTTGGTCAAAAAGGAACTTGGCCTGAATCCGATAGCCTTTACTTATGATTGGGGGATGGTGACGGATTTTGCAAGGAGAAATATAGCAAGAGTTTGTGGAAAGCTTGGAGTGGAAAATGTAGTCGTTGCTGCGGATATTCATTGGAAGCGGCAAAACATCAAAAAGAACATTGAGGCATGGTTGAGGAAACCTTCTCTTGGAATGATTCCCTTGTTTATGGCAGGAGACAAATATTTCTTCTATTATACTGACAGGCTCAAAAAACAAACAGGCATCGACCTGAATATCTGGGGAGTCAACCATCTGGAAAATACGGATTTCAAAACCGGTTTTGCAGGATTGGCACCGGAGTTCGAAAAAAAGAGAATATTTTCCCTTTCTCTCGCAAACCAGTTGAGCCTTTTTGGGTTTATCGGTAAAGAAGTCGTTACTAATCCCGGATACCTGAACCAGTCCATTTGGGACAGTATGGGTTCTTTTGCAGTTAGGTACTTGGCGCCAAAGAAGGATTATTTCCAATTATTTGATTATTATCCTTGGGATGAAAATGAAATCAACCACCTTATCCAACAAGAGTATGGTTGGGAAAAATCCCATGATACTGCTTCCACTTGGAGAATAGGTGACGGGACTGCCGGGTTTTACAATTATATCTACCATACAGTGGCCGGTTTTTCGGAGTTGGATACTTTCCGCTCCAATCAGATTCGGGAAGGTATGATCACAAGGGAGAAAGCAATGGAACTGGTGGAAAATGAGAACCTTCCACGCTTCGAAACTATTCGCTGGTACCTTGAAATTTTAGGTATAGATTTTCGTGAGACAATCCTAAAAATCAATGGCATTCCTAAGCTTTATTCTGTATATTATCAATAAATTGCGATTTATTTGTCCTTTAATTATGGCAATCCCGCTTACTTTAAAATAGATTATTCTTAGTCAAATGGATTTTAAAAGTTATTTGGATTTAGAAATGTTACACCAGACCGAGTTCCGGACGGAAAGGAATGAGCCTGTTGAATTTCCTTTGAATTCCCATTTTTTTGTTCAAAAATTCCTTGAAAAATCAGGCCTTGAAATCCTATATCTCAATAACCAAAGCGATCTTACAACCGAAAATCCTGTCCAATATTCAAGTTTAATCAGTCCGTTTAAATTGAATGAGTTCAATAGCTGTAATAAATTTCTCGTTGAAGCCAACCAAAACCTTTCTTTTGGGGGTTTGTTGATCGGTTCGGTGGAGACATACCGGAACAGGAAAAAAAATCTGCTTAAAAGCTATCCCGGATGGATGGGGAAAGTGTTATATACTACCGATTCCTTCCTCTACCGCTTTGTTCCCAAATTGCCTATAACGGCAACTATTTATGATTATTTCACCTTTGGAAAAGGCAGATTGATGTCAGGTGTGGAGGCATTGGGTCGGTTGTATGCCTCGGGGTTTGAGTTGATCGAGCAGCAGGAAATAGGGGAAAGGACGTTTTTTGTAGCAAAGAAAGTCGGGAATCCCTTTAAAGATATAAGCCCAACTTACTGGCCAATTGTCAAACTGAGAAGGATCGGCAAGGGTGGGAATGAATTTACCGTTTTCAAATTGCGGACAATGTATCCCTATTCTGAATACCTTCAGGATTTGGTCTACCAAAAAAACAACCTCTCAGAAGGAGGGAAGTTCAAAGATGATTTTAGGATATCCACAATTGGAAAATTCCTGAGGAAATTCTGGTTGGATGAAATCCCGATGGTTTGGAACCTCCTAAAAGGAGAGATGAAAATTGTTGGTGTACGGCCATTAAGCAAACAATATTTTAACCTTTACAATACCGAATTGAAGGAAAGGAGAATCCAGTTTAAACCGGGTTTGATTCCTCCTTATTATGCTGACCTGCCCAAGACTTTGGAAGAAATCATGGGCTCGGAAATGCGGTATTTGGAAGCTTATTCCAATTCTCCCATCTCTACGGATTTTCGATACTTTTTCAAAATTGTAAACAATATCCTGTTCAAAGGAGCGAGGAGTAAGTGAACAGTTTGCAGTGGGTAGTTTTCAGTTTACAGCAGTATGCCTCTTCATGATATTGGTTGACAGAAGACATACCTACACCAATGAACTTTCCAACCTTCTAACTTTTTAATTTTCCAATTTTCCAATCCTTTTCAACCTTCCCAACCTTGCAACCTTACAATTTTTCAATTTCTTGACTTTCCAATCCTTTTCAACCTTCCCAACTTTACAACCTTACAATTTTTCAATTTCCAATTTTCCAATCTTTTTCAACCTTCCCAACCTTACAACCCTACAATTTTTCAATTTCCAATTTTCCAATCCTTTTCAACCTTCCCAACCTTGTAACCTTACAATTTTTCAATTTCTTAATTTTCCAATCCTTTTCAACCTTCCCAACCTTACAACCTTACAATTTTTCAATTTCTTAACTTTCCCCTTTGATCATCGGGTTGAAAACAAAATCTTCTACAGTGATAAGTCTTTTTATTCCAGCCACAAAATCCACATGCCTGCAATTGATCACATAATTTTTTTCCATTATAATGATGGAAGAGGGTACACTCAGCACTGCGGTCTTTCCCTCTTGATACCATTGGTCACCTATTTTTTGGCAATAGGGATAAGATACCCGCTTATGCCAATCTGTTTCCAAAGAACTGACCGATAAATCTGAAACCGCAACCGTATCTTCAATCTCAATTACCATTACCTTAAAAAGATGGCTTAAGCCCTCGCTGCTCCGGTGTACGACGTTTTCTAGACAAGCCAAAGCCCTGTTTGCAGCGGCATAGATTACAAAATTTCCTTTTGAATTCCACCTGCTTGCATTTCCGGAAACTTTCAGCTCATTGGCATATTCAGCCAGGCAGATTCTATAAACAAGCATTTTAAGAAAAATCCCCGTGGGCGATGGTTTCCAATTCTTCAATGACCAAGTCAATTCCCCCACTTGTCTGAAGAAGAGAAAATGGGATTTCATTGTCTAATCCAAATGCCGGTTTTTTGAGCCAATTATTGAAAAATAGCGGCTTCCCAAAAACCTTTTCACCCACGATCCTCATTTTATTGAGCTTCAGGACCTGTTCACTGGAAATGGCATTGAGTTTTTTTTCTTCCTTTTGGTAGTTTTTGAGAGTTTTGGTGGAAAGCTGTAAAAGTGTGGAGAATTCATCATAAGGGATCATAAGTAGATCGGCAACTTCAAATGCCCAATCCACTTCAATTCCTTTACGTGCATTGAGCACAATTGAAAAGTCACCGATAGGTTGTTCCAAGAACCCACCTGTCTTTTGGGATTTTGGTTTTTTGGACTTTATGGCTTTTTCCATTTGGATTGGAGTTTAATAAATAAAATTAGGAAAAAATTCCATTTAATTTAGAAAATTTTCCTACAAATAACATTGGCAATCAACCATCCAACTTCCCCGATTTTTCAATTTTTCAATTTTTCAATCACCTTCGAGATCTTTCGCTTCGTACCTCGCTCAAGATGACGCTGACGAGAAAGTAGGCAGGGGTCAGTTTGCAGTAGGAAGTAATCAGTGGGCAGTTTGCAGTAGGCAGTTTGCAGTGATCAGTTTGCAGTAGGCAGTAATCAGAGGGCAGTTTGCAATGATGGGATGGCAGGCGCAGGTTTGTAGTCCTATAAAGGTGTCAAAATGGCCTAAATGAGGAAAAATTTACCTTCTCAAATTTCGATTTAGGTTCTCTACCAATTCAAAAACCTTAGTCACCGGATTCTGCTGATGGTAAGGTAAATCTGATTTTTCCTCAAATAACTTTCGAGCGCGTTCTATAGCTCTGGCCTGGGAAGAACGCT
>JBBRFK010000295.1:0-4814 GCA_038224435.1 Cytophagales bacterium | reverse complement strand
TGGACAAAAAAGTCATCCGCAGAGAATTGCTTCAGGTGATCAACTGATTTCTGAAATTCTCCTTGGGACAAATAGATTGAACCTACATAGAAATGGGCCAAATTGGCGGCATCAGTTCTACCGTAATCGTCAATGATTTTCAGAAAACCAGCATTGGAACCATCACCATTCAAAGCGAATTCAATGCTGTCCTGCTCAAAGTAATACACTGCCTGAAACATTTCAGCCTGTGCCTTTGTGTTTTTATTTTGGGTATCAATCTGAAAATACAATACAACGGCAATCAACAAGATGACCCCGATCAGTATACCCCCAAATATCTTTGAATTCTGCTTGATAAAGGCTTCCCCTCTTTCCAATCTTCCTTTGATTTCTTCCGGATTTTCCAGAAGCTCATGCTTGTGTGCAGATTGGGATTTCTTTGTTTGTTTCGTAGCCATTCTTTAAAATTTTCCGCCGCAAATATAAGGCTTTTACTTAATTCACAAATAACAATAAAAAAAACCAGCCATGAATATGTTCACCTATACCCTTGGCCGGTTTTGATTGATGCTTTATTTTACTCCATCACAAAAGGATAATCCTCCTGCATGTACACGTCTTCAAATGCCTTTTCTCCATCAGGCCAAGGAGATTCTTCTGCAAATTTGACAGCGTCATCTACCTGCTTTTTCACTTTCTTATCGATTTCAGCCAAATTTTCCTCGGTCAATATTTTATTGTCCAAGATGGTTTTTTTCACCTGTTCGATAGGGTCTCTCATTTTGTACTCTTCCACTTCCTCCCTGGTTCTGTATTTTTGGGGATCTGACATGGAGTGGCCTTTGTATCGGTAGGTTCTGAATTCCAATAACGTAGGTCCGTCACCTCTTCTTGCCCTATCCGCAGCTTCAGCCACAGCTTCGTGGATCGCTTCTACATTCATCCCGTCTACAGGGAAGGAAGGCATGTCATAAGCTTCGCCGATGGTGTATAATTCTGTTACATTGGAAGTTCTTTCTACAGAAGTTCCCATGGCATAACCGTTGTTTTCGATAACAAAAATAACCGGAGTTTTGTACAACATGGCAAGGTTCAATGCCTCATGGACGGCACCTTGTCTGACGGCACCATCACCCATGTGACAGATGCAAAGGTTTTTTGTTCCTTTGTATTTTTCAGCAAATCCAATTCCAAGACCCATCGGAACCTGTGCGCCAACAATGCCGTGACCGCCCATAAATCCTCTCTCTTTGTCAAAAATGTGCATTGATCCACCTTTTCCTTTTGTGGTTCCGGTAGCTTTGCCGTATAACTCGGCCATCACGGCGCCAGGGTCAGTACCCAATCCAAGCGGATGGGCGTGGTCACGGTAGGCAGTGATCCACTTATCATTTTTGTCAAGTGCAGTGATCGCACCTGAAGCACAAGCTTCCTGTCCGATATATAAATGACAGAAACCTCTTATTTTTTGTTGTCCGTATAATTGACCTGCTTTTTCCTCAAACTTCCTCATCAACAGCATGCTTTCGTACCAGAATGCATAGGTATCTTCGGAATATTTCGCTTTTGCTTTGGTAGCAGTACTCTTCTTTGCCATATCGTGTATAATAAAATATGCTAAATTAGGCCTCAAATATAATCAAACAGGCTGAATTTTAAGGCCAAGTGCGAAATTAGTCAAAAACCCCACAGATTCTAAGCATGCACCTCAAAAATATCCGCCTTCATCAATTCAAGAATTATGCTAAGGTAGAAGTGCAGTTTTCCACAGAAATCAATTGTTTTGTGGGTATCAATGGCAGTGGCAAAACCAATCTTTTGGATGCTATTCATTATCTCTGCCTGACCAAAGGGGCCATCAATGGGGTGGACCAACTCAATGTGCTCCATGACCAGGATTTTTTTACGGTTTTTGGAGATTTTGACCTTGAGGGAAAAGAAATGGAAGTCAGGTGCATTTTTGAAAACGGAAAGAAAAAACAGTTGCTTCAAAACGGAAAGGCCATTGAGAAAATGAGTGACCACGTCGGACTCTTACCGATAGTGATGATCGCCCCGGATGACACCATGCTGATCAAGGATGGCAGTGAGGAAAGGAGGAGGTTCTTTGACAACATGCTCTGTCAGATGGACAAACAGTACCTCGAAAAGCTGGTCAGGTACCAGCATTTTCTCAAACAAAGAAATGCCCTTATCAAGCAATTTGCAGAAAAAGGAAGGTGGGAAAAATCACATGTGGAACCCTATGACCGGGAGATTATCCAACTCTCGCAGTTTTTGGCTACAGCAAGGAATACCTTTTTGGAAGAATATCTGCCACTTCTCAAAGAATATTATGCCATCATATCTGACAACCACGAAAAGGTAACTATCGCATATGAAACACAATGTCTGGAGGAAGATTTTCCAAATGAATTTCTCAAGAATGCCCAAAGGGATTTCATGCTCAAGAGAACCAATATGGGAATCCATAAAGATGACTTTGTCTTTGAAATCGGTGGCTATCCCATCAAAAAATTCGGTTCGCAGGGACAGCAAAAATCTTTTGTTATCGCTCTCAAGCTGGCGCAATTCCAGATTTTTTTGACACATAAAAAAACAAAACCGGTCTTATTGCTGGATGATATATTTGACAAGTTGGATGACAACAGAATCGAAAAACTGATGAATCTCGTTGCGGACCACCGCTTTGGTCAGCTATTTATCACAGATGCCCGGCCAGAAAGATCTAAAGAAATCCTAAGCGGAATAGAGGCCGATAGCAGGTTTTTTCTGATCCAAAATGGAGAAATCTCCCCTTGGAATCAGTAATTATTTTTTGAGCAGACCATCTACAGAATATTTTCCCGGTCCGGCAAAAAAGAGAAATATGAAAATCAAAAGAAACAATAATGGCTTTTCTTTGGATCCAAAAGAATCATCGGCATGTGCGATAAAAGCGGCAACGGACATCGTTACGATCAATGGAATCAAAGAAATTCTGGTTAAAAAACCGGCAGCCAAAAATATGGCGCAGAAAAATTCAGCAAAAATGGCCATTTGTAAAGATAAAGCAGGGCCCAAACCAATAGGGTCGCTGAACTTGGTCAGGTAGGTGCTGAAATTTGCAATCTTTGGCCAACCGTGGGTCAACATCAGCAAGGCGGACGAGATTCTCAAGAAGGCCAAAGAAAAATCATGAAAATAGGAGGAGGTCGAGAAGATCAGTTTTTTCATTTCTTCGAAATCAAACGGAGAGGATTATGGTTTATTCATTCGAATGTAGCAAGAAATCTAAACCGGATTTCTAAATTGTACCCTCAATCCTTTCAATTAATCACCCAAACAATTGATATGAAATCATCTCGCAGTATCAAATTTCAGGTTTTGTTCCTGTTTTTCGCTGTTTCGATCAGCCTATCGGCCTTCGGCCAAACACCGACAAAAGCTTATCTCGACTACATGTCAGGATTGGAAAGTTATGTCCAGAATGACCTTTATGGAAAGGTTTCCGCTGTCTTGTATGATGCAGAATCCGCTCCTTCCGCTGAGGAGTTTATCCTTTTCTGTAATGAGGTGAAAAAAGATATCGGCCAATTTTATGAGAAAAATTCGGTGGGTCTTTTAGAAGGTGAAAAAATAGGGGCCCGAACGTTTACCAATACCATGATGCTTCAGCTTGGGGAACTGTATCTGGATAGGGTACAGGATTTCGAACCCAAAGAAAAACTTGGATTTTTGGACAGCTTTTTTGTAGGTATAGGTTTGGATGATGACATCGACAACCTATCAGAGGATCTATCAAGGTCAATGATGATGACATTGCACGCAGCGATGGGGATTCCTTTTGGGATGCCCAATACAGAAGTGGAGACCTACATCAAAAGCATGTCTCAACCAAAAAAGGAGCTGTTTCAGGCGGCATTTATATTGAATGATATGCTGATGCTGACAGGAGGATATGAGTCAAGCAAAAATCAGGTGGCCGGTTTCAGGAGTGCTTATCCCAATTCCATCTATCTGGCGGACGTCGATAAAAGTCTCTCGGCTATCGAGAAACTCAAAGAGGGTGCCGTAGTCGAAAACTTTTCCTTCGTGGATCTTGAAGGTAAATCCGTGACCTTGATGGATTACAAAGACAAGATTATCTATCTGGACCTTTGGGCAAGCTGGTGCGGACCATGCATCAATACTTTCCGTACCAAAACACCATTTTTCGAAAAGAAAGTAGCGGATAACCCGGATGTGGTTTTGATGTATATATCTATCGATGAGCAACAGGAACCTTGGAAAAACTACCTCAGCAAAAACAAAATGGGCGGTGTCCACCTCTTTGCAGGCAAAGGATTCGAGGCAGAGATCATGAAATACTTTAAAGTGTGGGGAATTCCCCGCTACCTGATTATCGGCAAAGACAATAAAATCATCAACGTCAATGCACCAAGACCAGGAGATGAAGCCTTTGATGCTTTGAAAGATATTTCAGAACTGTGATTCTATCCAAAAAAAGCTGCCTAGAAAGATCTAGGCAGCTTTTTTTTACACTTATGAAGTTCCCTTACTCCCAAAGTTTCTCCGGATATTCTCCTGAAGCATGCATTTTTTTCAGGGAATCAATTACGACAGGTTTGTCTTCTGTGTAGGTGATGCCAAACCACGTTTTCCCTCCCGCAAGGATTTCAAATGCTGCTTCTCCAGATTGGATCAGGTTATTGGCCACGGTCGGGATATAAAATTCAGACTTGAGATTTTCTTTGTTTGCCTGCAAGAAATCAAGCCACATTTTTTCGATATCAGCAAACACATCCTGATGAAATCCCCAGAAATTCATCGAAACCGGGGTTCCTTCTTTG
>JBBRFK010000294.1:0-4827 GCA_038224435.1 Cytophagales bacterium | reverse complement strand
TTGATCGCTTCAAATTCTTCTTTGTCATAGATGGCATTGCCCAAAAAGTCTTTTCCAAAATATACCACAATCCCTTTGGTCGTCAGATTACCCTCTTTGGCAAAATACTGTGGATCATTGCGCCACAAATGGGGAAGGTTAGGGCCGGTAAAAACCATATCAAATTCACGGAAAGGTTTCATCTGATCTCCGATAAACCTGGTCCCTTTTCCCTCCAAAACCAGGAACAACTGGTACTCATCGTGAAAATGCCAATGCTTGTCAAAATTTGGGGCAACAAGCGCTTTAGCCACAAAAGCTTTGTCATCCGGAATCCTGGATTTTTGAAGTGCCTGTTTCATGATTAGTCAATTATGTCATTATCATATGCAAATAATAAATTAACGAGCAAAATACAGTCAGAATCAGCAAAAAAAAAGGAAGATTGGCAACAGATTTATTTTCACCTTCAATCTCCAATTAACCCTCATTTCCCCTAAATAACTTCATCCATGAGATATTCTCATTCACTCCTCCTGCTTCTCGTCATCTTCGTCGCCGGTTGTGGAAAAAAATCAAATTTACCGGAACTCCCATCAGGACCTCGGAGAGCTGAAATCCTCTTCCTTGGCCATGACAGCAAGCACCATGATTCCGAAAAACTGATGCCTTATCTTGCGCGTCCCCTTTTTCAAAAAGGAATCAACCTCACCTATACTTCGGATCCCAATGACCTGAATCTGGACAACCTGAACCAGTATGACGGGATTATGATCTATGCAAACCATGATAGCATTACTTCGGAACAGGAATCCGCTCTCAAGGAATATGTCGAAAGCGGCAGGGGATTTATTCCGCTGCACAGTGCTTCTTTCTGTTTCCAAAATTCTGATTGGTATATCGAGGCGGTAGGCGGACAATTCCAATCCCACGGCACAGGGGATTTTACCGTAGATATCATCAATGCGGATCATCCTGTCATGCAGGGCGTGGAAGTTTTTGAAACCTGGGATGAAACATATATCCATACCCGCATCAATCCTGACATGACCGTCCTGATGGAAAGGGAAGAAAACGGACACCGTGAACCTTGGACTTGGGTACGAAATCAAGAAAAAGGAAGAGTCTTTTATACTGCATATGGACACAATGAGCGGACTTGGTCACAACCCAACTTCCATACCCTAGTTGCTAATGGTGTGCTTTGGGCAGTCGGTGAGGAGGTAGCCAAGCAGGTGGCAGAATTTGACATTCCACAGCCAGTGTTTGAAGATGCAGTGATTCCCAATTATGAAAACAAAGATCCTGCACCGAGGTACCAACTTCCACTTTCTCCGGAGGAATCGATGAAATTGATTCAGATTCCGGTGGGATTTGAGCTCCAACTCTTTGCATCAGAACCCCAGATCGTCAATCCCATGGCCATGTGTTGGGATGAAAAGGGTAGATTGTACGTGATTGAAACGGAAGATTATCCAAATGAAGTCCGTATCGAAGGAGGAAATGACCGCATCAAAATATTGGAAGATACAGACGGCGACGGCAAAGCTGATAAAGTAACTGTTTTTGCCGAAGGCCTCAATATACCAACGAGTATCATGGCCATGAATGGAGGAATCCTCATCTCGATGGCCCCTGATTTTGTATTCCTGAAAGATATTGACGGTGATGACAAGGCAGATGTCAGGGAAGTATTGGTCACAGGCTGGGGCAAAAGCGATACCCATGCCGGACCATCCAACCTCAAATACGGCTATGACAATTACATTTGGGGCGTATTGGGTTACTCGGGCTTTCAGGGTACTGTGGGAGGAAAGGAATTCAACTTCTCCCAAGGAGTCTACCGTTTTGCTCCTGACGCTTCGCATTTAGAGTTTTTGGGTTCTACGAGCAACAATACTTGGGGACTCGGATTCTCTGAGGATTTCAATGTATTTATTTCCACTGCCAACGGTCAGCATAGCGCCTATTTGGCCATGACCAATAAAAACGTCAAAAGACCAATAGCCGGCGGGATGAACAATACCGTTTTTGGGATTGACAGCCATTACGACATGCCGCATTTGACCCAATATTTGAGGCAGGTGGATTATCATGGCGGTTATACAGCAGCTGCCGGCCATAACTTTTATACAGCGAGATCTTTCCCCAAATCCTATTGGAACAGGGTCGCTTTCGTAGCAGAACCTACAGGCCGTGTCCTTCACAACGCCATCATCACCAAAGATGGATCAGGATTTAAGGAAAAGAACGGCTTCAATATTTTGGCGAGTTCAGACGAATGGTTCTCTCCCGTTCATGCCGAAGTGGGACCTGATGGCTCGCTCTGGATTGCAGATTGGTACAATTTCATCATTCAGCACAATCCTACTCCAAAAGGATTTGAGAATGGAAAGGGAAATGCTTACATCAACCCAATGCGGGATGCCAAGCACGGGAGGATCTACCGATTGGTATACAGAGGCGCACCGGAATACAAAGGATTCTCCATCGACCCTACCAAAAACTCCGACCTCATCGCAGGACTAAAAAGTGACAATATGTTTTGGCGAATGACAGCACAAAGACTGATCGTCGAAACCCAAAACAAAACCATCATCGGAGATCTCTTCAAGCTTATCGAAAATATTGACATGGATGAAATCGGCCTAAATACCGCCACCAACCATGCACTTTGGGCACTCCATGGTTTAGGCGCACTGAGCGGTGAGGATGCCAATGCGATCAAGGTTGTTGGAAAGGCATTGTCACATCCTTCTGCCGGTGTCAGGAAAAATGCCGTTGAGGTATTGCCAAAAACCAATGAAACCTTTCAGCTCATCCAAGCCAATAAACTCCATCAGGACGCCGACCTGAATGTGAGAAAAGCCGCTTTCCTCACTTTGTCAGAAATCCCTGCTTCTCCAGAAATCAGCAACCTGATCTATCAAGCGAGTCAGGACGATAGCAATGGCAAAGATTCCTACATTCCACAGGTCATTTTCTCAAATGTATTGGCCCATCCAAGCTATTTTGAACAAAACCTCGCTGCTCTTTTCCCTGAGGAAAAGACGGATTCTTTGTACACTTTGACCGAAAAGCTCACCAAAAGTCTGGTCGTGGAGCAGTACAACCTGGACCGAAGGGCGGCCATCGTCTACCCTCCGGATGTCAGTAATAAAGAAATCCATATCCAAACCGAATTGGCTGAAGGGAATGAACCTTTGGAAGGGGTGATCGCGGCACAGGGAAATAAAATGAACGGTTATTCTCTTTTTGTGAAAAACGCAACCCTAAATTGGGTGGTAAAACAAGGTGGAAAAACCTACAAAATCACTGAGAAAAACCTGCCCAAAGACCTATTTAAAGTAGAAGCCAAACTCATGGAAGGTGGAGAAATGACTTTGCAAGTCAACAACAATCCAGTTGCCAAAACCAAAGCCCCTTCCCTATTTCGGACTCCTTTGAGTCCAGAAAGAATACGGGTCGGCAATGACTTGGAGGATGAAAATCAGGTGGGAGATTACGAAGGGTTTTCTTGGTTACGTGGCAGAATGGGAAGAGAAAGCTACATCAGCCTCAAGGATCCCAACTTCAACCTGCAGGATTTCCTTTCCAAAGGCCCTGAAAAAGCAGCATCTACAGTTTCTAGAGAAAATGCCCAAGTGGTGAAAATTGGCGTGATTCCCCATGAAATGAAATACAACGTGACCAGCTTTAAAGTCAAAGCAGGTAAGCAGGTGATCATTGACTTCGAAAACAAGGATTTCATGCAGCACAACCTGATCATTGCCAAAATAGGAAGCCTTAAAATAGTCGGCAAAGCCGCGGATGAAATGGCTAGAGATACTAAAGGCATTGAAAAAAACTACGTCCCAAATATCCCGGAGATCATCATTGCATCCAAATTGGTAGATCCTGAAGGGCTCGAATCCATTATCTTTACTGCCCCGACAGAAAAAGGAGAATATCCGTTTATCTGTACCGTGCCGGGTCACTGGCGCATCATGAACGGTAAAATGATCGTTGAGTAAATCAAGCTACTATGGCAATAAATGCAACATTGGGTGTCAGCACCTGGCTCTGGACTTCTCCTTTTCAAAAGGATACGGTAGGACTATTCTCAAAGATCAAAGAAATGGGGTTCGATGCAGTGGAAATACCCGTCGAAAATCCTGACCTGATCGATATCCCTTCAGTCAGGGAAGCCCTCTCCGAAAACGGGCTTGAACCCATCATCTGTGGGGCTTTTGGTCCTACACGTGACCTGACACATGATGATCCCGCTTTTCACAAGACAAGCTTTAACTACCTGCAGCGCTGCTTTGAAATCAGTTCTGCACTCGGTGCAAAGTTTGTCGCAGGTCCGATGTATTCATCAGTGGGCAAAGCAAGGTTGGTGTCTCACGAACAGCGGAAAATAGAATGGGAAAGAGCCGTGACCAACCTTCACAAAGTCTGTCTGATGGCTGAGGTCATGGGGCAGGAGATTGCATTGGAAGCTTTGAACCGCTTCGAAACGGACCTGATCAATACCACTGAGGAACTCATGCGGCTTATCGGAGACATCAACCATCCGGCTGCCAAGGTGCTATTGGATGGATTTCATATGAGCATCGAAGAATCAGATCTGGAGCAGGCCGTCAAGCGTGTCGGGGATAAATTGCTCCATGTGCAGGTATCCGAAAACCACCGTGGCATCCCCGGAACGGGACAGACAAGCTGGTTTTCCTTCAAGCGTGGACTTGCTGCGGTCAATTACTCGGGAGTCATTTCCATCGAAAGTTTTACCCCAAATGTGCAGGAACTTGCCGGTGCGGTCTGCATTTGGAAGCCACTTGCGCCTAGTCAGGACGAGTTTGCTTCCCA
>JBBRFK010000293.1:0-4853 GCA_038224435.1 Cytophagales bacterium | reverse complement strand
TGCCGCCCGACTTGCATGTATTAGGCCTGCCGCTAGCGTTCATCCTGAGCCAGGATCAAACTCTCCATTGTATAGTTTTTGCGCTGCATCACTGCAGCTTGTTTCCTAGCCCTATCTTCATTCTGACCGTACGATCTCTCGAACAATCATTTAATTCCGTTTCTCCAGTATTTCAATGAACTTTTACCGCTTCTTTTTGCAGTAATGTAAGACCGATGTCTTAAAGTATTCAAAATTTCAATTTGATTTTCTTCGTTTGCGGGTTGCAAAGATAATTCAAAATTTTATTCTTTCAACACCTAATTGGGGAAATTTATTATTTCTTGGGGGAGTATTTGCGGGCCCATTCAGAATATTAATGATTTCTTCGAATCAGTCTGCCCGCGTTTGGGAATGCAAAGGTGCATATCTTTTTTTCAAATGCAAAAGCACCAATGGAAATAAATTGACTTTGCTGTCAACATCTCTGAATATCAGGCAGAAAAAAAATTTTGATCCTCAACTTCTCAATATTTGAATGTCGGCAACCTCTTTATTTGGCTTTTATCCCAAAGCTGGTTGACAAAAGAATAGCGTAATGATACTTCATGTGCTCCACCTGAGTTGCGCCAACCCAATTGAGAAAGGGTAAAATCATAGCTGTAACCCAGATCAATCCCGCTTTGAAGGGAAAAGCCAATCAAACCTATGAGTGCCTCATTATTGGGCAATCCAATCCGGGTAGGAAAGCCACGGTACCAAACACCCAAAATGATCGGATCAAAGAAAAGCTCCATCCCAAAATCCAATTGGTCATATAACCCCTGCCTTTTATAATTGAAAGCCAATGATAAAGTCCGCTCCTGCTGGGTATTATTGAAGAAATCATTGATTGATCCTGGATCAAGATCAAACTTAACACCACCATGGGCACTATACCTGATTGCCAAATTATCGCCATCCATTTCCAAATATGAAACATCAGGCTGGGTGAGGTGGTGGCCGGAAATCCCCAACCAGAATTTTTTATTGTAATAAAATAATCCACTGTGAAGGTCAGCAAAACTCCTTTGCCTGTCGTCAGGTAAACTACCCCCTGAACCAGGCAACACAACACCTTTGCTTATGTCCAATTGCGTACTTAAAACCACTTCGTCAAAACTTGCCGACCGGGCCGCATAACTCCCTTGGATACCCATATGCAAAAAACTTGATTGTCCGAGCCTCAACCTGTAGGAATAAAGCAACCCGACTTCCAAATTTTGGAGGTTGGCAAGACTTTCTCTTGTACCGTTCACAATTATCCCTATTCCACTGTTTTTGCTTTCTATAAAGTGGTCTGCATAAGCAGAAAAAGCAACAAAAGATTGGTCCAAGGCCGGCCATTGGTTTCTGAAATTGAATCCTACACGGGTGATTTCGGAACTACCAGCAAAAGCAGGATTAAGAAATAAAGGAGCCGCATAAAACTGCGAAAACTGGGTGTCCTGTGCGTTGGAATATCCAACTGTCAACACCATTAAAAGAAATAAAAGGCTTTTTCCCATCTTACCTTATCAACAAAAATCTACCGCTTTGCTCCACGGACTCACCGTCGATGGAAACCATTTTGACCCGATATACATAATTCCCTCCAGGCATCAACTCCCCATTTACTTTTCCATCCCATCCTTCAGTATCCAAAATATTTGTTCTAAAAAGCATATTGCCCCAAAGGTTGAAGACCAAGATTTCCATTTGAGCGATCCCCTTTATTTTGGGTCTGAAAAAACGGTTTTCCGGCATCGTCGGGGTAAAGCCAGTCGGGAACATTACCCTGAAACTCTTGGTGATTGAAAGTTCCTTAGTAACTTCAGCAACACAGCCCAAGTTATCGGTAGTCGTCAATATTATCTGAAAAACCCCTTTTTTCCCATAGACATGGGTAGGATTCTTATCTGTTGAACTTGTACCGTCACCAAAATCCCATAACCAACTGACTACATCTTCAGCCGACAGGTCAGTAAACTGAATGATATCATCCGGAAAAATACCACCATCTTCATCTCCTTTGACCCCAGTTCCCTGGACTTCAAAATCAAAGTTTGCCTGAAGGGCTACCTCAACGATAATGACTTCAAAAGGAATTGGTTCAGACCAACAGGTCAAATCTTTGTGCTTCACCCTAATCAAATAATTTCCTGACAAAGAGATTTCACCCATTTCTTCATTTTCCAAAAAATCCCCTAATGGTGTCTCCAACTGGTAATCGTTTAGAGTATCATCGTGCCCTGAAATGAAATTTCGAATATCAAGTGACATTCCCGGTTCACATCCGACCACAGGATTGTCAATCGAGAGCATAGGATAAGGAGGATTGATTAGGGTAAAACCGGATGATTCAGTAGGACAGCTTTTGGAGTTATAGGCAATGACTTTGTAAATTCCGGGTAGAATGGCTTGGATTTGGGGAAAGTCCGAGTTGGGGATCAAAATATCATCTCTATACCATTCATGTCTGACATAAACTTCGTCTCCAACGGCCTTAAAATTGACAGGATCCCCGACACAAAGCCTTATCTCATCTTTATTCTCCTCCTCTCCCTCAGCCAAAATACTGACAGGCTCGGGAGATTCCTTGATCAAAAGTTTGATATAGTTCCCGGAAGACGTTTTACCATAGTTGTCGGTAATGGTGTAATATACTTGGACGGTCTGATCGGTAAATCCAATGTTAGGGAAAAAAATAAATTCTCCTCCCGTATCTGAGGCACGGAAAGTTCCTTGTGGCAATACAAGAACGCGGTTTTCCGGCCGGCATCTGGCCTGCGAGCAAATGTCACCCTCCTCTGCTTGGATGTCTTCCATAGAACCATAAAATTGCAGGCACCTGATAATGGAATTATCATTTGGCAACGTAGCTTCTTCAGTAGTAATCTCATAGGTATTTTCTTGCCCTTCGCAAGAAGCTTTGTCATCGATATCCACTCCCTCCGGATCCGACAAGCCATCTTCATTAGAAACTTCCACAATCAAATTCCGGATTTCATGGATATTGTTCAATCCCCCTGTGGACGCGGTGAATCCGATTTTTAGGTTCTGGGGTGCAGGGAAATCAAATTGTTTGAATAGTATCCTCACTAACTTTGGATTATTCTCTTCAGTAGTGGCCTCTACTTTGACGATTAATATGTATCCATTGCCTCCCGGATCTGGTTCTAATTCAATGAATGCCTTCCTGTACCCAACTTTGTTCGGGTCAGTAATCCTTCCAGAACCTGGACCTCCAGAACTTATCGAAAACTGATCTTCTGGAAATAGCCCATCGTTTCCGGACAAAGTAGTTTTTCGGCCTGCAACATATTCATAACCTGTCAGACCCTTGCCAGGACCACGCACCACTATCGAATTAGGAATCAAAACATTGTCCATCCCAGGAAATCCACCGATTTTCCCTTCTGAGGTATTCCCGAAATTTCCAAAAGAATCAAATCCTACTCCTATATATCCGCCAGAAAGACCGTTTTGATTGTTCCTTTGTGCATAGCCAAGTGAACCTCCAAATCCTCCCGACGTAAAAAAAGGTATCTCGGCATCAAAAAGAAAGACGGTCAGGCCATCAGCACCGTTTCCTCCATAAATAAAGAATTCAAATTCAGCTTTGATCCCATAAGTTGAAGAAAAGGGAATATCTATATATATGTATCCGTTTTGCTCATTGACAGCATCGGTAAGGCGGAGTGTGCCGTCCACAATCCTGGCATTACCACCAAAAACCGTGGCCGATTGGGTTCCACCGCCATCGAATGTCTCACAATATGGAAAACCCACCTGAGCTTTGCCTTCCGAAGTAAACAAAAGAAAGGCAAATGAGAAGCAGTAAAAAAATAGAAATCGTGGTTTTAACAGGTTTAGGGCTTTCAATTTTGGGAGAAATCTAAATTTACATTCACTATTAGCGTCGTAAAATACATATTCTCTTAAAAAATAAAAAGACTTCTTTATATAAGAAGCCTTTTTCTTTCCTTTGGCTATTTACTAGATATTAAAAATAAATAGGTCATAATTTGGAATTATGGCTTTTTTTTGTCGATATTGTATCTAGTTAATTGACTAGATATGGGATATTCAACTAAATTGCAGCTCATCAAAAGAGCCAAAAGTGAACAATGGTATGTCAACTTTCCTGCCGCCGTAGCCCAGGCCATCGAATTTCAGCAAGGCGAAGTGGTAGAATGGATTATCGATGATCATCAAAGATTGGTACTTCAGCGAAGTGACCAGTCTGTGGCTGGTCTTAAAAAAAAACTCCCGAAGAAGATCTGAAAGAAGTTTTGGAAGGACTTTTCTTGGAATGCCAGTCCTGTTTCAAGCAATCTCGAACGTGGTTAAGAGCCAGGCAGCTGATGAGTGGCGTACTCACCTGTATGGGACGGCACACGGTCACCGGTTGGCTCACGGCCTGTGGAGATCAGTTTAAGGACTGGAGCGCTGCTTACCGCCTTTTCAAAGGGGATCGGATGGATATTGCGGGGATCTTCGGGGTGATCAGAAGACAGGTTGTCGGATTGATCGATCCGGGCGAGCACTATGTTTTCGCCCATATGGACGATACCCTTTTTCGCAAAAAGGGAAGAAAAGTATTCGGAGCCCGATGGCTTCGTGACCCTTTGGGACCTCCTTTCCAGACTAATTTGATCTGGGGACAGCGTTTTATACAACTTTCACTTTCCTGTTTCACCAAGATGGGTGCAGTACAAGCCCGAGCCATTCCGATTGACCTGCATCACTGCCCAACGGTGCGTAAGCCTGGCAAAGGAAGTGGGCAGAAAGACTGGGAACAGTTTAAAGAGACCCAGAAAAAAAGCAAGCTCAGTGTCATCGGAGCAGAACGA
>JBBRFK010000292.1:0-4871 GCA_038224435.1 Cytophagales bacterium | reverse complement strand
GAATAAATACTCACCCTCGGGGACATCATGACATTGTCACCGATCTCGATATATCCAGAGCAACCGATATAACTATATGGCCCGATGCTGCTGTTGTTTCCGACTTTCAGACCGACTCCTGCCTCACCTCCATATAAGTTGGTGGGCCGGATAATCGCATAACTGCCGATTGTCACCTTATCACCAAAAACCAACCCTTTTTGGGAAAGCCCATTGATCTCACAATGGTCTTGGGCGATAAAATTTTTGCCTACGTGGATATAGGATGCCTGTCTGATGGTGACGCCTTTTCCGATCAGAAACATGCCTTTGGCAGATCCAAACCTCCACCTGACCAATGCTCCTCTCAACATCCATAAGCCCATCCTTACCATCACCCCAAAGGTCGAAAGGGAATCCCAATCAGTACCAAAGCGATTGCTGAGGTCTATACCGCTGAGTTTGGAGATGGTTTTGCCGAGGAAATTACCCATTCAAAATTTCTTTAAAAGTCTGTTCCAAAGATAGGAAAAACTTCTCCGTGGAAAATTCCTTCAACCTGATTCTCCCCTTTTCCCCTAAATCCTTTCTCAGTTTTTCATCATCTACCAATAGTTTCATGGACTGAAAAAGTGCCTCTGAATTATTTTTTTTCAAAACCAAAGCTGCCTCGCCGGCTACTTCCATCAAGGCTCCCTGTCTGGAAATAATCACAGGCAATCCAAAAGAAAAAGCCTCCAAAACAGGTAGCCCAAAGCCCTCATTGGCAGAAGGAAAAACATATCCCAAGGCATTTTGGAAGTAGGTCGCCAGCTTTTCTTGTGCAACATATCCTGTAAATTCGACTTTATCTGTCAATCCCAAAGAAGCCACCAAACCGGTCAAATAGTCATAATCATCCAACTTTTCCCGTGGTCCCCTTTGCCCTACCAAGATCAAACGGATGTCTTCATAACCTTTCAACCGCACCAGTTTTTCAAATGCGGTGATCAGCATGCCGAGGTTTTTCCTTTTTTCCAAAACGCCGACGTGAAGAAAATACCTAGAGGAAACAACCGGATTTTCTTCAGTTGTGATTGCCTTTGATGAAAGCCCGGAGGCGGGATAAACCACTCTGATGGGTATGGCCTTAAAAGCTTCCAAGTCTTGAAGGCTCTTTTTGGAATAGTCAGTGATGGTAATGATGTGCCCGTTTCTACTGAGGCCTTTGGCCAAAAAATACATGAAATATTTGAGCCAATGTCTTTGGTAATGCTCAGGATTGTCCCAAAAAAAAGTATCATGGATCACGGAAACTTTTTTTCCTCTTGACAAAATCGGACTCAAAATATCCGGACTGAAAACCAGGTCGGCTTTGTGATATATCGAAAGAAACGGAAGTATGAACTGCTTTCGTAAAAAATATAAACCCTGGAAAAGGATGTTTTTCCACTTGCTGGTTTTTCCCCTAAAAAAGTTGCTTTCAAGGACTTCCATATAGTCAGGACTGATGATGTATTCCATTTCACTTTTTGGATTTTTGGAAATCTCCTCACACAAAGAAACAATGTAGGTCTTGATGCCTGTCTGGGCTACATACAGGTAATAAACATCGATCAAGACCTTTGGCTTAGTCATGACGGTGTTTGATTTTGGAATATTCATTCATGGTATAGCCGATCATCCACCAAGATATCCAACTGACATACGCATACAACTCCGCATTGGCAGTAAAGAGCGGCAACAACAGACCGGTTTTGACAGCCGCAGCTGTAAAAGCAATCCTTGCGGACATCACATTATCCGTCATTCTAAACACTTTGATCGATCGGCTGATACCAAATACAAGCAACAAAATATACAATACCATTCCCAAAAACCCCAACTGCACGCCATAGATCAGAAATTGGTTTTCCCCACCGATTCTTGCTTCATCGGTCACGCTGCCTGAGTTGCCACTCATCGCCAAACCGACTCCAAATGGATTTTCGATCATGGATTCAAGAGCAACCAGCCATTCCACTACATGGCCGACACTGGAAGCATTTTGGAAAGTGAGGGTGTCTATCACGAAATAATAGAAATCTTCAGAAGCAAAGAATATCACAAATACGACAAATGTCATAAACAAACCAAACCCGAAAAGTATCAACCTATTGAGCTTGAAAATCAGCGCAATAAAGAAAATCATGATAAAAAACGCCGCAAAAGCAGCTCTTGAGCTAGATAAAAACAGGCTGCCCATAGCGCAGATCATAATAACAATATAGGGAAAAGAATCTTCCCTTTTGGAAGTCAAAAACCAGATCAGGCCGGCAGCAAATCCCAAAAGCACTGAACTAGCCATCTCTAATGGATCAGAAAAGAAGGAGGCAAATCGCTTGGTAACCGCTTGGGTTTCGAAAGTCCATGACAACCCAAAGTTTCCGGAAGGTTCCATGTTGTTGAATACCTGATTGAATAACGTGTAGCCGGTAAACTGCTGCAAATGGGTGTTGGAAAGTGCTTCCAAGACATTGACTCCAAAAGCTGAAATGGCAATAATGAAAATTACCTTAAAAAGCCGCCCTACTTCACGGTCTTCAAACCGGGTATTTCTCCCCACAAAATACACCATGGCCGGCACAAGCATGTTTTTGAAATACAACAGCTTGTTGACAAATCCCGTCTCCCCAATAGGCAAAACCAAGAACAATAAAGCCAATCCCAAAAAGGCTAAAAATACCCTATCAATAGCATTGAAGCGAAAGGAATATTCAAAAATCTTCTTATTGTAAATAATAAAAGACAAAATTGAAAGGATCACCACCAGGTCCTTTGCCAATTGAAAAAAGGTAACTGCCAAGGTGGAATTTGTAGCCTGAAAAACTATGCTCAAAAATGTAATATGAAAAGGCAAGTATGCCGCCAAAAAAAACACCGCATACTCCCACTTTCCCTTGAAGGCAATTGCCTTAAGTGTGAAATAAAGCAGCGGGACATAACCCAAAAGGGCCAGAATAAAGAGTATCAGAGCGATCAATGCAGTTCGGGCTTTTGACAGATCAAGGTGACGGTAAACCTTACAGGACACCTGCCTTTGACTTTTACCCCCCTGAATATATTCAATAAAAAGCTACTTTGCTCTATACCGATAATCCAATCAGGCTTGATGCGGTTGTTCTTGAAGGTACTGTATTTGAATTTGGGAATGGGGAGTACAGTTTCAAAATTAACAAATCCGGTTTTTGTCAATGCACTGACCATTTCATGGTAGGTAGATTCATTGAGGTGGCCACCTTGTGCCTGAATCCTGCCAGAACTTGAATTGTCCAAAATCCTAGTCACATCCATGGGACCAAAAAGCCTGTTTGGCATGACCAAAATAAATTTTCCTCCCGGCAAAAGGCTCTCATAGACAGACCGCAGGTGGTCCATCAAATCCAAAGGAGAAAGGTGCTCGATTACATTGTCCGAAAATGCCAGTTCAAATTTTTCGGCTGACCTGAAATGAATAATCCCCGAGGCAATGAACTGAATATGGGGATGGTTTTTGAGTGTGTCAGGAATAAAAACATCTACCCCTGTCAATTTTTTATAAGGAATCTTCTTTTTGATATTCATCAAAAAATATCCCTCGCCACATCCAAAATCAATAATGGATTTTCCTTTCAGTTCCTTTTCAAAAAGTGTAACCTGTGGGTCTTTACTTGCTATCCTTTGGGCTAAGGATTCGTCTTGCTTTGCTGTCCTGCCATAAAACTGAAGTAGGGTACCATAAAATTCATCATACAAAGCCTCTCTTTTCAGAGCATCCTTTTCATTGACCAACAATTTATGGAAGTGGTTTTCGAGCTTAAAAGCTTCCCGCAACACTTCGGGGCTCAGTCCGATTTCTTTGGAATAAGCTTCAATGTCAGGAAAAACCGTTGTTTGAGTACTTTTCATCACTATAATTTCATTTGGCAAAAAGCCCTTCAAATTGTCCTTTCACAATCGCATTTACTTTTTGGAACCTGCCATTCAAGCCCAAAAAAAGGATGAAGGCAGCATTTCTTACAGTTTGGTAAAGCAAACTTAATACAAAGGACAATGGATTGGAATGCTTTCGGATTAAAAAGAGGTTATTTCTAGTTCTATAAAAATGAATGATAGGTGGGACAATCCCTTCCTTGGTCTTTTCTTTTTTGGATGAACCTCCAGCCACATGGTAAATTTTTGATTGCGGAAGGTATCTTAATTTGTATCCATGCTTCCGTAAACTGAATGACCACTCCACATCTTCGTAGTAAGCAAAGAACCTGTCATCCAGCATCCCGGCTTTGCGGATTGCAGTTGTGCTTACCAAAATGGCGCAGCCTGTAATCCATGGGGTATCCTTTTCTTCATCGAATTGGCCTTGATCTGTCTTTCCTATACCGACCGACCAAGTCATTTCCAGCCATTTGAAATAACCTCCACCGGCATTCCAGATGATGTCACGTGCTGGTTCGTACAATATCTTAGGCTGGGCCGCTCCGTAATCCTGGTTTTCTTCCAAAAATGAAACCATTGGTTGGAGGAAATCCGGCTCGACTACGGTATCGTTGTTGAGCAAAAGGACATAATCGAAGGATTGGTCCAAGGCCCATTGCATTCCTAGGTTATTGCCTCCGGTAAATCCTAGGTTTTCTCTGCTTGCCAATAGCTCCACTTCAGGAAATTCTTTTTTCAGTTTTTCACCCGAATTGTCCACAGATCCATTGTCCACCAAAATGGTAAGCAATTCGGGATAGGTGACCTTTCGCAAAGATTCCAAACAAGCCTTGGTCAGGGCATAGCCGTTCCAGTTGATGATGATGATGGCGACTTTGGACGGGGAAATGGGGCTCATAGAAAAATGCAGTGAATCCAATGAAGGTATCCTTGTGAGGATGATGTGATTTATGAAGATC
>JBBRFK010000291.1:0-4902 GCA_038224435.1 Cytophagales bacterium | reverse complement strand
TGTGTTTTGTAAATTTGACCAGAACACCAAAACTTTTTGTGGAGTTACTTTGGGTTCTAATATTATGGTTACTTCTGATTTGGATGGGATAATGTTTGGGCAAAACCCATCTAATTAAAAAAATCAAAAATGGTCTTCCCCGATATTTGAGCATATTGGGGAAGGCCAAAACTTTTTTATATCACCCCTTCATCAATTCCCTCAACTCCGTCAAGGTATTGCGGATATCGACGATGCTTTCCCACTCCCGGTCTTTTTCACCATGCTCGATGCCCACATAGCCATGATAGTTATGGGAAAGCACGATTTTCATCATCCTGTTATAATCCAAGGCAGATTCATTGCCGCGGTCATCCCACACGGTCGGCTTCAGGCTGACTCCAGTAGCTTTGGGCATAAGTTCGTCCACACCACGGTAGGAGTCATAGGAAACAACCCTCTTGTCATCTGAAAAGATTTTGAAATTGCCAAAATCAGGCAAGTTACCTGCCCTTCTGTGTGCTGTCTGTTTGATCATTTCGGCAAGCCACTTGGCGTTGCTGGAGAATCCTCCATGGTTTTCGATCACGACATTGATGTCAAAATCATCGGCAAACTCACACAATTGCCTCAAGCCAGAACTGCAGACATCAATAGCCTGCTTCTCGGCCTTTGGATCTTCACTCCATGGCACGGCTGTGTAGGCATTGACACGGATAGAATGACAACCCAAAAACTTGGCGGCCTCCACCCATTTTTTGTGGTTTTCTACGGTCTGTTTGCGTTCTTCGGAAGTCGCCGCCCCCAGCATCCCTTCCCTGTCGCACATGATCAAAACAGAGGTCACACCCTCGCCTTCTGCCCGGGTTTTCATTTCCCGGAGGTAGTTCATGTCTTTGGCTTTGTCCATAAAAAACTGGTTCACATATTCCACCGCATCGATACCATACTTTTTTGAGAGGATAGGAAAGTCTAGGTGGTCCATCCATGGTGCTTGGTTTGATCTGCACTCCTGGGAATCTACCTTGCAACAATTGCCAGATATCAAAATACCCTTCAAAGCCCCCTATTTCTGATGGCACCAATGTCATGTCTCCTTTACCATAGACTCGGGTGACTTCTTCGGTTTCGGGCTGATATTTTTGGGATTGGACTACAAATTCATCTATCTCCACCAGATCCATTTCGTCAAATGCAGCCGCTGCCTGTCTCCTTTTCTCGGCATTTTCAAGGTAATCCCGTAAGGAAGGATTGACCTGAAAGCCTTTGACCAAAGGCTTGAAGCCTGTCCATGAATCATACTTGGCGATCGGGGCATCCAAATCGACAAATTCCTTCATCTTTTTGTCATTGATAGAAATCGTCAAAAGCGTGATATCCGAAAAAACCATGTCATCGATGATAAATTTCCCAGTCTCGTTATACTCAATCGCAAGAAAATCATCCTCTTTTCCTTTGCTGAATACGTTGATCATCCCTCCTGTCACATTTCTTTTCCCTCCTGATTTTGGCTTGATGGTTCCGGTAATATTAATTCCCTGTTCTATGAAATTCGGGTTTTCAAATTTTCCTGACAATACTGATTGCCAATCAAACCTTCTCCAGCCATGGGTCAACATGATCAAATCAAGTCCTTCGGCATCTTTTGATTCTCCAAAAAAATGCTTGGCAGAATGGATGTTGCCACGGAGTTCGGACTCCATCTTGAGGTAAGAAATGATATTGGAGGAAATATTACTTGAAAATTCATCCGCATCAGTGATGGAAACAGAGTAAGAACCCTTTTCAAATCCTTCTCCATCCAAGGTCAGTTTCCAAGAATTTTTCCCTCTTGGCTTGGTTTCAATGGAAGAGGCATCGAGCGTAATCTTTCTTTCAGGAGTGGGAATGTAGACCAGTCGCTCAGCCAATGCATTTCCACTTGGTTCAAAAATCGTTACCTGATTGATTCCGGGAGCAAGATTGACCTTGTTGATCCGTGCACCGGTGACTCCATTTGAAAGGTTGATTACCTGCATGTGACCGATCCTGCCACGTGCATGAACCACGAGCAACCCTTCTGCTGTGGGTGAAATGGCTTTGAAATCATTGGCCTGAACCAATATGTTCAAGACCAAATCCTTGGTATTGTCTACAGCAAGGTTAATTCCCTGCACCTTGACCCGAGGAAGTTTTTTCTCAAAAGATTGATCCTTGACGGTAATTTTGGACACATAACTTTGACCCTCTTTTGGGATAAAACTGAAAGCTCCCAGTCCCCATTCATTGGTGGCAAAATCAATTTCTTCTTCTCCAAGGTTGATTTTGCCTGAAAGCTGTACTGGTGAACCATTGGGATATACTGCCCTTACAGCTACTTTATTATTAAACCCCGAAATCAGATCACCGCCCTCCGGTAAAAATTGTATATCAATACTGCGGCTGGAAAATGGCAGTATGAATTTTCGTGAAATACCGTATTCCTCATTCTCATTCCAAGTCAAAATCAATTCAGAACCTTTGTCAGAAGCAGAAATCGGCAACGTTAATCCAAGTGTATTTGCCCCATTTTCATCTAATTGTACCGTTCCTTTTTTGATCAGATTGCCGCCACTTGTGAATTCGTATTCAAGATTTTCGCTTTTGAGTGGAGCCAAATTGCGGTCTACCGCGGTAATTTTAGCTAGGTATTGAATTTCCTGCCCATTTTCTGTTTTTTCAAAAACCACTGAAGGCTGAAACTTTAGATTGTATGGCTCAAAAACCTCAATTTTTGTCTCAAAAACTAATTCAGCACCGAATCCCTTGGACCAATAGGTATAAGCTTTGATATGGTAAATACCTTCTTTTGTGAAATTATCCAACTTAAAATCCCCGCTTCCCTGACCGTCTTCCATCTTGACCGTCCGCTGCTGAAGCAGATTGCCTTCATTATCCAACAAATCCACATACACGGTCTTACTCAAAGGCGATGGCAAATCCGGGCTTCCGGCAGTGGCATAGGCAGAAAACCAAATCATATCGCCGGCTGCATAGGTGCTTTTGTCCAAGTGGACAAAAACCTTTTCCTCAGGAAAATCATTGACATAGCTTTCTGTCATTTTGAGGATTTTCTCTGAGAGTTCGGTGATATTAGAGTGCTTTTGAAATGGGTGGAAGAAATAAAAAAAAGGAATACTTTAAGCTGCTCATTTGTGATCTGGGTTTTGGATTTGATGGTTTTGTTATGAAAGACATTAACCATTACGGTCAACTTTCTTCAAGGTTTGTTTTACAGTTGAATTTAGTTTTAATTTTTATAAATATTTTATCCAAACCCAAAACAGGGTCAAAAAAATTGGGAAAATGGTTTGAATGGAAAAAAAAGGAAGTGATGTAAATGCCTGAATGACGACTACTCCAATTGTGCACTTCATTTTTGTTTGCCAACTGACAGTATGGATGTCCTGACCGCGGGATTTGCGGATTATAGCAATGGTGAAGTTTCTATATCTTTTTAGTTTTTCTCTGGATCCAATTCCTTATTTCTTCGTAATTGGATTTTCCTTCAGCTATTTTTATCACAAAGTCATATTTTTCATTTTCAGTTGCTTCAATTTCCAATCCTTCATTTAAAAGAAGCAACCTCATTAAAGTATATCCTGTTCTTTTGTTTCCGTCGACAAATGGATGATTCTTAACAATACTTTCAATTATAGCTGCAGATTTATCAACAGGAGTTGGATACAAATCTTCTGAATCAAAAGTATTAAATGGTCTAAAAACAGAAGACTCCAAAAGTTCCTTATCCCGTACTCCAGGAAACCCACCAAATTTTTCAATTAATACATGATGTATTTTTAGAACATCTTCAATAAAAATCATTTTGCCAATCGTTCAAGAAGTCCTTTATCATCTGACAAAATCTTATTTAAATTATGGGATAATTTAATCGAATCAGGATTCTTATCTGCAAAATCCTTCAATACTTGGTAGATATCTTCCAGCATGTCATCTGGAACCTTGTCAATTATTTTTTGAATTTCAGTTTTAATATTGTCTCTTCTCATGGTACTAATATAAAGGATTTTTAGATTTAAAAGATTCTGGTAAATAGGGGGAAAGAATAGTGCTTTATGCTCAATCTACCTACAGAGTTCATCAGTACCGGAATAAAAACCGATAGGATTTGGGAACTAAATCTTGCCTAAAGCAATCTTCAAAATGGCGCTTTGGATGTTCCTTTCTAACCTTTGCGCCTTTGAGGTAAACAACCTATCTCTTTTATCCCAACTGCGCCACCTCATTCTTATTGGCCAACTGACCGCAGGCAGCATCGATATCCTGACCGCGGGATTTGCGGACTTTGGCTACGATGCCGTTTTGTTCCAAGATCCGCACATACATCTCGACTGCTTCCTTGGATGCCTGACGGAATTCCCCTTCATCGATGGGATTGTATTGGATGATGTTGACTTTAGAAGGGATGATTTTACAGAATTTTGCCAATGCCCTCGCGTGTTCTTCGTTGTCATTGATCCCATCCCAGATCACGTATTCGTAGGTGACTTTACGCTTGGTCTTTTGGTACCAATACTTCAAAGCTTCCGCTAAGTCTTCCAAAGGATTGGTATCATTGATCGGCATGAGGCGGCTTCGGGTCTCGTTGATGGCAGAATGCAGAGAAACGGCGAGGTTGAACTTGACCTCATCATCTGCCAATTTTTTGATCATCTTGGTAATCCCGACTGTGGAAAGGGTAATCCTGCGGGCGGCCATTCCCAAGCCTTCGGGTGAAGTGATCTTGTCAATCGCTTCGATGACGTTGGCATAGTTCAGTAGTGGTTCGCCCATACCCATAAATACAATATTGGTCAGGGGACGATTGAAGTATGTTTCTGCCTCTTCTTTGATGGCGACTACCTGATCGTAGATTTCATCGGGGTTGAGGTTCCGCATGCGCTT
>JBBRFK010000290.1:0-4905 GCA_038224435.1 Cytophagales bacterium | reverse complement strand
GGGATTGAAGTCTACAAAGGAACCAATCCGCCGATTGTAGAAGGAACATTCAATATGAATCCAAATCTTCTCTTGAAAACCAATATTCCCGGGGATGTATCCGTCAATACCGGGTTTGTAGCTTACAGAATTACATTTTTTGACCAATCAAATGAAGATTTTGCCATCAAATTCAATGCAGTTGCCTCAGGAGAATCCGAAGCAAGTAATGGTGCGGTAATTTCCGGATCGGGAAACAACTTCACCGTCTATGGAAGAAGTACCGTTACAGTTGGCGCAAATTCTGTGGTGCTTGGAGTAGTCTACTCAGGGATTATTGAGGGTAATTCAATAAAAAACCTGAAACGTGCTATTGTATGTATTGATGATAGCAAAAACGGTGGCGTCCTGTTGAGTAATGGCATGGCGAGGGTTTTTCATGACCCGGATAAAGATTCCCCAAAACTTCCATAAAATACCTTACAGTAATTGATATTTTAAGCCGGGGCTCTGCTCCGGCTTTTTTTAGGTTTTTGGTTTTTTATATCACAATATTTTGACCTATTTAGAATTTATTTATCGATGCGAAATGGGTTTACACAAAATAGACAGCCACCAACATTTTTGGAAATATGACCCCAATGCTCATTCTTGGATGAATGAGGAGATGAAATCAATCCAAAGGGATTTCCTTCCTAAAGACCTGAAACCAATTTTGGAAAAAAATGGGTTTGAAGGCTGTATCGCTGTTCAGTCAAGCCAAACAATCTCCGAAAATACGTACCTGCTTTCCCTTGCTGAAGAATCTGATTTTATAAAAGGGATTGTAGGATGGGTTGACCTTCAGTCAAAAAGTGTTTCTGAAAGCTTGGAATACTATAAGCAATTTCCAAAAATGAAAGGTTTCAGACATGTGCTTCAGGATGAACCGGATTTGGATTTTATGCTTCGTCCTGATTTTTTGAAAGGCATAGGAAAGCTTCAGGATTTCGCATTTACTTATGATATCCTGATTTTTCCCGAACACCTTCCAAATGCATATCTCCTAGTCAAATCATTTCCTTATCAGCCATTTATCCTTGACCACATTGCCAAACCCCAAATCAAAACCGGTAATATCAGAAAATGGAAAAAAGACATAGAGAAATTTTCCGAGTTGGAAAATGTGTATTGCAAGGTCTCGGGCATGGTAACTGAAGCCGAATGGCATTTTTGGAAAAAAGATGATTTCAAACCTTATCTTGACATTGTGTTTGATTCATTTGGTTCAGAAAGAGTCATGTTCGGCTCAGATTGGCCGGTTTGCACCTTGTCAGCAACCTATGACGATGTCCTTGATATCGCGACTTCCTACGCTTCACAATTGAGTAAGACCGAACAAGCTAAGTTTTTTGGCCAAAATGCCTCCAAGTGCTATAACTTGGTTTGAACATGATTTGAGGGTCACTCCTCAAAACGCTTTTTCCAAGCAGGATTTGACTTTTTGCTTTTTTATTTTGAGACTTTTTCCATAAATTAATCAATCTATTGAGTTTCGCTATTTTATTTTTATTCAATTATACCTAACTAGACACAGCCAAAATGGAAACACAAGAATTGAAACCGGAATCAACCACAAAAAAATGGGTAGGATCGAGCATCGCCGAAAGAGAAGGGCAGGAGTGGGACAAGAAAAAGGAGATGGATTTTACTTACACCAACATTGACAAATTTATCAGAACAAGTCTGGGTGAAAACGCACATTTCAGCAATGCGATGTACAATGGTAATTATTCCATGACATTGGAACAAGGCCAACTTAAAAAGTATAAGTTTGTGACCAAGGAACTTGGAATTAAAAAGGGAAGCAAAGTCTTGGACTTGGGATGTGGATGGGGAGGTTGGTTGAAATACCTCAGGGATGTGGTCGGAGCAGATGGCATAGGTGTAAACCTCTCTGATGGTCAGGTCAAAGCTTGCCGGGACAATGGCTTAAAAGCATTTATCAAAGATGCGAGATTTGTGAAGCCTGAGGATTTTGGGACTTTTGATGCAGTGACCGCATTTGGGAGTTTTGAACATGTATCTTCCGTCAAGGATTTCCTGAATGGAAAACAAGATGAGGTATATGAAGATTATTTCAGGCATGTATCCAATCTGCTCAATCCGGGAGGAAAATTTTATATGCAGAGCATGGTTTTTGAGAAAAACATGATCCCTTTTGACAAGATCGATATCAATGCTCCTAAGGATTCAGATAGTTATATTTTTGCTTTGCTGCTGAAACACAACCCGGATTCATGGATTGCTTATGGTCATGAACATATTATCAGAACGGCAGCTCCGTTTTTCAAAAAAACTTTTTACAGTGACGGAAGGTTGGATTACATCAAAACCAACAAGGAGTGGACCAAGCTGTTTTATAAATTCAATTTGAAAAAGTATTTATGGTTTGCTTCTTTGATTCCAAAATTGATCACCGACAAGGAATTTAGACATCAACTAGCCATTTTGAGGGTAAGACCGAATAGGGTTTGTTTCGAAAGGCAAATCATGGGACATGCGAGGTTGATATTTGAAAAAAAATAATCAGTAAAATTGATTAGCCAAAAACCCAAGTTATAGAAGTCATCCAAGCGAATAATTGGGTGACTTTTTATTTATATGTGCCTGACCATTGCTAACACGCTGGAAGAACTGTTGTTTTTACCTTTGCGTTAACTCGTAATGCAGAGAAAATTATTGGTTTTAGGTTTCTTGATTCTCATCATATTCTGGAATGCAAGTGCCCAGGAAAAACTATTTGAATTGAATTCATCTGATAAAATTGTTTTAGATGCAGCCAGTTTTGAATTGTATGAGGTCCTGAATACTCAAAAGGATTTGAATTTAATTGGCCAAGTATATAACACAGGTAATCAATTATATAAAGCGAAGATAAAAAATGGATTAGCTGAAGGAATCAAAACTTTTTATAGAAACTCCATCAAAAAAACTGATTCCGATAGGGCCATACAATTGAGAGTTTTGGAATTTAAAATTGCAGAGAAACAACAAAGCAGCAAGGTTGCTTCTGGGGAGTTGAAAATCAAATTTGGTTATTTTCTTAAAACATCATTTGAACCTATTCATTTGGTGGATTATGAAGCAGGAATAACTTACCAAAGGTCCATTCATAGAACTGATTTAATTAACCAGATTTTAAATAGAGGAATAGCTAACTCCATTGTTTTTTTGAATGATTGGATAAATGATCATGCCAGCCACAATAGAAAACTAGCAAAAACTGTCAGGTTGGAAATAATTGAAAAAAAGAATAAAAGTGATCAGGATACGGTTTTTTATAATGAAAACCGGACGCTTTCTTGGGATGATTTCAGGGAAAGACCCTATAAGACAAGCGGATACAACGCCAGCATTTTTACCAGTCTAGCCATGGAAGGTTCCCCTTTTATGGAAGAAGGCGTTTTGGTACTTCCGATTGAAGTCAAAGTTTATATGCTTCCCGAATCTTCTTGGGTCAAAGGCCAAGGGAAAAATAGTTATTCTTTGAACCATGAACAAAAGCATTTTGATGTCACCCGGGTCGTTGGAAACAGGCTGGTCAACAGATTGAAAGCATTGCAGGTTACTCTGGAAAATTATGAGGCGGAAGTCAATGATGCTTTTTTTGATTCGTACAGAGAGATGAACAGGCTTCAGGAAATCTATGATGCTAGGACTAGACACGGTTTGGATAAAGATGCTCAATCCCAATGGAATGAGATTATAGATCAGGCTTTAAAAGGAAATATGGATGAAATTGAAAAAGAATTGAAAAAAGGTAAATAAAAAAGTCTATAAAATTTTTTTAATTCTTGTCAAATGAGTATTTTTATAGTGTCAAATGAAAGTATTTTTTCATTTATTCTTTCAAAATATGATGACTATTAAATCTTCAAAAAATTCAAAAAACTATTCGGAAGCCCATTCAAAGGCCGAAAATTTGGTGACGGATTTTCAAAGTTCGGCTTATGGTAATCACCCGACATTTCAGGTAAGCAGGTCAGGCCAGCTCAAGTCATATAATATCCCGGGTGGTTATGGCTATTTTGTCCCGGCATTTACTAGAGCAAAGGGAATGGATGAAGTAGGGGAGTTATTGGACAAAAACCTGCTCTCTGAAGATATTTCGCCGATAATAGACTTTCTTGGCTTAAAGATACACGACATAGCCAAGGCAGCTTCTGTGTCCCCAAGCACGGTTTCCCGGTGGGATAATAAAAGCCCAATAGGTACCCCAGGTTCCTATCAGTTTTTCAAAATAGATGAGGTAATCAAAAAAGGGGTTGATCTTTTTGGCAATACTACCCATCTCAAGCAATGGTTAGACAGTCCTAATATGGCATTAGGCAATGAAGCTCCTGTCAAGATTTTAACTTCTATGATCGGTTTGGAATTGGTGGATGAAGCTTTGGATGCGCTTCATTTTGGCAATGTTTTGTAGTAGTCTATGCGGTATTTTAGAATCATGTCGGAATTCTATTACAAAAACCCTTTTAGTTGTTCGTATAATGCGGGGAGATGGAATCCAAAAGGCATGGGAATGATATATGCCGGCAGTGGGCCGGCCATATCCTTATTGGAATACCTTTGCATCAAGGGAAATGCGGTTTCAGGAAAATCATGGTACATGATTGAATTTGGAATTCTCGATCCCAATTTGATTGGAACTTTGGAAAAAGATAGTTTGCCGGAAAATTGGAATGTATTGCCTCATGCTAAGGTTACGCAGGATTTTGGGAAAATCTGGCTTCAAGAAAAAGAATTTCCGTTTTTAAAAGTACCCTCTGCTAGGTTAAACTTATCTTTTTATCCTTTAGAACATAACCTCCTGATCAATCCTGATTTTCCCGATTTCAAAAACCATATCGAATTTGTGGATGAGGTTAGGTTTGATTACCTTAT
>JBBRFK010000289.1:0-4906 GCA_038224435.1 Cytophagales bacterium | reverse complement strand
GGTGCCGATTTTGGGTCCATTTCTGGGTGCTGCTCTGGCTGCAGGGATTTTCCTTTTATTGGGGGAAGGGAATTTGGTTTGAAGCATCTGATTTCAAAAACAGCCCTGTCAGGTGTTGAAACATGACAGGGCTGTTTTTTTGAAAATAGGAATGGATTTTTCTAAAATTGGTCCTCTTTGGTTAGGAAGGCGAACTTGGCTGGCCTTGTCTGTAAATATGATCCAAACTGCTTACCTTTTTTGGATATTTTTTCATCAAGAAAAAAGTGACTGTGACCGAGCCACTCAATAAAAATGATCAATAAGAATCAAGTGTTAGGTTTATTTTGGACTTGCACTCAACAGGATACCCAAAAAAAACGGTAATTGATGCAATTTTCAATTTTGAATAAATTGTAATTTTTACTCGTTTTTTATTGATTTTATTGGATTTGCCAATGCTGCTTTTGTAGCCAAATAACCCGTACTCAGTCCGGCTATCAGAAATGTAATCAATCCACCACCTAAAAACATCCAAATCGACATCTCGACGTGATAGGTAAACCCTTTCAACCACTCCTGCATAAAGAAATATGAAAATGGCAAAGCTATGATAAATGCCAGCAATAGCATCAGAATAAATTCCTTTGAAAAGAAAAGAATAATTTCTGAAACAGAGGCTCCCAGAACTTTCCGAATTCCCACTTCTTTGGTTCTCCGTGAAGTAATGAATGTCATCAACCCAATCAATCCCATGCATCCAATGACAATGACTATGAAAGAAAATAGCGTAAATCCTTTGAAAGAAATTGTCTCAATAAAATATTCATTTGCTATTGAATCATCTATAAATTCATATTTATAAATGGAGGCAGGAAAAGTTTCCTTCCAGGACTTTTCTATCGACTGCATCACTATCGGATTTACATTTTTGATTCGGACAAATGCAAGGTTCAGGAAGTAAGTCCAGTTGATAATTATACAGGGCGAAATGTCGTTTTGTAATGAATTATTATGAAAGTCACGGGTGACACCTATGATGGTACCTTCACCTTCATTGATTACAAGTTTTCTTCCTATAGCTTCTTCTGCAGTCCAGTTTAGTGATTTTATCAAACGTTCATTTACAATGAATTCATCGAAATTCTCCTTGTTATCTATGAGATTTCTTCCTGCGATCAACTCAAGACCGTAGAAATTCAAATAGTTGACATCACCAATTTTCATTTCCGATTCAATCCCCTGCTGATTCGCCATTTCAGATGACCGGTATCTCGTACCCAATTGTAAACCATTTATAGCCATTGGAGGGCCTGAACCGAAGGTGATTTCCTCAACTTCTGAATTTCCTATCAGTTCGTTTTTTAAAACTTGTAATTTTTCTGATTGTGGAATCGGGATCATCAGTACAGCTTCAGAGTTAAAACCCAAGTCTTTTCTCTTGATCAAATCCATCTGGGCAGCTACTACAATAGCTCCAATAACAAATAGCTGAACAATAACAAATTGAAAAACCATCAAGGATTTTCTTACCGAAAAACCCCTTGTACGGCTAATTACCATACTGCCACTGATAATTTGCAAAGGCTTAGTTGCAGAAAATGCGATGGCAGGATAAAAAGTGCCCAAAATAATGATAAGTCCTCCGAGTAAAAGGATAAGTCCCGCATCAGTCCAACCCAATTGTAAATGAAGGTTTAATGAAGATAAAATCGTATTTCCTTGGCTTAGCATAATCATGGAAAGCGCTGATCCCAAAAGGATGGAGATGAGTACTAATAGGGAATTTTCTATTATAAATTGCTTGAAAAGGTCTGTTTTGGTGCTGCCGATTATTTTTCTAATACCTACTTCTTTGGACCGGGCTACAGAATTGGCAGTGACTAAGTTGATGAAATTGGCGACAGCGATCAATAATATGAAAATTCCTACGAAGGTTGCGGTTTGAAGTATTGTTGCGGACATTGTATAGCCTCCAGGACTGCTGCCATAAAGGGATTCTGTATGAATGCTTTTTAAAGGTTGTAGTTTGTAGGAGATACGCAAGTCATCATCCTGATTGAGATACTTTTTTTTCCAAGAAGCGATTGAGGATTCGATCGCCGCTGAAGATTTATTTTCAGGAACTACCACAAATGTAGTTCCTGAATAATTCCCTGACCAATTGGTTGAATAATAAGGATTGTTCAGTTTAAAAAATTCGTAAGGAACCAACATTTCATAACGAAGGTTGGTATTGCCCGGAACATCTTTCACCAAACCCGTCACAAGCAAGGGGTCTTTGCCTGCCAGCAGGATAGTTTTTCCGAGAATGGATTCAGTTGACATGGTATTTCCAAAACATTTCCTCGCAATGCTTTCCGTCAAAACTACGGAGTGGGGATGTTGGAAGGCTGTGGTTTTATCACCTTCTATCCAAAATAATTCAAAAACTTCAGGATATTGGGCATCGACAAATAAGACATAATCAGATTCAAACTGTACATTTTTATTTCCCTGATTTTCAACCACAAATAACCGATTCAAAGGACCTGCTGTTTGGGTTACAAGCGATAAATCTTGGAAATCATTCCTCAGGGCTTCTGCCAAAGGAAAGGCTGTGGTGTTCCAATAAAGTGTCTGATCGGGATAGGTAGTCTGCTGAACGACCCGAAAAGTTTCATTGGAATGAGGATGAAAATTGTCAAACCCCGACTCATAATTTACAAACACAAACAGAGACAAACAGCAGGCTATCCCGACAGTCAACCCTATGATGTTGATAAATGAATAGGTTTTATTTTTGAGAAGGGTCCGTCCCCCGATTTTGAGATAATGTTGAACCATGATAGGATTATTAAAAGCCGTTAGGCTCAGATTTTTGACAAAACCCGGTCTGATGTACTTTAACACACTCCATGCAAACTTCCATTTTGCTTTGCGGGGAGATTCCTCTACCTCCTTTTCATACACCTCTACCAAGTCTCCCTCGATCTCTTCGAGGTAGTCTTTGCGGCAAAACCAGCGGAGAAAGGCGGTTGCACTTTTTGGGGTTTGCATCAGCTGAAGGAAATTTTAGGAATGCGTTGGTAGATGGCACTTCTCAGGTCAAATTGCTCATCAAGGATTTTCTTGCCTAAGGCGGTGATTACGTAGTACTTTTTGCGTCGGCCACCTCTTTCCTCAGTAATCCCTCCAAATCGGGAAATGACAAATCCCTTATCTTCCATGCGCTTGAGTGCCACGTGAACTGCACTTATGTTAAGTTGTCTTCCCAGTTCATTTTCCAGGCCGGATAGCACAGATACCCCATAAGCCTCATCGTGCTGTGCAGCCACCATTAGCAATACAAGTTCTTCGAATTCACCAAGAGAAGGTTGTTTCATGATGGTTTTATTTACTTAACAAAAGTAAATATAATATATTTATTTCATTTTTGTTAAGTAAATATATTTTTCTCTAAATAATTCAATTTAATATATGAATATACACAATGATTTCACTAAGTCATTTCGAATCACTTTTGGTGGGAACAATCGTCTATTATCAATATCCCATACTTCACAGCAGACTTGTCTGCCTTAGGTAGGTTAAATTGAACGTCAAAATTTTTTTAGTTGATCGGTGGTAAAAAAGCACATATCCACAAATTCTTTGCCCGTAAACAATTCCTGATATAGCTGCTATGATCGAAGACCTCATTTCCGCCTCGGAAACTCTGATCTAGTCTGAAAATAAAATTTAGATATTATTTAACTTGTTCAGTTTTTAAATTTACATTTAGTTTAAACTCTACATTTAGGATTGAACTTATGAAAATATTATAAAAACCTCTTTCGTATTTGTAGATTTAAAATTGATTTTGTTCATCAGTTTTTGGTTTTTTTTCTCCCAACATTGAGTGGCATTATCAGTTTCAATTACCGGTTCAACTACTGTGTGTCCTACTAGTTTCCATCCTAGCGGACAATCCAATCTCAATGGACACAACTACTGCGCTCAGGCATACTTTTGGATTGGAATGCTTTTTGGGGAATTTGGCTGTGGTTTGTCCATAAAAATTTTACAATCGGGCACGTATTTTCTTCATATCCATTTTGAAAAAGAAGTAATTATTAAACAAGTTATCATCAAATAAAAACATTTGAAATAGCAACTATATTTTAGTAATGTATATCACTATTCAATAAATTCCTTTTTATTCCGATAATGGCTTTCTTTTTTTATAATCAAAACAAGGTATATGCCCAGGAGAAGGCTGAATTTTTTACGGCTAAAAATGCGGTCTTTGCGAAGTTGGGCGGTAAAGCAATATACTCAGTCGGTTTTAGTCGTGTTTTGTACCAAAAAGAAAGGTTAAAATTGTCAGGAAGTACCGGTTTTTCGATGTGGTACCATGATATAAGTAAACCTTTCTTTGAGTCATCACATTGGCTTCCTGACATCCCAATTGAAGTCACTGCTTTTTGGGGAAAGTCACGCCACCATTTGGAAATTGGGACCGGGATAACTGCAATTTTAATACTTCAGTTAATGTTTAATCCGAATACTTCAAAAAGAATTGAAGACCAATTTTTATGGGATGCGACAGTCTTAATGGGGCTAGGCTATAGGTATCAAAAACCAGAAGGTGGGTTCTTTTTTCGTATTGCCTATACTCTAGGAGCCTATTTTATCAAAACACTGTGGACTTTTATCCAGTAAGGGAAGGAATTAGCTTTGGAAAAAGGTTTTAGATTGTTAGATGCTAAAAACCCCATCCCGGAGTATTTTGGCGTTGGCGCTAGGCGTAGCCACGACAATTGTTGGGAGGTAATTACGCCTTCTTATGATTTTGAATTTGTAATTCAAATATTCAACAAGTACCTTTCGTTAGTTGGGTTTTGGGGAAAATCCAATTGCAAATTGGTAAGGATATTAGGGTGAAGTTGCAAACTTCACCAAGTCC
>JBBRFK010000288.1:0-4908 GCA_038224435.1 Cytophagales bacterium | reverse complement strand
ATACTTAGGAAGGTTTTCTACCGGTTCCGGACCGGCAGAAGTTTCCAATAGCATGAGGCTTTTTATTTTATCAGGAAATCTTGCCGCCAACCGCATACCCACAAATCCTCCCATAGAAAGCCCTACAAAATGTACCGGTTTTCCGACGAGCTTGTCAATTAGTCCAGAGGCATCCATCGTCAACATTTCCATGTCATAAGGTCCAGGAGTCACTTCGGACTGGCCTTGTCCACGATGGTCGTAAGCGATGACGGTATAATTTGCCTTCAAAAAATCAACCTGACTTTGAAACATCTTATGGCTCCAAAGCAAACCATGTGAAAAAACGATCACTTCGTCCCCTTCTCCTTCTTGGATATAAAATAATTTGGTATTGTTGAGTTGGATGTGTGGCATATTTGGGGCTTTACAAAGTATTTAATACCAAGTATTTGGGTTTGCGATAAAAACCGATTTCCTGATTCAATCAATTTGGTTAGGACAAAAGGCTTCAAGTTTCTCATGTCTTAAGTCTCAAGTTTTGTCTCTCGCTTCTTGCTTCTCGGTTCTTGGTTCTCGCAGTTTGGCTCTTGTTTCTTGTTTCTCGCTTCTTGGCTCTTGTTTCTTTGATCACCAATCCAGTCCCGGCTGTTTCAATTTCCTTGATTCCTCGCGGTCCTTGTGCTGTCCTACTAGCGTACGAACATCTTGCAGCAGTTGTTTGGCATCATAGACGATTCCATCCTTTACGGTATATTTTACTCCGCCAACCCTTATCGGTTCATTGTTTTCATCTATTCTGATAGCGCCGGTTCCATAAAGTACTTTGAGGTTTTGAAGCGGATTTTCTTCCAAAATCACAAAATCCGCCAACTTCCCAACTTCAACAGTGCCGATTTCATTCTCCATTCCCAAAGCCTCCGCAGCGTACATAGTCGATGACCTGATGACCTCCAAAGGATGAAAACCAGCCTCTCTCAACAATTCCATTTCTCTGATATATGCAAATCCATAGAGCTGATAAATGAATCCAGAATCCGAACCGGTAGTCACTCGCCCACCACGGTTTTTATACTCATTGATAAAAGTCATCCAGAGACGGTAATTTTCCTTCCATAGGATTTCTTCTTCAGTAGTCCAATCAAACCAGTAAGATCCATGAGATTCTCTGCTTGGCTTATAAAAACGCCACAATGAGGGAAGGGTATATTCTTCATGCCATTCAGCCCTCCTCGCCCGCATCAAATCGCGATTGGCTTCGTAAATATTGAAAGTAGGATCCAATGTAAAATCCAGATCCAATAACTCCTGCATTACTTTATTCCAATGCTCAGAATATGGCGGGGCGGCCTGCTTCCAAAGTTTTCCTGCTTCTGCAAACCGGTGCTGCTCATTCTGATAATTGTAATCCAACCTATAATCCTGAACCGTCCTGTCAGCAAAAAGCGCTTCCGGAAGTCCATACCAATGCTCCATTGTCGTCAATCCCGCCCTAGCGGAATGGAGTACATTCCACCTTGCTACATCCATTTGTGCATGGTGCATGGCAGACCTCAGGCCGATTCGTTTGTTTTCTTCCAATGCTGCCTGCATGACTTCGGGTTTGGCACCAAAAAACTTGACCCCGTCGGCACCATTTTTTGCATTCTCATTGACCCAAGCTTTTGCTTCAACGGCATTGGTAATCGGCTCTTCAGAACCTTGTCCAAAACTCGTGTACGCCAAAAGCCTCGGTGCAGTGATGGTATTGGCGGCAGATTTTCTCTTATGGTCCAATACCCAACTCAGTCCATTCCCCGCAGATGGATCCCTCACGGTCGTGATGCCATGCGCCATCCAAAGTTTAAATACATATTCAGCAGGGGTACCTTGTCCGGAACCCCCGATGTGTCCATGCATGTCTATAAAACCTGGCAAAAGATAATGACCTTCCAGTTCCATGACTATGTCATTTGGGCCGGCTTTTGGTCTTCTGTCTTCTTTTATCGCAATTCCCGGATAACCAACTACCCTCACTTCAGTAATCCGATTCTTTTGGACTACAATATCCACCGGACCGATAGGCGGCGAACCAGTCCCATCTATCAGCGTGACACCCCTGAAAATCAATTTATCATAAGGTCCTTCGCCTTCCTTTCTGTCAGGGGAAGGCATAATCTGGGAAAAGATTTCAGTAGGAAATAAAAATAGACTTAGGGCAAATAGAATCAGTGTTTTTTTCATGGCTGGTGGTTTTTGACATGTTCAAAATAATCCTTTTCCACCCAATAAAAAAACCGGCTATCCCAATAAGGATAATAGCCGGCTTATTTAAGTTTTTACAAAAACGGATTTAAATCATTCCTTCCTGAAAGAATAGCGGAGACCGATATTTGACCTTATTGCAAAATTACCTGAGTCTGGATATATGTTTGGCGTTGCTTCCATCAAAATGGCAAAATTACGGTGCGCTGCAATTGGCTTAAATGTAAGTCCCAAAGGTACACCCACCCTAGCACTACTACCCTCTTCAAAAATACCTAACATAATCCCTGCATGTAAATTTACCCATTCTCCTCGCCTAAAATTCCTATGAAACATTCCTTCCACACCAAATGGAAAATCAATGAGATCCGTCGCCAAAAACCTTAACTCACCGAAATACTGTTTTTCATTATCGGTTCCAATTCCTATTTGATTTATAAAACCACTGTGATAAACGCCAACATGGACCTGTGCCTCCGAGAGGTTTGGATTAAGCAGGTACAAAGGCAATAAGAGGAATAGAACCGGTAATTTTTTCATGTTTAATTTTGATTATATCTATTAAGGGTAAAAATAGTTGAATATTTTTAAGGTTTCCAAAAAGGTTTTTTAAAATCAAGATTTTCCGTCGAGATTCTTGAAAAACCCAACCAAAACCTTGATTTTTTCACCCAAAAAGGCCTTTGAGAAGTGTATTTCCCAAAGGCCTCTTTGTTTTGGCAATCATAACCCTAGCTCCTCAAAATCTCCATCGGAGGCATTTTTACGATTTTTCTTCCGTTGAGCCAGCCCAATAAAATAGTCAAAGCAGTAATTGCCACATAAACGATCAAGGCTTCCTTATATGCCCCTCTAAAAGGCAACTCAAACACGAATTCACTCAATAACCAGGTAGCCAAAAAGGATAGCAAAATCCCGCTCAAGGAAGCCAAAGATCCCAAAAAGAAGTATTCTAACGTATTGATCTTGCTGACCAAACCGCTGTCTGCACCCAATGTCCGCAGCAAAATACTTTCCCGCATCCTTTGGTATTTGCTGATGATCAGGGAGCTGATCAAAACCAGAATCCCTGTAATGATGCTGAAAAATGCCATAAATTGAATTACAAAACTGATCTTGCCAAGAATCTCCTCCAAAGTCTCGACGATTGCCCCAAGGTTGATGATGGAGATATTGGGAAACTCCCTTACAATCTCTGACTGCACATCTGCAGCCTGTCGGTCATTTTTGGTTTTTGTGATCAGGACATGGAATTTCGGTGCATTGTTCAAGACATTTTCAGGAAACAGCACCAGAAAATTGGTGGAGACCTGATTAAATTTTATATCCCTAAAACTTCCCACATAAGTCGTGATCGGTCTTCCCTGCACATTGAAAATAATCTCATCTCCCAATTTGATCCCTGTTCGCATGGCATATCCCTGATCAAAAGAGACAAAAACAGAATCACCGGGATTTGATACTTTTCGAAGTTCTCCGGTCACCAGTCTTTCCGAACTGATCAACGTATCTCTGTAAGTCACTCTAAATTCCCTGTTGTAAAGTCCCCTTGACCTTTTATCATCTTCGGGCAATGTGTCGTTTCCTTTTTTGGTCAGGCCATTGATCGATTCCAATCCCATAGTCACTATAGGCACCTGCTGCATGATGGGCAAATCCTTACTCCTGATCTTATCCGCCACAGCCTCTACTTGAAAGGTTTGGATATCGAAAAGCAGCATATTGGGTTGGTCTTTTTTGTCTGCAAACTTTGCCTCATCCAGCAATTGGTTTTGGACAAAAAACAAGGTACTGATCATCGCTGTGCCCAAACCGATGGTCGCTATCAAAGAAACGGTCTGATTATTTGGCCTATACAAATTGGCCAATGACTGTCTTATGGGATACTGAAGCGAAATCGGGAGAAATTTCCGTATCAACCACATGATTCCAATTGCTACAGTCCAAAGGATCAAAAATGCAAAAACGACGAAACCGGTAAATCCGAGTGCCTGTTTCCATCCGTTTAGCAGATAAAAGCTAAATCCATATACAAACAGAAGAATTCCAACAACCACCGCCCATCGCAATGGGTCTTTGTTGATTTTGGTTTCGCCTTCCTCAGGACGCAAAGTAGCCATCGGAGACACTTTTCGGATCTTCAATAAAGGCAACAAAGCGAACAAAACGGAAACCAATAGCCCGGTGAGCACTCCAAATCCAATACTTTTCCAAGAAAGGGCAATCGTAACATCTACGGGAAGGAAATCCGCAAAAACAGCAGGCAAAATAAATTGCAAAATGCTTCCAAGAAAAGATCCAAAAACGGCACCTGCCAATCCCATAATTAGAATTTGAACCAAATATATCTTCATAGCCGTCCAAGCTGACACACCGAGACATCTCAGAACCGCCACCGAAGCCAACTTTTCTTTAACAAAAACATTGACAGCACTTGCCACACCGACACAACCCAAAAGCAATGCGATGAAGGCAACCAAACTCAGAAAGTTTGATAGGTTTTCAAAGGAGCGGCCGGTTTGCCTTTTCCTGTCCTCAATGGTATCCGCATCTACTTTTTCTTCTTCCCATTGCTCCTCATATTTTTTGACCAAGTCATCGGGATTGGTCAAATCATCCAATTGATAGTATCTGACATATTCGAGCCTGCTTCCATATTGGATCAGTCCTGTGGCTTCCACGTAT